>JBEKQE010000043.1:0-50097 GCA_049520035.1 Syntrophobacteraceae bacterium | reverse complement strand
TTTCACCTTTGCTCTTGGGGCCTGGCAGGTCTTCCATACGTGTTACTCTTGGGTCTTGCGCCATTATATCACCCCCTTTTGTTTCATTGCATTCACTGCTGTCTGGCCCATTCCAGTCCATTTCAAATAGATCTCGTAGTTGTCATAACCGATATCTCTGCCCATCCACTTGCACCTGAAAGGAGCGCGGACCTGGTAGGACGCCGGGCTCGAAGCGATCAGCAGAGGGCCGTAATCGGTCTCATGTACGTAGACCCAGGGCCGATACTTGAAGTGGGGGAACTCGCAGACCTCGTCGATGTAGAGGACCGGCCCGGCCGCAACCTGGTACTCGAGCAGCTTGGTTTCGGCTTCCACACGGTTGGTGTCTCTAAGCCACCGGGTGGTCAGGGTGTAGGTCTTTATAAGAGCGTGCAAAGCGTTTCTGGCCGCCATTTCCTTGAGGAGGGGATCTTCGTGGATCAGCCGGCCGAACTGGGGGACATCACGCTCAAGGCAAAAACCTATATTATACCAGAGCTTGTCGGTCTGGCCGCCGATCATCATGTAGCCGTCTTTACAGGGGTTCCAGGCATACTGGTTTAGGCATGCATCCCAGCCGCCGGTACGGGCCTTTATACTTGAATTAAAACCATACCAGGTAATGTCGAAGTCGAGAATATCCATTAAAGCTTCGGCGCCGGTGACCTCGATCATCTGCCCGGTGCCGCCTAATTCGTCTCTCCAATATAGGGCCGCAATGGAGTTGAGGAACGACTGGGCGCCGGCGACATAGTCGGCAAGCCAAATGCCTGCGCGGGTCGGATCGCCGCCCTTGCCGCGAGGGAGCAGGTCCTGGGCCAATCCGGTGTTGTGGATCCAGGAGTTGGCAGCGCTGGCGAAGGGCTCGATCATCCACTGACCGAACTTGGATTGCTTGTCCTTCCAGGGACCCCATTGGCCGAGCATGCCGATCCAGACGTAGACCATTCTGGGGTTGGCTTCCTTGAGCTGCCGGTACCCGATGCCCAGATTATCCATGTAACCGGGCGGCATCCCGTCGATCAATACGTCGACGTTCATTGCCATTCTCTTGAAAATTTCCTGCCCTTCCTCTGTCTCCACATCAAGGGTTACGCAATGGGTGTTCACCGTCTCGTTGACGAACTCCATGCCGCATTTTTCGCCGCTCTCCTTGTTTTGGAGAAGGTACTCTTCGCGGCCGAAAGGTGTCAGCTTCCGCAAGGGATCGCCTTTGGGCGGTTCGATCGAAACGACCTCGGCCCCTGCTTCGCCATACAGAGAGGCGCAAAATTTGTGGCCAAGTCTCCACAGGCCGATGTCCAGAATCCTGTATCCTGTCAGGGCCTCATCCTTCGTGTATCTTTTTTCGAATCTTAAACTGTCCTCGGCCCAATCACAGAACTCCAGCGCCTTTCTTCTCTCATATATCGGCTTTACCTCCTCGTACGAAGGCGGCGGGGTGACCGGGTAGGGCCTTACATCCAGATCCATCAGGCCTATGGTATCGGCCCGACTCTTTATCTCGATATCTCGTTTTTCCGGCATCTTTTACCTCCCTTGTTCGTGGTGACCTCTGTTTCCGAGTTCACGAAACAATGTTGTTTCCTCAGCGCCACCACGTGGTTTAGCAATCGGCCTGGCTCGCGTTATTTGTCCCGGTGAGAAAGGACCTCCGCACAACAATCATTCTCCCGAAAAAGAGCCAGAACTCATAATGGGAAATCGCAGTCCCTTGACCACCTCCTCTCAATCCATATTCACTGTAATAGTCGTATTTGCAGTCCTCGATTGATTTCCGGTAAGACGTATGTTCAATGCGAGCAAAATAAGGATTGACTCTGAACCACGAAAGATCACCGATAAAATATTCCTCACGGTTACCGTAAAGCAGAGGCCTTTCCTGTCGCGCGGTGTCATCAGACGAATTGGCCCTGCGGGGATTGAAAACAACACGCCCCAGGGGGTGTCGGCACCCAGCGCATGAAGGGAGTGGGCGGTCAGGATGAGAAAGGAGCGGGATCGGGTATGAATAGTGCCGAAATCGTAAAATTGCACTTTTGAACCGGTGTCTCAGGGCTGACGAATAGACCTGCAGAGATTTACGTAACCCATTTTATAATATTTATAAAAACCCATCAACTCCTTACAAGATTTGTGCCCGCGAGGAATCAGAACGGTCTGATTGCCGTGAGATGTCGCCATGCCTTGCCGGACTGAACCGATTGTTTAGGCAGTGCCGCCCGCGCGCTGGATGAAAGTCCGAGCGAAAAACTAGAGAATGGGCTTCTGAGAGTGAAAATAACCGGAGAAAAAATATTTTTAGCTTTTAATTTTTTTTCCCAGATCTGACGGAGGGCTGGAATCGAGAAAGTGTACGAAATACGTCCCAACTATTAGTGAAATCAGGCGCAAAGGGCCTAAAATCAAGCACTGGAGGACCTGTCTAAAAATCGACCCCCTTAGCGTCCCCCCAGACACCTCACGTTGGACTCCTCCACCAGTCCGTATCGACTCATTTTGCTGTATAGAGTGCTTCTGCTGATTTTGAGACACCGGGCCGCTTCATGCTTGTTCCAGTTGGATCTCTCAAGTGCTTCGAGGATAAGTCCCCGTTCGCTCTCGGAAAGTGAGGTCAAAGTTCTGTTTGAGCCTATCTCCCAAAGGAATCTTGGCAGGTGCTTTCTGCGGATCAAGTCTCCCTGGGACAACACCACCGCATGACTGATGGCGTTCTCGAGTTGACGGACGTTTCCAGGCCAGTCATGATCCAGAAGGGCCTGCATGGCGCCGGATGAAAAGTTATGGATATTCTTGTGTTCTCTTAGGTTGTGTTTGGCAAGCAAATGATGGGCCAGCAGGGCAATGTCCTCCTTGTGCTCCCTCAGGCTCGGCAGATGGATCGCTATTACGTTCAGGCGGTAAAAAAGATCATCTCTGAACCTGCCCGCCTGTACCTCGTGGTGAAGATCGCGGTTGGTTGCCGCAAGAACCCTGACATCGACCGAAATGACCTTCTCCCCGCCCACTCTTTCGAAGCAGTGATCCTGGAGGAACCGCAGCAGGAATATCTGTACGGAAGGAGCTATCTCCCCGATTTCGTCCAGAAAAAGCGTCCCGCCATGAGCACGCTCGATCCGGCCCTTTTTCTGATGGGTCGCACCGGTGAATGCGCCTTTTTCGTGACCGAAAATCTCGCTCTCGAGCAGGGTGGGGGAGTAAGCGGAGCAGTTGGCGACCACAAAAGGGCCTTTTCGCCGATGACTCTGCTTGTGAATAGCATTGGCGACCAGTTCTTTGCCCGTCCCGTTTTCTCCCGAGATCAACACGGTGGCGTCTGAGCTGGAAACAAGGTCGATGAGCTCATAGATTTCCTGCATGCTCTTGCTCTGGCCGATAATGTCGCCATATGCGGAGCGTTCGGTGACCTGTGATTTGAGGTTTTTGACTTCGGTCTCGTGCATTACAAGATTTCTGAGGTGTCCCGAAGCCTGTTCGCACAGCGCCGCGAGGAACCTGATGTCCTCGGGCGGATAGCGGTTGAAGGTCTTTGACCCCAAAAAGAGCAGGCCGATGCATTGCCTGCGCACGAACAGCGGGATAGCCGACCAGGTAGGGTCCGAGTCGGCGACGATTTTAAGAAGAGGAAATACCTGGGATTTGTCCGAGGGCCCAATGAGGTCCCTGACCCTGTACTTTTTGATCTGGTGAACCAGTTCCGAGCTAAGGGCGCATAACTCCAGTTTCTGCAAAATCCGCAGGAGCTTCTCAACATACTTTGGCTCGCAATTCTCCAGGCGCAGGAATTGCTCGCACGAGGAGTCCAGGAGCAAAAAAGCAGGCTCCGAACCGGGAAGAAGTTTGATGGTAAACTCCAGCAGAAACTCCACAAGCTCCGGCAAAGTAGCCTTTGTCCCCACCTCGCGGGAAAGATTGAACAGCTCTTCGAGTCTGCGCTGCGTCCGGAGCAGTTCCTCGGAGCGGAGGGCCAGGGCCTGTTCGAGATTTTTCTTCTCCGTAACGTCCCGCTCGGTTCGGATTACCAGATCGACTTTACCCCCGTTGTCCATAATCGGGTATGTGGCGATCTGCTTGACTCTTCCGTTCTCCACCAGTTCGGGATGAATCGAGTCGCACACGAGCGGCTGTCCGGTCTCGTAGGTCTTTCGCACCGGGCAGAAAATTCCCGCTTCATGACACGGAAAACTCCTGCCAAAAAGAACTTCGTAGCAGGTCCTGCCCGAGAGCTCCTCGGCATTCTGAAACATCGTCCTGGAGAGAAAATGATCGTTTACCTGCACTATCCGGTAGGTTGATGGATCGATCACCATCAGTTTTTCAGTGATGCTGTTGATGATCTTCTCAGAAAAGGTTTTTGCGGAGACCAGGGCAGCCTCGATCTCCTTAAGGCACGTGATATTTGTCAAAATGGCCAGGGCGCCCTGAAAAATTCCATCCTCCATAATGGGGGAAGCCGAGACAAGACAATGGATGCTGGAAGCGTCTTTTCTGATAAGTTTTATTTCGAAGGTGTCGGATAAACCCATCCGTCGCCTTTGGAACTTTGCCCGCGCAAGTGCTTCCGAAGCTTCGTCCATGAAATCGAAAATGCGCCTGCCCAGTACTTCATCGAGTTGATAGCCAAGCATGGTCGACAGTCGCTTGTTGGCGAAACTTATCCTCGCCTCGCTATCGATTATATAAATACCTTCGCGAGCAGTTTCGACTATTTTTCTATATCGTTCGTCGGATAGCTGTAATTCTTTTTCCAGGTTCTTGCGCTTTGAAATATCGTGTGCGTGCCCAATGGCTTTCGTAATTGAACCGTCGGGATGCGAGATGGGGGAGGCGATGAATTCAAAACTGCCCCATGTTCCGTCGGACAGGGGAAGAGATATGTCCCATGATTGGGCAGTTTTCGTCCGAAACACTGCATCAAAACGTGAGGCCAAATCCTCGCCGCTCTCGCCGGCAAACAGTTCATGGCATAGCTTTCCAACCGATGGTCCGCCATTGCCCTTAAAAAGCATGGAAAAAGCTTCGTTGACCTGGAGGATGCGAAGATTTGAATCGCAGATGAACATGGGTTCATTCAGGCTTTGGAATAACATTTCAAAGGATAGAGGTTCGGACTGGGGTGATATTTTTTTCCTCATATGCCTTTCCCCGCGCACATTGCCCGGTAACAGGCGGGTTGCCGGCTACCGGTGTGGCTTGGTACACGAACAGTCGAGATAAAGGATTTGGAAAACTCGCCGAGATCCAACGGCGCAGGAACGGAAAACAGAAATAGAACGGCCACTTCAAATCAATCTAAATCTCCCGGCACTATCTCTTTTGCTTGCAAAATGAGAGTTAACAAGCTAAATATAAAAGTCAAGCAAAAAGGGCGTCACAGCATTGATGTGATTGCCGCCGAAGCATCTTGCCAGGTCCTGAATCTCTCTCCACCTGGTTTGGAAGAGGCCCTTGAGTCTCTGGGGCATGCTTCTTGCCCAGGCCGCCTGGTGTTTGACTCCTTATCCGTGAGCACGTCGCGGAGTATTCCCCTCCGTAATGCGCCGGAGGGCGTTTGAGGTTGCTTGTCGGCATGCTTGTGCCATAAACACATTAACATTTTCTCTAAAAAGGAGGAGTTTTATGCCTGTCTATGCTTCTTTCTTGAAAGTTACAGCGGAAGGGAACAAAGAAATCAAGAAGTCACGGGATCGCTTCGAACAGGGCCGGAAAAATGTCGAAAAGTTCGGCGGGAAAATCATTTCAGCTTACTACATCGTATCGCGTGGAGAGTATCTTATCATAGCCGAATTCCCCGATGAAGACGCCAGAGTGAAAAGTATGGTCAACACCGTCCAGCACGGCACGGTTTCGTATGAAGTATACAAAGCTCTGCCGGTTGATCAGTTCTTTAAGATTGTAGAGGGATAATGCCGGGGAGTAATCCTGTTATTTGAATCAGATCCATACTGAGGTCTGCGCTTTTGCAGTGTACTATTCTGCCCCTTTCAGCCTGCGCCCGGGTACTCTTGCTCAAGAGTTCACGAGTCTGCAACCTGCCGGCTGAAAGGGGCCTTATGATGTGGAGGAGAAATTCGTGAACGAACTGCTGGCGCCCGGCGGAAGTCTTGAAATGGTGGAAGCCGTTTTCGAGAAGGGCGCCGATGCCGTCTACGTGGGATCGAAGGGGTTTAGCCGCAGGAAAAGCGCCTGGGAGCTTGAAGATTCGAAGGTTCGCGAGGCTGTCCGGATCGCTGGCCGATTCGGTGGGAAGGTGCGAATTGCCCTCAACGCGGAGGTCCCTCGAGACAAGGCAATGGTCCTTCTTGGAAAAATCGCGAAATATGCCTCATGGGGGGCCGAGGGCATAATTGTGAAGACCCCTTTCGTCATGCAGATGGCTCGCGACAACTTCCCCGAACTGGTGATTCACGCCAGTGTGGGATGTAATATCCAGACGCGGGAGCAGATAGCCGAGTACGTTGGCTACGGCGCTACCCAGGTAGTAGCAAGCACCGAGATCAAAACCGTCGAACAGCTCTCCGGTTTCAAAAGCGCCGCAGACTCCCTCGGAGTGGCCACGGAAGTCCTGATCCACGGCAACCGTTGCGTGGGCGGGGTAGGGAACTGCTCGTTTCACGAGCTGATCGGCGATTCCTATATTGAGCGCAGGTGCCGGGATGAAGACGGCAATGAAATCATCGAATTCGAAGGATGGCCCGACCGGTCGGGAAGCTGCTTTCGGCTCTGTATGCTGACGGATGAGCAGAGGCGAAAAGTCCTTGGTCAGAGAGGGAAAAAGCCTGAAGAGATCGAGTCCATCAGCGAGCGTATCCGGCGAAATCCCAACGTCGCGTTCGTTGTTTCCGGGGAAGAGCTTTGGAAGTACATGGACCTGGGCCTTCACACGCTCAAAGTCCAGGGACGCGAATACCCGGTGGATCTCGTCAGCAGGATGATCTACATATACCGCAGTCTGATCCGGGCCTGGAGCGCAGGAGCGCGGCATGACGATCCCGGCCTGCTCGTCCTCTGGCAGGAACTCGAGGAAATCAGGAAGGACCGCGACCGTATGCGAATGAAGAACACAGCCGAACTTCACAGGCATATCAAAGGGCTTTAGCACCGGGTTGTTGAAAATATAGTCACATCATGAAATGGACAACCACGAATCTGCCTGCATTCCTTTATTTCCTCAGCGGCGTTGTCCTGCTGGCCGGGCTGGGCAGTGCCGTCCTGATTTATGAGACATCTCTGGATCGTTCGACAAGCGTCCTGGGTTACGAAGATGCAGGCGGATCCGTTTATCCGATTTTGCCTGAAGATTCCAAACCGTACCTGCGGGGTCTGGAACTCTACGGCGGAACGGCAAATGTGCTCGCCGACGAGTTAAGGCGCTGGTTTATCGGGTTATGGCACGGGAAGTCGCTCGCATTTACAGTAGCCTGCATTACGATTTTTGTGTCGTCAGTGCTTTTCTATACCGCCAGACGCCTGCCGTCCCGCGAAAATGCGAACGTTCAGCGGCGTAACAGGGACTGAGTTTCCGATGGATTCGCGAATCCCCAAATCCATAGCCATTTCTGTAGAGACACAGATTACCAGACAACCCGGACCGGGTATTGGCGGATCAGGGCGTCGGGAGTGAGCAGCGCCAATTGGCGGGTCAGCGCCTGGCAGACCAGCATCCGGTCAAAGGGGTCCTTGTGCAGGTCCGGCAGCCGGGGCAGCATCAGGACCGCTTCCTCCTCCAGCGGCAACGGCTCGATGCCGTGGCTTGTCCGCATTGGGCCGACAAAACGGTCCGGAGGCTCGGGAAGCGGCAGGCGCCCCAGCATATACTTAACGGCGATCTCCCAGGCGGAAACACTGCTCAAATAGACTGCGTTGGCGGGATCTTGAAACAGCTCACGCGCCTGTGCGGAGAGTTCCGAGGCATCCGTCACGATCCACAGAAAAGTGCAGGTGTCCAGTAGAATATTCACGTCTGCTCTCCGCGAAAAGCAGCGCTCAGCTCATCCGGCAACGGCTCGAAAAAAGAGGGCGGCAGCCTGAATGCTCCGCCGGCAAGTCCGATGGGCCGCGGGGCGCGTCGCTCCGGTGAGAGTGGACGGATCTCCGCTATGGGCACATTGCGCTTGCAGAGCAATATCGTTTCCCCTCCGGCCAGGCGGTCAAGATACTGCGACAGATGGGTCTTGGCTTCATGAATGTTGAGTCTGATCATGATTCAAACCTTAATTGAGCAATTAGTTAGGTCAAATATAGATCAATAACTGGACTAAGTCAATGGCTAAGCGGGCAGAGGGAAGTGAGAAGCAGGAAGCAGGGAGCGGGAAAAAATCAAATTCCTATATCCTCAATCCCTAAATTCCTAAATCCCTAAATCCATCTCAAAACTCCAATTTAGTAACTTAGAAATTTAGGAATTCAATGCCTCAATCCCTCAGCTGGCCAACTCCTCAATCTGCTTTATTAAATCCCTCAGTTGCTCAATTCGTCACTTTCAACATTATCTTAACAGCGTTCACTGAGCTGATCTTTGATGCCGAAAGGCGTCGAGCACGTGCGCGGAAACGATTTAAGCAGTTGGAGTGTGGATTTCTGGAGCTGAATTGGTCCGGCCTCGTTGAAGCGCCTGAGAGCAGGTGAGTGGGCAAATGGGTGAATAGGTGAATAGGATTTGCCGAGCTGAAGTTTCTTCGCCGCATTGAAGCGGTCGAAACGGGTTAGGGGTGAGGGGTGAGAGGTCATAGGTTGATTTCCGGAGTGAAGTTGCTCCGCTGCATTGAAACCTATTATCTGTGTGCATCCGTGTGCATCCGTGGTTCGATTTCATTAAACTTTGCCTCTCGCGTTATAGTGCTGAAAATGGTACAATTTTCATGCGGGACAGGGGCACAAGCGCATCCTCCGCCAACCGGCGAACCCAGCGAAGAAGGCCGCCCATGAAGTTCCTTGATGGATTGTCGGAAGACATCAGAAAAAATCTTCTGGAACAGCTCAGGGTCCTATGGACACACACATCCACGGCCATTGAGGGGAATACCCTTACCTTGGGAGAAACCGCCTTTGTTTTAAGCGAGGGCCTGACGATCAACGGGAAATCCCTCAAGGACCACCGCGACATCGAGGGGCATGCCCGCGCGGTCGATCTTATGTACGCCCTGGTCGCCAAAGATGAAATCGCGGCCACGGATTTATTCGATCTGCACAGGCTGGTTATCAACGAAGAGATTTTTGATGTCTATAAGCCCATGGGCGGCTGGAAAAAGGAAAACAACTCCGTCAACGTAACCCTCAATAATCGCCTGACGGCCATCGAGTTTTCAGATCATTGGGAAGTTCCCGAGCTGATGGAACGTTGGCTGCAGCTCCTGAACGCAGAAACCAAGACCCTCAAGGATGCCCATGAAGTCCTAAGATCTTACGCGAGGTTGCACGTATCTTTTGCGGTCATACATCCCTTTTGGGACGGCAACGGCAGGATTGCGCGGCTGATTGCAAACCTTCCGTGCCTGAAGGCGGGATATCCTCCGGTCATTATCGAAAAGGAAAAGCGCTACGATTACATCATGGCGCTTGCCGAATACACGTCAACCTATGGCGCGCCTTCCCGCGACACGGAGCTTTTGCACGAGGGGGCCGCTTTTGATAAGTTCTATGTCTTTTGCGAACAGAGTTGGCAAAGCAGTCTGTCTCTTGTTGAACAAGCCCAGGTCTTGCAGCAAAAGAGGGACCAAAGGCTATCCAAGGCGAAAGCGAACGATTTTTCCCCTAAGTGATCCAGTCTGGCCGCTAAGTTGTCGGGGCGTCGATAGATCGGGGAGGCGCCTGCATTTTCATTTGACGCTTGCTATAGGTGGTCTCGGTCCCGCCTGTGGGGGGATTGGGGGTCAACAATTTTCTTTCCCTGTCGGCTATCCTCCGCTCGGCCTTGTCAATATCAAGCTCTTTTCCAACATAGATCGAATGGACCCTGCCTCCGATTTTCCGGTACAGCCGGTAGTAGCCGTCTTTTGAACGTTGGGCATTCCACCTGCCTATCTTCTTGGGAGAGGTCCTTCGCTCGGGATTGTGTATAACCTCACGTCTAACTCCTTGGCCGCCCCATTGTCTAACCCATTGTATAACTGCCTGGGAAAATCCCTCTTCGGGACCTAGGTTCTTTACTGCAACAATCTGGCGGGTTTGCGATTTAGCTGTGGAAAGCTTGTCGAGCTTTTTGCGCAGCCTCTCGATCTGCTGTTCCAAAGAAGCTTCCTTCTCTTTGAAAACAACGTTGTTTCCCCTTAGGCCGGCGTTTTCAACCCTGTAGCCGTCCAGCTCTTGTATAACCCGCGCCAAGTGTTCATTGGCCGCGTCCAATTCAATTTGAAGCGCCTCGACATTTTTCCGGAGGCTGCTCACCTGGGTTGCCAAATCCGCTTTTTGGTCCCTCAGCGTCAGAGCGCTCTGTTCAACGTGCTTTAGGTTCCATAAGGCCCTGTCTCTTTCCTCGAAAGCATTCTGGAGCTTCTGTATAACTGTGTCTAACTGACCGCCCGGATAATCCTCCCCGTAAGTTCTGCCCAGCCTCGCGTGCCGACCCTGGTCAACGGGGTCATCTCCCTTTTCACTGGTATTCCATTCCGAAAGAAAAAGGCTGAAGAGCAGGATTTGCTCAAAAATACCGAATTCGAGCCTCCTCTCGACACCAGGCACCGAATCCCTGAAGGCTTTCCATGCCTTCCGGACCGTTTTGTGCTCTTTGTAGAGCGAAGATATAAGCTGTCTATACCTCTTTACCCATTGGACGTATGGAGCCAGAACCGGGATGAAATAGTCTTCATCTTTGTTGTTTATCGGCATGACGGCTAAAATCCTCTGAGCGTTTAAAGAAATTACACTGTGGGGCCAAGTTATTTTTCAGAGGTTTTCTGCCTTGGGTGTGGGGAACGGCGCGGGAACGGACGTCCAAAGCATAAAGTGAGGGACTTAGATTTTTCGCTAAGTCCCTAATTTGTCTTGGTAGCGGGGCTTGGATTTGAACCAAGGACCTTCGGGTTATGAGCCCGACGAGCTACCTGACTGCTCCACCCCGCGGCAACAGATTGGAGTATACTCCGGGCAAGGCTCCATGTCAACCGAAGTAATCCCACAGATATCTCTCGTAGACCAGGCGCAATAAATTACTACCGAGATTCGATGAGGCAAACTAATCGAAGTCTACGATAAGGTCTGCTTCGTTTCCGCACACTTTGCATGTGCGGGTTTCACGCTGTTTTTCTTTGATCTCGCCTGAGGCCGCCCGAACCTCGACCATCTGGCAGGAGATGGTCATTTCAGCTTCGTTTCCGCACTTTTCGCAGTGACAAACTTCAATCTTTTCAGCCATTGCAGTGGTCCTCCACGATCTGGAATTGAAAATATTTGAGCCGCTGCCCAGCACCATGTTGAGCGGCAAAAATATAACCATCTCGTTGAAGAAGGAAATAGGGGGCTATAAAACAGAGGACGGAAAACGGAGGACGGAGGACGGAGTGGAGGAGCGAGGTTGTGCTGCGGTGTTGATGGTCGATGTCCGAACTGGAATCTGGTATACTCAAATTATGAACGATCCATTCGATGTCGCAATTATAGGGGCCGGAATAATCGGTCTGGCCACAGGAATGAGACTGCTGGAAGAGTTCCCCGGACTGAGGGCGGCGATTTTAGAGAAGGAGAACATGATTGCCGCTCATCAGACCGGGCACAACAGCGGCGTCATTCATTCCGGACTCTACTACCGGCCCGGCTCCTTCAAGGCTCGTATGTGTACTTCGGGCCGCGACGAACTCATACGTTTCTGCCCGGCCCACAATGTCAAGCATGAGATTTGCGGGAAGGTGGTCATAGCGGCGCGCGACGAACAACTCCCGGCCCTTGCCGAACTGTTTCGCAGAGGCCGTGAAAACGGTGTTGCCGGCCTGCAGATGCTCAGTCCCGGCGAGGTGAGAGAGTTCGAGCCACATGCGAAGTGCATCCGGGGAATGCTGGTTCCGGGCGCAGGAATTGTGGACTTCAGGCAAGTCGCCAAAGCTTATGCCGAGGTATTCGGGAAAAAGGGCGGAGAGCTTTTCCTGGGAGCTAAAGTCAAAAAAGTAAAGGACCTCGATTCGAAAACACTGCGGATAGAAACCGGCCGTGGTGAATTTCAAAGCCGGGTCCTCATAAATTGCGCCGGGCTCTACTCAGATCGTGTCGCTCGGTCTTCGGGCATGCGTCCCCCCTGCCGGATCGTTCCTTTCCGGGGCGAATACTACCGGATAAAACCAAAGCGCGAATATCTTGTCAGAAACCTCATTTATCCGGTCCCAGACCCCGGATTCCCTTTCCTTGGGGTACATTTTACACGAACGATCGACGGGAAAGTCGAGGCCGGACCGAACGCCGTGCTCGCCTTTGCCCGCGAGGGATACAGTAGAACGCGGTTTTCTCCCCTGGAACTGTGGGAGACCCTGAGCTATGATGGTTTTTGGCGCCTCGTTTCGAAACACTGGAGAACCGGAATGGGCGAAATGATGCGCTCATTTTCCAAATCCCTTTTTACCAGGGCTCTCCAGAAATTAGTGCCCGATGTTTCCAGGGGCGATCTCGAGCCGGGCGGAGCGGGGGTGCGGGCCCAGGCCCTGGGTCATGACGGAAAACTTCTCGACGATTTCGTCATCCAGCAGACAGAGAAAGTTATTCACCTGCTGAACGCACCCTCTCCGGCCGCCACTTCCTCTCTGGCCATAGCAAGCCACATCGTCGCAATGGCAGGAAGAATCCTCGGCGCTTAGCCATTTTTGCCGAATCTGCACGACCAGAGTCAAGGGGTTTCTATGAAAGACAATATACGAATAGCTATCATTCAGCCAAAGCCGTACCCTTCCTTCGACGATCCGCGCAATATCGGACACGCCCTGCAACTAATGGAGAAGTGCCGGGGAGAAGAGCTGGACCTAATCTGTTTTCCGGAATATTTCCCATTCATGGGCGAACGAGAGATGGGTTCGGCAGCCCGCAATTTTAAGTGTTATCTGATAGCGGGCATAGTGGAAGAAGAGGGCGGCAAGCGCTACAATACCGCTACTCTTTTCAACCGGGCCGGACGAGTGGCGGGCAGACAGCGCAAGCTCAGTGTCGGAGCACTGGAGCGCGACAGGCTTGGAATCTCTTCGGGAGACGGAGTGTTCAGGGTCTTTGCAACCGATTTCGGAAAGCTCGGCATGCCGGTTTGCATCGATTTCTGGGGACAGCCCGAAGCCGGGCGCCAGCTTTCTGAGCAGGGGGTCGATATCGTTTTCAATCCAAGCATCTTCCCGGTCTTGCGCGGCCACTGGAAAACGGGGGCGATGGTCCGGGCCTTCGATAATTTCGTTCCGGTCGTTGGGGTCAACACTGCCGATTACAACGCTGTGTTCGGTGAAAAGCGCGTTCACCAGTACGGGGGCGGCAGTTTCATACTCCAGCCTCCCAAAATGCTGGACAAAGACGATTTCAATCAGTGGGTAAGGGGATTGGACAACATTGAAAACTGGGTTCAGGCAGAACTCGACCAACTCGAACAGGTGTATATCGCCGAAGTGAACCTGACCGCCCCCAGGCGCTTTCGAATGGATTTTTTCAAGCGCTTTGGTTTCAAAAGGCTCTAATGAAGAGAAATATCTATCTCAAAATGAAAACCCTCGCGGAAGCGCGGGAAATCTGGCAGGGCCGGACCGGCACGCTCCGCACGGCCGAAGAGCAGGTCCAGGCGGCTTCAAGTCTTGGGCGTGTCACTTCGCGGCCAGTTATCGCCATACGCTCGGTCCCGCACTATCATGGAGCGGCGATGGACGGCTATGCGGTGCGCGCTCGCGATACATACGGCGCGAGCGACGCTGCACCCCTTCGCCTTACCGGACAAAGCGCCCAGCCCGTCGACACGGGCGACCCGCTTCCCAAAGAGGCGGACGCGGTCATCATGATCGAGGATGTCGAGCGCGTATCGGATTCGGAAATAGAAATCCGATCCGCCGCATTCCCCTGGCAACACGTGCGCAAGGTGGGTGAAGACATCGTGACCGGCGAGTTGCTCTTGCCCCGGCAGCATGTTTTGCGGCCTGCCGACGTCGGTTCCATCCTGGCGGCAGGCACTTTGACGGTAAGCGTTTTTGCCAGACCGCGAGTATTTATTCAGCCCACCGGTACTGAAATCATTCCGGCCGACAGGGCGGCTGAAGCAATGCCTGGTCAAATCGTCGAGTTCAACGGGGCCATTCTTGCGGGAATGGTCGAGGAATGCCGGGGGACTCCGATACTGCGTAACGTTGTGCCCGACGAATATGACTCGATAAAGGAGGCGCTGCGGGAAGGGGTTGAGTCTTCGGCCGATGTGGTCTTGATAAACGCCGGGTCTTCCGCCGGATCGGAAGACTACACGGCGGCGGTTATCGAGGAACTTGGGGAAGTGTTGACGCACGGGGTCGCCATGATGCCTGGAAAACCCGTTATCCTCGGGGTGGTGGGCGGAAAACCGGTTGTCGGAATTCCAGGATATCCCGTTTCGGCTATCATGGCCTTCGAACAGTTCGTAAGACCGCTGCTCTACTCTCTTCAGGGAAGCCAAAGCCCTGATTTTCCCACCATTTCGGCCGTTCTTGGCAGGAAGTTGCCTTCAAAGCTGGGCCTGGAAGAATTTGTCCGCGTGATCCTGGGCCGTGTCGATGGCAGATTGGTTGCAATGCCAATCCAGAGAGGGGCGGGCATAATCACATCACTTACCCGTGCGGACGGAATCCTGCAGATCCCCCAGGAGCAGGAGGGCGTCGATGAGGGATCCGGGGTAGAGGTGAGGCTCCTTCGGTCGAAAGACCAACTCGATTATACGCTTATCATGATCGGAAGCCACGACAACACTATTGACCTGATAGCCAACGAACTGAAGGGCAGGGACAGCAGGATTCATCTCTCATCGAGCAATGTGGGCAGCCTCGGCGGACTGATGGCGCTAAGGCGAAGACAGACCCATTTTGCCGGCTCGCATCTGCTGGATACGCAAACAGGAGAGTACAACTACTATTACGTGGAACGCTATCTCAAAGGGACCCCGGTGCGGCTGGTTCAACTTGCCATGCGGGAGCAGGGGCTGCTTGTCGGCAAAGCGAACCCTAAAGGGATAAATGGAATAGAAGACCTTCTGCGGCCGGATGTGGTCTTTATAAACCGGCAGGCCGGTTCGGGAACGCGCGTGCTCTTTGACTACTGTCTGCACCAGCGCGGCCTTCCGGCTAAGGAGATCAACGGGTACGACCAGGAAGAATTCACGCATATGAGCATCGCCGTAAATGTTTTGAGCGGGCGGGCCGATGCGGGAATGGCGATCTACTCTTCGGCAAAGGCGCTGGACCTGGGTTTCATTCCGATCGGCCGGGAACGCTACGACCTGGTGATAGCGGAAAGCGCATGGCCGGACTTCAAGATGCGGACGGCGCTTGATATCATTGCTTCGGATTCGTTTCGCAGCATGGTGACCTCGATGGGAGGTTATGAGGTTTCAAACTCCGGCAGGATTATGGGTATCTGGGATGGCGAAAAATGGGTCGAGCGCTTTGCCGGCTGATTTTTCTGCCGTAGGCGCCCCTGTTGCACAAAGCGGTTATTTAAAACTTCTGGCGACCGGCGAGCTTGCACGCAGGGCCCAAGCCCTTGATGCAAGGCTTCACCGATGCGATCTTTGCCCTCGAGGCTGCGCCGTTGACCGAAAAGGCGCAAAAGTGGGCTATTGCGGTGTTGGGAGTCTGCCAAAGGTAGCTTCAATATATCTGCATCACTGGGAAGAACCCCCTGTCTCCGGAACCGGCGGCTCCGGCACGATATTTTTTTCCGGCTGTACTCTGAGCTGCATCTTCTGTCAGAACTATCCGATCAGCCAACTCGGGGTTGGCCGCGAAATGAGCGTGGAGGACCTTGCTTCAGGGATGCTCGAGCTCCAAAACAAGGGGGCGCACAACATCAACCTGGTAACTTCGACCCATCAGATGGCTGCGGTTGTCAGCGCCATTCTATCGGCCGCGCACCGGGGTCTTCGAATCCCGATCGTCTATAACTCGAGCGGCTATGAATCTCTTGAGATTCTCAGACTGCTCGATGGAATCATAGACGTTTACCTGCCCGATATTAAATACTCCGACCCCCAAACAGCGAAAAAATATTCCGGGGCCGCAGATTACGTCAGTTACAACCGGGAGGCCCTTGTCGAAATGTGGAGGCAGGCCGGACCGATCCGAACCGACGCGCAGGGGATCGCTCTGAAGGGCATGATGGTGCGTCACCTGGTACTGCCGGAAAACCTGTCCGGTTCCGGCGATTGCCTCTCATTTCTTGCGCGGCGGTTTGGCCCGCAGGTCTGGGTAAGTCTTATGAACCAGTACTTCCCGGCTCATAAGGGCCCATCTACCCCACCCCTTGACAGGAAGCCGACAGAGGAAGAATACGAGGCGGCATTCGCCGCGTTGACAGCACTGGGAATATCCAACGGCTTCGTTCAGGCTGCCTGGTCTCAGAGACAAAATGTCTTGGAACCGAGATCAAAAACAACTAAAAACGGTGGCAATTCGCACTGTCCGCATGATAATGATATTCGAGATTTCCATTCTGGCCCCACATGGTCCAGATCATCCGGGGTTGATCGATGGAAGAAATAGGCGGGTATAAAAAGCTTTATCGCAAAATTGTCATAACCACGCTCTGTTTTGCCATGATTCCGCTCCTGGTTGTCGGTTTCGGGATGCACATGGGATTTTCAGGGGTCTACAAAGCGCGGGTGGTGGAAGACCTCAGGAGTATGGCAGAAAACCGCCGCAACGCTATAGATCTCTTTCTTGAAGAACGCCTGTCCCAATTAACTACTCTGGTTTATACCCAATCTTTCGATCAGTTGAAAGACGAGGAGCATCTGAACCGGGTTTTCACACTGCTTCAGATGCGCTCCAAATCCTATATGGATGTGGGGATCATCGACAGGGACGGAAACCATGTCGCCTATATCGGGCCCTATCGGTTGAAGGGGATAAATTACAGTAATGAGGAATGGTTCCATGAGACGATGCTCCGCGGTTTTTGTATAAGCGATGTTTTTACCGGGTTCAGGAATATTCCTCACTTCATCATAGCGATAATGAAAAGGGAAGGGGACCAAAGCTGGATTCTTCGCGTCACCATCGATACTGACATTTTCGAAGGCATGGTCAAGGCTGCGCAGACCGGGCAGAAAGGCGACGCCTTCCTCGTAAACCGCCTTAATGTCCTTCAGACCACGCCCCGTTTTGGCGGCCAACTGCTGAGCAAAGTTGATTACCCGGTCTTCGAGAAGTTTTCGGGGACCGTCGTGGAGGAAAGAGACCTGGGCGGCGAGAAGGCCCTCGTTGGGCTTGCCTGGCTCAAGAATAAGGAGTGGTTGCTTGTAGTAAAAGAAGGGTCACTCGAGAGTATGGCGCCTCTTCTGCAGACAAGATATTTTGCAATTGAGCTTGTAGCGGGTGGGGTGCTGGTGATGGTGATTGGCTCTCTGTTAATAGCCCGTGCAATGGTCCGGCAACTGGTAAAAACCGACAGGGAAAAAGCCTTGCTGGATGCCGGCCTGATGCAGTCCAGTAAAATGGCGGCACTTGGGAAGCTGGCCGCAGGGATCGCGCACGAGGTGAACAACCCTCTTGCGATAATAAAAGAAAAAGTTGGCTGGATGCATGACCTGTTGTCCGAAGAAGATATTGCCAAAAGCGAAAACTTTGTTGAGTTTGACGATGCGATTCAGAAAATTGATTACCATGTGGACCGGGCCAAAAAGGTAACTCACCGGTTGCTTGGCTTTGCCAGACGAATGGAGCCTATCCGGGAGCAGGTCGATCTAAACAGGCTTATATCTGAAACGCTCGCTTTCCTGGAAAATGAGGCTCATTATCGGAGCATCGAAATAAAGACCGAATTCTATGATGACCTTCCTACTACGGTCAGCGACTCTTCACAACTCCAGCAGGTTTTTTTGAACATTCTGAACAATGCAATCGACGCTGTCAATAAATCGGGAGAAATCACTATAAAGACGGGTTTTACAGCAGGTGAGCGGGAGCTTTATGCGAGCATCTCCGATAATGGTCCTGGAATCCCGAAAGAACTGATGGGCAAGATTTTCGATCCTTTTTTCAGCACGAAAGAATACGGAATGGGTACAGGTCTTGGGCTTGCGATAAGTTACAGCATAATCGAGAAGCTCGGGGGAAGAATAAATGTGTTCAGCGACGCAGGGAAGGGTGCTACATTCACTATCTGTCTGCCGTTGATAAACGACAAAACAATCTGATCGGGCTGAGGCGCTCTTATTTTCCTTTCTAACTCTACAGCCCACGAGGTGTTTATGAACCCGGCGAAACCAAAACTTTTAATCATAGACGATGAGCCGGATTTCCTGGAAACTATCGTAAAACGCCTGCTTAAACGCCAGATCGATGCGACCGGAGTTGACAGCGGGAAGGAAGCTCTCCGGGTCCTTCAGGAACAATCCTTTGATGTGGTGATTCTCGATGTTAGAATGCCGGGGATGGACGGAATCGAAACATTGAAGGAAATAAAAAAGAGAAGCCCTCTCACCGAAGTCATCATGCTCACCGGTCATGGGTCGATCAAATCGGGAATCAAGGGAATGGAACTGGGCGCCTTTGACTATGTAATCAAGCCGGCAGACTTTGAAGAGCTTTTTGAAAAAGTTAACCAGGCCGCCGAGAGGAAGATGCTTCACGAGGAACGGGTCCGAAAGGCATAGCATAGCGCCCGAGACCTTTCCCCGTTGCTCTTGCTTCTTCCAATCGGGCGCAATCAACCACGCGATGCCGAAAATTTTACCCTCAGATCCTTCCAGGATTTACATTCTGGTAGTTCCGCTGGCGATTCTTCTGCTCGCAGTTCCCCTCTGGATATATTCCGGTCTCGGACCGGCTTTAGCAGCCCTGGTAGTGGCCGCCCTTTGCTTCTTTGTGATAAGTTCGCTCGTTCGCAAAGTTGTAAAGGCCCAGGAGCAGGAACGTCTTCTTGACCTGCAGCTTATCCAGTCTCAAAAATTGGCTGCCATTGGAGAACTCTCAGCCGGAATAGCTCACGAGATAAACAATCCCCTGGCGATCATAGCGCAGGAAGTGGAGTGGGCGCGTCATCAGCTCCAGGCCGAAAAACCGGAAGGAAAAAGCTTCGCAGAGCTGAAAGATTCTCTGGATGAAATCACTCGCCAAGTCGACAGGTGCAGTGAGGTTACGCATAGAATTCTGGATTTTGCCAGAAAAAGAGATCCACTGGTCCAGTCAACTGAGATTAACAAACTTGTGGAGGACATGGCAAAACTGGTAGAAAAAGAAGTCTCCCACGCGGGAATCTGTGTAATAAGGCAGTACGAGAATGATTTGCCGCCTGCACTTACCGATCCGCCTCTTCTGAGACAGGTTGTCCTGAATCTGCTCAACAATGCCGCCGACTCCGTCGGACAAAACGGTACGAAAAATCGAAATTGAGATCAGCGATACCGGATGCGGGATTCCCAAAGAAGACCTCAACAGGATATTTGATCCTTTCTTTACCACAAAGCCTCCAGGCAAAGGGACCGGACTGGGACTTTCGCTGTGTCACAGCATCATTATACGGCTGGGCGGAACGATCACCGTCCAAAGCGAACAGGGGAAAGGTTCGGCTTTTACGGTGAGGCTTCCCCTCGACTATAATTCACACAAAAGCGGGTGATCAATGTCAGTGAGGCCAAAAGTACTCATTGTGGACGATGAGGAAAGGTTTAGAACGACTCTGCACAAGCTGCTCGCCATAAGGAAGATAGATGCCGCTCATGTGGGCAGCGCCAAAGAGGCGTTTTCAGAGATTGCCAACAATGACTACGATGTCATTCTCCTGGATGTAAAAATGCCTGAGATGGACGGCATTCAAGCTCTTGGGAGAATAAAGAGGGAGAATCCGCAAATCGAGGTGATCATTCTCACCGGTCATGCCAGCGTCGATGCGGCCGTAGAGATTATGAAGCTGGGCGGATACGAGTACCTGTTGAAGCCGTGCGCGATAGATGAACTTGTCGGTAAAATAGAATCCGCATGGGAAAGGAAACTGATCAGGGGGAAAAAGACCCTGGACGCCAACTCTTAAAGGTGGAAGCGGGACGAAGCGCGCCATGCAAGCAATGAGATCCCTGCCGCAGCGCAACGCCCTGTTTGCTTCCTGGTTCCTGAGATAGTATGCTAATTGCTCTATAGGCGTTAAGCCTTTGTGAGTTGGAGCACAAAACGATTTGAAAAATGGTCATATTCATGATGGGTAGTGGTTCGGATCAAATCATTCAGCACTTGGGAGGCGTACGAAATGGGTAAGTTTTTCAAACGGCTTTACTTTTCTTCTTTGATTTCGCTGTTGCTCCCCGGTTTGGCGTTTGCTGCCGGCGGGGGCGCCGTTGCGCCGATGGTTCTGGTGGCAGACACCAGAAAACTCGACGGCATCATGGCATGGTGGGCGGGCATGTACAATGAGAGCCATGTCCAGTTCACTGTTCTTACGGTCGTTATAATACCGCTAGTTGGCGTTATTTTTGGACTGATAGCAGATGTTGTAATGACCTGGATAGGGATTGACCTCAAACACCGCGATCTGGCCGAGCACTGAGATCGATTTGACAATTCTATGCGGCTAATGTCTTAGGAGGTAAACACATGGATTGGTTATACATTCTGATGCCCATCGCGGGGGTTAAAATATTCTGGCCGGGTTTGATCATTCTCGGAGTCGGTGTGGGTGTCATAGGCGGCTTCTTCGGTATGGGCGGCGCGTGGATGGTAACCCCCGGGCTGAATATTCTCGGTTTTCCAATGGCTTTTGCAATCGGGACCGACATAGCGCATATGGCCGGCAAATCGCTCATCTCGACCATGCGCCACGGCAAGTTCGGCAACGTTGATTATAAACTCGGTTTTATCATGCTGTTCGGCACTGTGGTTGGGTTCGAAGTAGGCGCCCAGATGATCATGTGGCTTGAACGGATCGGCCGGGTCGAACTCGTTGTCCGCTGGCTTTATATCCTGCTGCTGATGTTTATTACTTACATGGTATTTTCGGACGTAACCAAGCGGAAGAAAAAGGAAAGAGAAGCCCTGATGGCAGGCAAAGAACTCGATAAGCTTGCTACCGGTCTGGAATGGCACAAGACTTTTCATAAGATCAAGATTCCCCCGATGGTTCATCTCAAGACCGCTGGAATTTACTGCTCTGCGTGGCTCCCCATCATGGTCAGCCTCGTCACGGGATGGCTTGCCGGCATCCTCGGCATCGGCGGCGGTCTCATCCGTATGCCTTCGCTTATCTACATAGTTGGCTGCCCAACGCATATTGCGGTCGGAACGGACCTTTTCGAGGTTATGATGTCGGGCCTCTACGGCGCTGCTACGTATACCTTCAAGGGCCGCACGGAACTGGTCGCCGCGCTGATCATGCTGGTTGGCGCCGCCATCGGTGCCCAGGTTGGCACGGTCGCCACGAAGTACATCAAAGGCTATGGAATTCGTATGGCATTCGGCTGCGCGGTCATCGGCTGCGCTATCTCTGTAGCTTTGAAACTGATCCCGACCTACTTTCCCGGTCTCAGAGATTTTACCGACTTCGCCGCAACCGTTGTGGTTCTTACAGTGGTCAGCGCCCTTTCAATTTACATCACGGTGCGGATGGTTCTGGGAGCCAAGCGGGAGGTTGCAGCTAAAAAAGCCTCTCTCGCACCGCATGCCGGTTGATTATCGATTCTCATCTCAGTCAGGCAAAAATGAAGGGGAGACACATAATGGCAAGGTATCAAAAGTTGATATTGGCGATTCTTCTGATACTGCCGCTGGTATTCCTGGCCGCATGCAACTATGGCAAGGTCGATCAGGGAAGGGTAGTTAAATTTGACAAGGAGAAAGGCACGGTGACCATTATCCGGGATTCGGGCAACGATCCCCGGAACGCCGATTATATTCTGCCCGCCCTGGTCTACACTATGCCCAAAGACCCATCGGAGATAGGGCCTGAGCCAAAGACAGGCCTGCGGATGAAGCTGGACACCAAGAACAATCAGATTACCTTCTACGACCCGGAAGCCGGGAAATTAGAGACGATCTCTTATGCCTTGATCGATCAGAAAGAAAATTTAGCCGGTGATGACCCTCTGGTCTTTGATGAATCGCAGAAAAAGGCAAAAAAGTTTCCAGCCATAGACAAGGAAAAGAAGACAATCACGGTTTTTTCCTCGCGCCAGAAAATTTTAACTACTTTCTCGCTGCCCGAGAAGTACTTCAGCCTTCCTGAATATACCTGGGACGCGGGCGACGAAGTTCGGATATACTACAAGGAGGAGGGGAAAGCCCTCCGGTTCATGAACGTCACCAGGACGGACATCTTCAAGAAGTAGAGAGAGCCATTCGTGGTGAGGTGTCGAAACTATGAACGGCAAGAACTACTAAGGCGGGAAAGCAACTCTCAAAATGGACCTCGACGGGATTGGAGCCTGGAAGGACCGGATTTCCCTGGCCGGCGCTCTATTGTGTTGCCTTTTCATAATATCGGTTATCGACGGAGGCGTGTGGTATCTTCGTCAGCCGATCAACAGCCTTCGTCTTCTGCCTGGTGAGAGCGTAAACCTGACAGGTCCGATGGCCCCCGGGGTGGGCTCTATCGACGGGATGGGTTTTGAAACCGGCTCCGCCGACGTTTTCGTTTCCCTTGAGGAGGCAATCTCCGGGTTTTGGCTGGGAACGAGGATGTGGAGAGGAAGAATTAACCTCAGCCCTGAGATCGTTGCCGGCGATTACCTCGTGTCGGTTTTTGGAAAAGAGGATCAAAAAAGGGTTGGAGCAAACACTTTTCACCTCATGGTGTACAAGGACCGCAAAGCTTACCTTGCCGCGTCAGAATCGCTCATTCTGCGTTATTCGGGACTCTCGCCCTGGGTAGCTGCCGGCTTTTTCTTTTCGATGGCCCTGCTAACTTGTGCATGCCTCTACGTGATGTCCGGGAAAAAGGACCGCCTCATGGCCCGGCAGGGAGAAGCGGAGGTTTTTCACGTCAGCGGGGATGAGACAGGTGTTTCCATCTATTTTGGCCTCGGGCGGATACACGGGATCGAAAGGGGTTCCGTGCTGCTCCTGCTGAATTCAAAAAGACGGCCGCTCGGCCAAATCAGGGTGGAAACGGTTTCAGACACTGATGCTGTGGCCAAAGTCGATGCGCTCATCGAGGTGAGGCCCGGCTGTCTGGTCAAAAGAATCGCTCATCCGGCAAATGGCCGGCCAATTCTCAAATAACGGATTGGCAAGAATCGAACGAACCTTGCGATGAATCGGTCTATGTACAGAGTGGCCGCCTGGTATCAGTCAGTTGGGTCTTAGTCGCCGATGATCTTGACGAGCACCCGCTTGCGCCTGCGTCCATCGAATTCACCGTAGAAGATCTGCTCCCAGGGGCCGAAGTCAAGTTTGCCTCCGGTTATGGCAACCACTACTTCACGGCCCATGATCTGCCGTTTCATGTGAGCGTCGGCATTGTCTTCGCCCCCGTCGTTGTGGCGATACTGGTTGACAGGCTCGTGGGGAGCGAGCTTTTCGAGCCATGCGGTGTAGTCGCGATGGAGTCCGCGTTCGTCGTCGTTGATGAACACAGAAGCGGTGATGTGCATCGCGTTGACAAGAACGAGCCCCTCCAGAATGCTGCTTTCATGAAGGCATTCTTCGACCTCTCGCGTGATGTTGATGAAGGCTGCGCGCGTTGGGGCGTTGAACCACAGCTCCTTTCGATAGCTTTTCAAGCGGGTTCCCTTTCTTCAAACGATCAGGAGATTCATACTTCCGGTGTAAATTTTGACAGTTCATGGATGCCAAGTTTTTCCTCTATCTCCCCCACTGATTCCACCATTTTTTCAAATCCTTCTTTTCCGAAAAGCTCCTTTTCCCTGTCCTCGAATTTTTCGCCCAGCTCATCAAACTCCCTGGGCGACACTATCGAGCGAAAAGCAGGGAAAAGCACTGTATCTTCCCTGGCTGCGTGGGGTCTGTACATGTGAATGAACTGTTGCATGGCCAAAGACAGGTCTTGCTTTGTATCTAAGCCTTTCTTTCGCATGAGACGAGTCCCACCAAAGAGAGGAGTCCCACCATAGATCTGTTGCATGGCCGCAGACGAATCTTGCTTTTCCTCGGCAGTTTTAAGCACCACAGGTTCCGATAATTTCAAAATGGAATCGGTCAGGCGTCGTCCCGCCTGGTGCTGCGCGAGGAGCACCTTGACAAGATCGTTAAGTTTTCCGGCCTTTTCAAAACGTGGAAAAATCTCATCTTCCTCCATCTTTTCATGGTAGTCCTCGACGAAGCGGCGGATAATGCCGGCTGAATCCGCAATAACTCCGGACGGCAGCTTCTCTGCCCCCTTGATGCGACTTATCGCCTCCTCATAGATCAGCAGCACACGGCGCAAGAGTCCGTGCTCACGCATGAGATCTTCCACGGGGTTGACCCCGGATTCCAGTTCTTTGCCCTCTTTCTTCCCGGCAGCTAAAACAGTGGGTGGAATTGCCTGCAGAGCGATACCCGCAGCGAGACTGCCGGTGAGGCACAAAAAACGGCGTCGTGAGGTAAGTGTTCCCGTGTGCATAGACTTCTCCTTTTTTAAGTTTGATTCCGAAAAGGCACAATTTCGTATCGTTGCCGGCCTTCAGTCAGACCAGCGTGGACTGCCTCGACTACATCGCAAGCCGGGGTCACATTATGCAGAGTTACGCCCACTCCGACAAGGGTAATCGCTTTTTGTAGCCGCGCGCACTATCGTGCGAGATTTTTAGCTCCAAGCTGCATGGAGGAATTGGCTCAGAAAATGAGCGTTGATTCATCATCTGTTTTTTTCTTCTTCACGTTCGAGGCCGCCTGAGGTGAAATATATCCATCCGTTCCCTCCTCGCGCCTTCACCTCCCCGTGTCTACGCGTCTCTTTACAGGTTGTATCTCCGTTCGAGAAAAGATTTAGCGACAGCCCCCACCATGTTTTCATCGGTCATCAGCATGTCGAGCTGCCTGGTAAACTGGAATAGTCTGCCTATAATATCAAGTTTTTCAGCAAGTATGGACGCCTCCAGCTTTTGAGCTTTTGCATCAACCCGGTCCGCCGTCACCTCAACCTTCATACCGAAGGATTCCAGAATAAGGGCGATCGCTCGTGCCCGCCTGTTTCGACGACTCTGGTCGGCAGCGCCGCCCTTGAAGGAAAAGGTTATGTAGTTTTTGCTCAGGGTTGCTCCGCAGTAAGAGTCCAGGACCCCATAGTGATACCCCACACGCGAACTGAAATTGAGGTACTTGTCGGAAATGATGGCATAGCTTCGCTCTCCAAAGCGTTCCGGCTGGAGGGGTGGATTGAGCATCTGCTCCCCCATGACGGAAAAGAAACCTTTAAGGTCGATTGGGCGCGGGCGAAACGTTCGGAGATCCTCATGAAGCAGTCCCTTTAGCAGCGCATTCAAAGGGACTGAAGTAATCTGGTCTGGCTTTATCTTTCGGCGATTGGCCGCCCCCGGGCGAATCCCGCCGCCAAGATCGATCAAGTGGAGATCTAACGGAATCGGGGCGATCAGCTTGATTGCGAACCCTTCATCTCCGGATACGAAATCGCCTATTCTGAACATCTCCGAATAGCAAAGTTCGTGAACGAACCGCATCAGGTCCTGGATCGAGCGGCAGTTTTCAGGCGCAAATTCGGGTGATTGGGGGTCGACTAGACGCAATGGAGTGATCGTTGCCGCAACTCGCTCCAGAGTTTCGTAAACCGGGGTCCCTTTCAGTGAAGACTCCGGCTTTCGCTGCAGTTTTAGCAACTCAGGGATTATGCCCAGGTAGACCTTGCCTGCAAATGCGTCTACGGTGATTTCCATCCCGTCGGCAATGACGGAGGTCGCTTTTTTGGTGTCGAGCAGGGTCGGGATGGAGAATTCCCTGGCTAAAGAGGCCATGTGGCCGGTTACACTGCCAAAATCAGTAACTATTGCCCTCGCTTTGGGCATTATGAGCATGTATTTTGGAGAAGGCTGGACTGCAACAAGCACACCGCCTTCGGGAAAAGTCAGGAGATCGTCTTCGTTCGTTACTTTGTGCGCCTTTCCACATCCCACGCCTGGAAAGGCGGCCAGGCCGGCTTCGAGCAAAGGTGGTTGATCCACCGCAATGGTTTGGGGCGCATCGACCCAGGTCTTATGTCCACCACCGAGTTGGCGGCTTTGAAGGATAAACAGGTTTTCATCGGAGTCGAGCGCCCATTCGATATCCTGTGGCGAACCGTAATGCTCTTCGAGCTTCAGGGCATACCCTGCGAGAGTCGCTATCTGCGGGTCGGAAAGACATGCTCGTTGCCGGTTTATTTCCGAAACACTTTCTTCCCGCAGACCCCCATCAGGATTGTTGACGAGTTTAACTGCCTTCAAGGCAATATTTTTCTCCAGAATTTCTCTTTTTCTGGATACAGTGTAACTGTCAGGCGTTACCGCGCCTTCCACAGCATACGGTCCAAGGCCCCAAACCGCTGAGATGAGGATATTCTCATTGCCGGGGTCTAAGGGATGTCTCGAATAGATCACGCCGCTGGCAACCGAGTCTATCATTGTGATGCACGCAACGCTCATTGCGCAATGCTCGTCGGGAATTCCCTTCATGAGCCTGTAGGAAATTGCTCGCGGGGTAAAGAGGCTCGCAATGACATATTTATAAGTCGTGAGGATCTTTTCGTGAGGCACATTGAGTACGGAAAGATACTGACCTGCAAACGAGAGATCGCTATCCTCCCCGACAGCGCTGCTGCGCATCGAAATCCGAGGCCGGCCACCAGGGTCCTTCGCCCCGGTCGAAGGCCCGGCAATGGCATCGTATCCGGCCAGAAGTTCCTTTTGCAGCTTTTCCGGAATGGGGGCGGAAATGATCAGGCGCTGGATTTCCTCGCTCGTCGAATTTACCGACTCGGCATCATTGGGGTCAAGCTCGATCTTTTTCATTGCAATCTGGTCGGCCAGGTCATTTTCAGCCAGGAAGAATCTGTAGGCTTCGGTGGAGATCGCAAAGCCTCCAGGCACGGGGAGATTGAGCCGGTTTTGGATTTCTCCCAGATTTGCATTCTTGCCGCCCACCAGATCAACCATTTCCCTTGTAATACTGGAATAGGGCAGGACCCAGCCGCAATCAGACGATTCTTCCCTTATACCTTCGAGTCCTATTTTTATTTCGGCGTTCAGCCTCTCGAGAACGTCAAAAAGAGCCGGGCATTTTCCGTTCGAAAGCGCATCGAAGTTCCGGACCATTCTCATGGCGTGGAAAACAGCCCTGGCGCACTGAGACTTGATGTAGGTCATGCCGAACACGTCATCTCCCTGGAGCTTGTCTTCCAGTTCGGCAATTATTTTCGAAAGCTCCGCATCGGAGTCCAGGATTGCCTTGAAATGATCGTATTTGTTTCGAAAGACCTCGGTTAGAGTATCGCCCGAAATCTTCCTCCTCCTATGTCCCTTCAGTTTTTTGAGAATGAAATCCAGTGCATTGGACATATTGGGCCTTGCAGTCCTGAATTCGGCGCCGTCGCTTCCTGGTTTACGATTGAGGCTCTTTGACTTATATCGGAAAACTGGAATCAGGGGAATTAAATGAATTTAAAATCAGGGCCTGGACCGTCACAAATCAATAATTATTAAAGCTGGACAAAAGTTTATGGTAATAGTTCATCGTTGACCTGCCCTTGAAAGGACCCGGCGTGCTGGAAGACCGCCCCGAAAACAAACCTGGCGCTTTGGACTCGGGAACTCTTTCGGCGGCTGAGAAGGTGCTGGCCCGAGAAACAATCCCCTGGCGCAAAAGACTTTTTCCTTTCCTTGGTCCCGCATTCATCGCCTCCGTTGCATACATCGATCCCGGAAACTTCGCCACGAATATCCAGGGCGGCGCGCAACTGGGCTACACTCTTCTTTGGGTTATAATAATAAGCAATTTAATGGCCATGCTCGTTCAGATCCTTTCGGCGAAGCTGGGCATCGCTACCGGCCTGAATCTGGCCGAATTGTGCAGGAATCATTTTCCGCGCCCTCTTGTCTGGGCGATGTGGGTTATACTTGAAATCGTTGCTATCGCAACCGATCTTGCCGAATTCGTGGGGGCCGCCGTTGGACTTTTGCTTTTATTTCATATCCCGCTTCTCTTCGCCGGCTTGCTGACCGCTGTTGTCACTTTTCTGCTCCTCGGCCTGCAAAGGTACGGTTTTCGGCCTCTCGAGGCCATAATTACCGCAATGATAGGGATTGTGGCAGTAAGCTACCTGATTGAAATATTCCTGGTTAAAGCCGAACCCGCGCAGATCGTGTCCTCGCTTTTTATTCCGCGCTTCGGAGGCAGGGAAGGAGTCTTGCTAGCCGTAGGCATTCTGGGGGCAACAGTCATGCCGCATGTCATATTCCTTCATTCAGCCCTGACCCAGGGGCGAATAGTCGTGAAGGATATAGACAAACTCAAAAGGCTGTTCCGCTTTGAAGTCATGGACGTGGCAATAGCGATGACGGTCGCCGGGGCTGTGAATGCCGCAATGCTGATTATGTCCGCATCGACCTTTTACGCCCAGGGATTACGCGAGATCGGAACACTCGAGGAAGCTTACAGGACCCTTTCCCCCATTCTGGGTTCGGCTGCCGGCAATATTTTCGCAATTGCGCTGATCGCTGCCGGCCTGTCTTCTTCGGCGGTGGGAACCATGGCCGGGCAGGTGGTTATGCAGGGGTTCGTTCACTTCAAAATCCCGCTTTGGACCAGGCGCCTGGTTACGGTCCTGCCCTCCCTGGCCGTTCTGGCCTGGGGACTGGACCCCACAAGGACGCTTGTAATCAGCCAGGTTGTGCTCAGCTTTGGGCTTCCTTTTGCGGTGATCCCGCTCATTATTTTTACAGCGAACGGAAAAATAATGGGTCCGCTGGTGAACAGGCATTTCACCTCATTTCTGGCCGCCATCACAATTTTGCTGATTCTGGCGCTCAATTCATACCTGCTCTACAGTATGGCGGCCGGGGGCGACTAAAAGCAATTCACCGCAGAGACGGGGCATTGTCCGGTCGAGGAGAGGGCACAGCGCAAAACCAAAAGTGAACAAGATCAAGGAGCAAAAGCTTCTCGCTTCCCGCTTTACGCGGTGAACGCGTACGTATGTGGAGGGTGTATGTTTTCGAATCTGCTCGTTCCTCTCGACGGGTCAAAGCTGGCTGAATCGGTTCTTCCGGTCGTAAAGAGGCTCGCCGAACGGCTTGGGTGCGAGGTTAAACTTCTTCACGTGATCGAGAAGCGCCCCCCGAGAAGCATACATGGTGACACTCACCTCCAGGACGCCGCAGGCGCTCAACGGTATCTGGCATTGGTAGTCGAAAAGCTCGATGGCTGGGGACTGAACGTTTCCAGCCACGTGCACGAAGTTCCACAGGGCGATGTGCCCAGGTGCATCGCCGAACACGCCGAAGAGCTGGAACAGGACCTCATTGTCCTGTGCACGCACGGAAGCGGAGGGTTCAAAAGATTTGTGTTCGGAACCAATGCCGAGCAGGTGCTCACGCGCGGACGCACGCCCGTGGTTCTCATAAAGACCGATGAACACGGGCGCGCTCCCGATTTTGGCCCCCGCAGCATAATTGCTTTTATGGACTGCACACCGCACAGCGATCCGGTCTTGACTGCCTGTTCGGAACTGGCGATTATATTTCAGGCCAAACTGCACCTGTTGCACGTAGTGCCGACTGCAGGCAGCGTCACCCCGGACCAGGTTCCTGGGGGGCGCCTTGTCCCGAGTACGACGCGTCTGTTGCTGGATTTGGAAACGGAACAGACAACAGGGCGCCTGCAAGAACAGCTTCAATTGCTGCTCGCCCGAAATGTCGAGGCAAGCGGAAGCGTTGAACGTGGTGAGGCAGAGCCCGCCGTTGTCGCCGCAGCAGCGGCAAGACATGCGGACATGGTTGCCATGGCCACCAGGGGACTGGCTGGAATTGGGGCGTTCTGGGCAAATGACCTGGTCTGTGGGATATGCGCCTCCTATGATGGCGCGCTTCTGCTTTTCCCGGCAGAAACCATTTTACCACAGAGGCGGGACACAGCCCGGTCAAGGAGAGAACACGGAGAGAAGCTCAGACAGGATTTACAGGATTAACAGCGTTAATAGAATTGGCTATTTCTGATATCGTCTCCCGCTTCCTTTTCTTCGTGCTCGTGTCTCCTTCGCACTTCGTGGAATTCGTCTCTCGAAGGACCTTAGAATGTTAAAGCGCTTCAGCTTGAGAACTAGAATAATGTTCGCTATAAGCGCACTGGTTGCTATCGCCATGCTGGGCGGATCGACCACCATCTGGATGGTGCACCGGATGAACAGCGCCGTTTCTTCTGTAATCGGTTCCAAAGTGGCCGCGCTCGATGTCAGCCAGGAGTTGGAAAGCTCCCTTGCAATGCAAAGGGGTCTGCTAAGCTATTATTATATTGACGGCAACAGTGAATGGCTGACCCAGCTCGATCGGCATCGGTTCGAATTCGAGAATTGGCTGAAAAGAGCCCGCGAATTCGCTGATTCCGATCGCGAGCGCGAACTGCTAAACGATATTGAATCGAAATACATTCGCTATACCAATCAGCGCGAACGTGTCATCGATCTCTACAGGGCCGGAAAACGGGAAGATGGATACGCTTTGCACAAGGAGGTCCGCAACCCCTTTTACTCGATCCGGGACCTTTGCGAGCAGTTCAAGCAGGTCCAGTATGAGAAGGTCGGTTTAAGCTCTGAGGGCATCAGGCTGAAGGTGGCCTTTTTTGATACGGCCGCGTCCATAGCCATGGTTTGCGCCATGGGTCTGGGGATTACTCTTGGGGTATTGCTTCTGAGCAGGGTGCTCGTGCCGATCCGTCTCCTCGCCCTTACCGCCGGCCGCGAAGGGGGTGTCTCGGTTGACGAACCCGACGAGGTGAAGGCCCTTGGGAAAAAAATACAGGGACTCATTGAAAGCGTGGATACCACGCGCATTGAACTGGAGCAGAGCCGCGAACATCTGCTGCAGTCCGAAAAACTGGCGCAAATAGGGAAACTTGCCGCAGGGGTTGCCCACAGCATAAGAAATCCGCTCACCTCGGTGAAAATGCGGCTGTTTAGCCTGGAGCGCACGCTCTCGCTTTCGGCTGCTCAGAAAGAAGACTTTGACGTTATTTCCGAGGAGATCCGCCATATAGATACAATAGTCGGAAACTTTCTCGAATTCTCCAGGCCGCCCAAACTGAAAATTCAAAAGGCGAGTCCGTCGGAGGTGGTCGATATGGCCGTGCAGCTTCTCCGCCATCGAATCGATTCTTATGGAGTTACTCTCGAACTGATGAGAGATCGGAAACTTCCGGAGGTCGACTGCGACCCCGAGCAACTAAAGGAAGTGCTGGTGAACCTGATCGTCAATGCGTGCGAGGCGATGGTCGATGGGGGGCGCATTCTCATAACCGAAGAAGAAGGGGCAACCGATCCGATGGACAGGGTCGTCGTGATTCGCGTAAGCGACTCCGGACCGGGCATTCCCGAGTCGATAAGAGAGAAAATCTTCGAACCCTTCTACACTACAAAACAGGAAGGCACCGGGCTTGGGTTGAGCATAGCAACCCGTATTATCCAGGAACATAAAGGCTGTCTGAGCGTTAAATGCCGCCCCCATAAAGGCGCCGCTTTCACGATCACTCTGCCGTGCCGGGAGGAGAGAGCTTGGCTGCGATCCTTATAGTTGATGACGATCACCATCTGCGCCGGAGTTTCGAGAAGCTGCTCACCCAAGACGGCCACACGGTCAAGACGGCTTCGAGCGGCGAGGCGGCGCTGCCCCTGGCAAGGTCCGACGAATTCGACCTTGTCATTATGGATGTACGGCTCCCAGGGATGGACGGACTCCGGACCTTCAAAGCGATCCGTGAAATAGAACCGCTTTTGCCGGTCATTATAATGACCGCGTTCGGGACTACCGAAACTGCGATAGAAGCGACCAAGATGGGCGCTTTCGACTATATCCTCAAACCTTTCAACATCCCCGAAATGCTCTCCCTGATCGAAAAGGCGGTGGAGGCCGGCCGGTTCATGCGCTCGCGGGTCGAATTGGACCCTGTGCCTGAAACCGGCTCTGGTGAAGCCATCATCGGACGCAGCCGGGCCATGCAGGAGGTATATAAAGCGATCGGAAGATCGGCCTCTACCGATGCCACGGTCCTTATCCGGGGTGAATCGGGCACGGGCAAGGAACTCGTAGCCCGGGCCCTCTACCAGCACAGCGCCAGATCCCACAAGCCCTTCCTGGTCATTAACTGCGTTGCGATCCCCGAGACGCTCCTGGAGAGTGAGTTGTTCGGCTACGAAAAAGGCGCCTTTACTGGCGCAGTGAACCGCAGGGTAGGGCGCATCGAGCAAGCTGACGGCGGGACGGTTTTCCTTGACGAAATTGGAGACATGCCCTTCGGAATTCAGGCGAAAATCCTGCGCCTGCTCCAGGAAAGAAGCATCCAAAGGCTCGGCGCCCGCGAACCCATTCCGGTTGACGTGCGAATAATCGCCGCGACCAATCGCAATCTTGAAGCCGCTCTTTCGGAGGGCAAATTCAGGGAAGACCTTTACTACAGGCTCAAGGTCGTTACTATTTCGCTGCCTCCTTTGCGGGACCGGGAGGGCGATATTCCGCTGCTTTGCGAATACTTTATAAGACGTTGCTCGAAAAAAATGGGGAGCCCGAACCCAGGGATTACGGCTGAGGCCATCGAGATGCTTTGCGGTTACGCCTGGCCGGGCAACGTGCGCGAACTGGCAAACGCCGTCCAGAAAGCGCTGATCTTTAACCGGGGCGGGCCTGTATCGCTCGAAGACATTGCGCGGGGTAGCGGAATAGCTCCGGACCGGACGGCCGAAAAGGCCGATTTGCCCGAGGAGACCATCCGAGCATGTATCCGCAGTTATCTAAATTCCCAGGAAGGAGGTTTAAGTGCGTTCGATTCGGCGATGGAACGGTTTGGCTCCATGCTCATCACCGAAGCGCTCAACCTCAACGGCGGAAACAGGTCCCGTGCCGCAAAGATGCTGGGCCTCTCCCGCCCGACTCTCATGGCGAAAATCGAAAAACACCGCATCCGGTTCGAGACTTCGGCCATAAGCAAATGTGAGGAATAGACATGTGGCATGCAAATGCACGGGACCTCGCCTCCTATGTTACCGACCACTTGGGCGATGCACGGTTATCCGAATTGAGCAGCGTAATCGATTGCGGCCGAGGTTGTCTCCTGCGACCGATTTTTATCGGTCTCTGTAAAGGTCCTTTGACGATTGCAACATTAAATAGTGGTCAGATCGTTTCCCCTGCACAAGAAGTCTTCGATTCAGCCTGGCTTCCCGCCGGTTTTGCCCCAATTCGCTCCAGGCTGTGGGAGTTAAACATAGCGGCAAAAGATGCAGCCAAAAAGCCCTGGGCGGATCTCGATCCCGGTATTGCGCGCACAATTGCCCAACAAGTAACCAGGCGTATCATCAGTTCTGTCAGAAATTCCGGGCACGGCGGCACAATCCTCGTGATCCCTCCGGACATGGTTGAGCAGGTAATCGAGGAAAACCCATATTTGAACATTGAATACAGGGTGACTGACGAGGCCACGCGAAAAAGATTCCAGACGTTGCTGGTAAACCTTTTGGGAGCAGTTCGCAACAAGCATCATGGATTTTTGATAGGAATAGACTTATAGGGATCCCCGATAGAAGGCCAGTCTCTTGGCATAGGGATGAAATAATCCCACAATAGCTTGCTGTTCGTCCTGGCTTAGAGGGCTAAAGCCTCGGCCTGTTTCTGCAAGCGTTCGAACATGAGAACCGTTGGAACAACCGATGATGGCAACAGTGATGGGCTGTGATAAGGCGAATCGGGTCAGCATTTCCGGTGTGACACCCGCGTCCGGCAATATATAGTGCGAGGCGCCAAGCACCTTCATTCCTATCACGGCAATGCCTTTTTCCAGTGCAGCGGCCAACGCAGAATCCATGAATCCACCAAGTGCCGCTTCGACGGGATTAATAGGCATCATAACTGAATCGATCGGCCATTCCCGTATGGCTTTCTCCAGGATTTTCGGATCGTGATGCCCTGTGACTCCTATAAAGCGAGTTTTTCCGTTGGTTTTGGCTTCCATGAACGCCTCCAGCGCCCCACCGGTACGGGAGATCATTTCAAGGTCTTCCTCGGTTCTTACGTCATGGATTTGCCACAGATCCAGGTAATCGATGGCCATATTCCTGAGCGTTTGATCGAGATCGGCAAGAGCCCCGTTCTTGCTTCTCGCCGCTGACTTGCTCGCTTGAAAAATCCTGGCTCGATCCTCCGGATGCCTCGACCAGACTTGTCCGTAATACATCTCACTTCCTGCATATGCCCGTGCGCAGTCGAAGTAGCTAATCCCCTGAGCTACGGCTTCTCGGATCACCATCCAGGTCTCGTCTTCCTGCCCGTAAGTCCTTAAGACCCCTTCACCGCCCAATCCTGTGAGGGTAACTTCACTGCCGGTCTTTCCAAATGCTCTGGTGGGTATGACACCGGTTGGCATGGCGGCATTGTGACCCATCGAGAACTCCTTGTTCCTTGTGTTAATGCAGCCGAGCAAGACTCCATGCAGATTTAAGCCTTATGACACGCATCAGAATAGCATATTCCTTGAAATTCTCAGAGAAACAAGTTCAATATAGCGTCCCTGAGCTCAAATGCTTATTAGGTGCAAGACATGGAAGCCAGTGAGCAATAAACCTTATGAGAACCCGCGTTGACACCTCCGCTCCACCAACCGATAGTGCAGAAAGCACCGTCTTCAAGGTGCTGGGGGCAATCAGCTTTTCGCACTTTCTAAACGATATGCTCCAAACCCTGATTCTGGCCATTTATCCTTTGCTGAAATCCACGTTCCTTCTGAGTTTCACTCAGATTGGTTTGATCACGCTGACCTATCAGATCACGGCGTCCCTATTGCAACCTGTAGTTGGGCTTTATACGGACCACTACCCAAAACCCTATTCATTGTTCATCGGCATGTGTTGCACCCTGGCCGGGATGATGGTCCTGGCGCTGGCGAATAATTACAGCATGGTGCTCATTGCTGCCGCCATGGTGGGCACCGGCTCATCGATCTTTCATCCGGAATCTTCGCGAGTTGCACGAATGGCCTCCGGCGGGCGGTATGGCCTGGCGCAATCGATCTTCCAGGTTGGCGGCAATACCGGCACCGCGACGGGACCATTGCTTGCTGCCTGGATAATCATTCCTCGAGGCCGCGCCAATCTGGCTTGGTTCTCAGTAGCCGCCTTGCTTGGCGCTTTCATTTTATGGCAGGTAGGCGGCTGGTATAAGCAACGGCTATCACAGAGAAAGAAACGGGCCAAATCTCACAAATTTGTGCAGGGCGCACTCCCTGGGCGTACCGTGGGAGGAGCAATGGTGGTCTTACTGATACTCATTTTCTCGAAATTCTTCTATCTTGCGAGCTTCAGCAGTTACTACACATTCTACCTGATGAGTAAATTCCAGCTTTCGGTGCAATCCGCCCAGATTCACCTTTTCCTCTTTTTATTCGCGGTTGCCCTTGGAACCATCCTTGGCGGGCCGATTGGGGATCGCATCGGCCGCAAACGCGTGATCTGGGCATCTATTCTGGGAGTTGCGCCGTTTACGCTGGTGCTGCCCTACGCAAACCTGACCTGGAACTGGCCTCTGACTTTTATTATCGGCATCATACTCGCATCGGCTTTCCCATCGATTCTAGTCTTCGCACAGGAACTCATGCCGGGTAGGGTAGGGATGGTATCAGGCCTGTTTTTCGGGCTTGCATTCGGCATGGGGGGCATTGGCGCTGCCGTACTGGGCAGGCTGGCCGATGCGCATGGCATCGAGTATGTTTATCGGCTGTGTGCGTTCTTGCCACTGCTCGGGATCTTTACGGCTTTTTTGCCTGACATTCGGGAACCTTCTCACGAGTAGAGCACTCGGCGTGCATGGTTATATATCCTCGGGAGTATCGGAATATCCACGGGGTCGAAGAAGATTGTCTCAAAGTGGCATTGGCAGGAAAAAGAAACGACGACAAAATCTATCGCCAACCAAAAGGCCACTGATTACGGACGTCTCTGGAGTGTCCTGTCATAAATGGCCCCTGGTTGCATGAATGTTGGGGTTACCCCCATATCAGATCGACCTGGATTTTCAACGCAACCTCAAATATCATGTTCCAAATCGCACAGCTTGTAGTCCAATCTGGCCGACAATCTGGACCCGGAACAGGTCTCGGTGTAGCCGGCGCTACCTTGTTTTGGTGTAAAGTTATCGCGCTGGGCATCCGATTAGAAAATTGTGCATCGAATGTTTGTCCAAGGTAGCCATTTGCCATTGTCCCGTATGTATCTTTTGTTCAGTCCTGCTTATGCTGACCCTGGTTTCGTGCGTTCGGGCCGAGAGACCATTGGATTCTCTGAATAGGTTTTGATGGAGGAAGTGGAATGGATGTATTCATCGCCAGGCAGCCAATCTTCGACACTAAGCAGGGGATATACGGCTATGAGCTTCTGTACCGCTCCGGCATGGAAAATGTCTATTCAGCGGCTGATGGCGACAAGGCATCCCTTTCCGTCATCGGGAATACCGTTTTGGTCATCGGCTCACAGCAAATCTCTGAAGGCAGGAGGGTTTTTGTGAATTTTACTCGAAAACTTCTTCTTGAGGGTGCTGCTGCCTACCTTCCAAAGAAAATCGGTGTCGTTGAGATCCTCGAAAATGTGGAGCCTGACGATGAGTTGATCAAGGCTATAACGATGATCCGCTCCCAGGGTTACACATTGGCTCTGGATGATTTTGTTCTCCGTGGGAATGAGTACAATCCTTTTTTGAAGCTGGTGGACATAATCAAGGTTGATTTGCGCCAAACGGATGAAAAGGAAAGGAAGGCCATAGCGCGAAGATTTCCCAGTTCAGGCAGGGTAAAACTCCTTGCGGAAAAGACCGAGACCAGGGAGGAATTCACAAACGCTCTCAAGATGGGATACAGCTATTTTCAAGGCTATTTTTTCTGTAAGCCGGTAATCCTTACCAGACGGAACATCTCCGGTCACAAAATGCACTATCTGCAAATTCTGAAAGAGCTGGGCGCAGATAATCCGAGCTTCGAAGCGATAAATAAGGTCATCGAGCATAACCCTTCCTTTGCTTACAAGCTTCTCAACTATGCCAACTCCGCTTTCTTCGGCTTGCATCGCCAGGTCTCATCCATAATGCATGCTCTACAGCTTCTGGGCGAGGAGGAGATCAGAAAATGGGTATCCCTTGCGGTCCTCATAGAATTAGGCAATGACCAGCCACAGGAACTCCTGCGGCTCTGTTTGCTCAGAGCGCGGTTTAGCGAGAATCTGGCTTCCAAAGTCGGATATAAACAGCAGAAGTCCGAATTTTTCTTCACGGGATTATTCTCGTGCATGGACGTTCTGCTGGGCAGACCTATGGAAGAGGTTGTCGAGGATCTTCCTATTCAAACCTCCATCAAGGAAGCTTTGCTCGGTAAGAGCAATCTTTTCAAAACAGTTCTTGATCTTTCCATCTCCTACGAAAAGGCAAACTGGATGGACTTCCCCTCCCTGGCCTCACGGCTGGGGATAGAGGAATCAGAGGTGCCGGAGGTCTATTCCAATTCCATCGAGTGGGTCGATCGGATATTCTGACCTCTGTTCGAAATATTTTCTTGGCTGATCAGACGATAACTGTGCAAACAGTGAACCTTTTTCCGCTCTCTCCAAGCGTGTCCTGAGCCTGTCGAAGGGTTTCTGCGGAGGACCATAAATCCGCAAACCCGACCAAATCAGACCATTTCATGCCATTACGCTAGGGGCACGTGCCTCATTGCTTTACACTTTGCAAAAAAGCCTGACACTTTATCCGATGATCCCGAGGCCAGACAAAAGCGATGCTCCATAATTATGTAAGTAAATCAAACTGTTATTCAATCGATTCGTAAGGACGGTCGATGGCACGCAAGTTGCCAAACTCCCTGAAGGCTAAATTCCCGGCCGGTGCGGTCGTTTCGGATTCGAGTTTCATCTCCAGCCGATCAAAAGGAGGTTTCCCCCAATGAGTGGTGCAAGGCAGGTTTATGAGTTCCTGAAGGCTTCATCCATAGCACATGCGCGATGGGATTATGAAGTGTCTATGTCCATCATTAAGAACCGTAAAAAACTTTTGGTTTTACTTCTGCTGCTCGCGCCGATTCTGCTTGTCTCTTTGCTTGAAGCAGCTCCTTTGCTGGGAGGCAAAGAAGCTTATGCCCCCGCTTTCTATTCACCAATGATCTTCCTGGTTTCGATGGCGATCGGCCTGGCTGCCGGACTGATCACCGGGTGCATCGGAGCAGGCGGCGGGTTCATCATCACTCCGGCCCTTATGGCTGCGGGCGTAAAGGGAATTCTGGCGGTCGGGACCGACCTCTTTCACATTTTTGCCAAGGCTATCATGGGGACTACCGTGCACAAGAAGCTCGGCAATGTCTCCCTGAAACTGGCAATAGCATTTCTGATCGGTTCCGGGGCCGGCACTTTCGTTGGGGGGGCAATTAACAGAACGCTCTATAATATTGATCCCCTGTTGAGCGACGGTTTCATCAGCTTGATTTATGCCGTTTTGCTGGGTTTTCTTGGTTTTTATGCCCTCTTCGATTTTCTGAGATCCCGAAAAGGTCCCGCAGCAGCCAGTGGCGGCGCTCACGGTTCCGCTCATTCCGGCGCTACCAGTTTCGCAGTCAGACTTCAGTCGGTAAACATTCCGCCGATGATTCCCTTTGATGAGGATTTCGTCCCCGGCGGCAAAAGAATTTCCTGGGCGATCATTGCAGCGGGCGGCGCCGTGGTGGGGATTCTTGCTTCCATCATGGGTGTGGGAGGCGGTTTTGTTACGTTCCCCATGTTTGTTTATGTCTTCGGCGTTTCTTCCATGACGACCGTGGGCACCGATATTCTTCAGATCATCTTCACGGCAGGTCTGGCGTCTATCATTCAATATGCCATTTATGGATACGTATTTTACTCCCTGGCGATGGGAATGCTGGTCGGCTCGCTGTTGGGCATTCAGGTCGGCGCCCTTACCACCAAAGTGGTTAAAGGCATTCACATCCGCGGCTTCTACGCGGTCTCGATTCTCGCAGGGTTTATAAACAGGACGGCAACTCTGCCCCGAAAAATGGTTGAACTGGAGTGGCTCAGCATTCCTAAATCTATAACCGCTAATATCGAGTTTGTAGGCAACATTGTTTTCTGGATTGTCGTAGCCGTCTTTGGGATTTGGCTGTTTTCCAAGTTCTTCGCCAATTTGGGGAGCCTGAGAGAAGAGACGGGAGGTCCGGAAATTTCCATCAAAGCGGGTGTTTAGAGCAAGCGGACAGAGGAGAAAATAGAAATGCTGATCAGACATCAAAAGACAATGAATATTGGTCTAGTGCTTGGGGTAACTTTCTTTGGAATTCTGGCCCTGATTTTCTCTCCCGTGTTCGGAGAGGGCAGGAATGGCCTGGAATACTCGGATGCCCTTTTCAACAAGTTGGCTAAAGGCTCCTCTTATTTCATTCCAAAACTCACCGGCGACCTTAAGGGGGTTGAAAAAGAGGAACTTTCAGTCAGCGTCAAAATGGAAAATGCAGAGCAAGCGGCCATGGCGGCAAAGATTTTTGCAAGGGTTACCCCGGATACCAACTCGCAGGGTGCCGTGCTCAGTATCAGAGGGAATCTTTCAAAACTGCTCGGAGCTGCTCTGGAAGACTCCAACGCGATGTATTTCAACAAAGGCGATGAAGTCAGGGAGAAGTACGGAATCGACGAAAAAGAGGTCTTGTCGACCTGGTGGGGCGCACTGAACCGTGCCGTAAAAGATCTCCAGAAGAGCAGAAATACTGCACAGTCCAACATCATTCTGGAGGTGATGAAAAAGGGCATCGAACCGGCCTACAATTTCTACAAGATCGAGCCCGAGAGTATTTCCGAAAAGGCCTTCACTGCAACGAGTTTGCTGGTCTTTTACATAGTCTATACCTTGTGGTGGGGTTTTGCGATTTTCTACCTGTTCGACGGTTTCGGCCTCAGCATGAAAAAGGCCAGGGTGAAGCAGGAAATATAAGACCCTCCCTGTTCCGTGTACGCGGAGAAAATTCCGGCGGTTCAGGGCTGATTTCGGCTCCAGCGGGACAGGGCCGCCTGATTTGGAGCACTGTCAGGGATACGGGCATAAAAGTCTGATGAAAAAGATATTCACAATATTGGTCGCAGACAGGAACAGGAACGTGCGGGATTTTCTTCGCCGCGAACTTTCGGCCGAAGGTTACGAAGTTGCGGTCGCCGGGGATGGCGGCCGGATTCTTGCGGAAATAGACCGCGAGAATGGGGTGGACCTGCTTGTGTTTGACCTCGAAATGCCGGACGCCGACAGCTCGAAGATTTTTGAAAGAACCCAGAAACGACAGCCCCCTTTGCCGGTGGTAATCCATACTTTCCTGACCGAAGAATCCGAGCGGAACTTCAGCTTGAACAAAGGGGAAATCTACATCGAAAAGAGCGGCAATATCGACCACCTTAAGACAGCCATCGCCGATATGCTTAAAAGATTTTACCCGGACCAGCCTCTTGATGCCGGACCAGCCGACCGGGCCCGATAGCTGGTCTCCTTCCGGGAACAGAAGCGCGAAGGGTGAAGTTAGAAGGGTGAAATGCTCGCCGAGGCTTGCGCTCACCTGCCCGGTAACGCTAGATCACCTTCTGGACGGTCTTGTACTTGAAGTCGTATTTTCGTGCAAAAGCCGAGATGATCATTCCCCGGACCATGAGCATTTTCCCCAGATCGAAAATCTTTACCCTTGCTGCCATGCGGTTCATCGGTTAGTCTCCTGTGTCGGTGTGGAGACAATATAGCTAGTGTCCATCCGGAAACCCGGTGCAACCCCTGGACGAATGGGTTTTAAGTCGCCTTTTTCCAAAGGGGGAATCTTTTGGAGGCTGTGCAGGTGGAAACTTTAAGCGTTCTGATTGTGGATGATGAAGTCGAGTTCATGGAGACTCTGGTCAAAAGGCTCAGGAAAAGAAAACTGGCCGTAAATGGCGTAACGAGCGGGGAAGCGGCTCTGGCACAATTGAAGGAAACCCCGGCCGATATCGTCGTCCTGGACGTAAAAATGCCCGGTATGAGCGGTCTTGATACCTTACGCGAAATAAAGAAAAGATACAGTTTGCTGGAAGTGATCATGCTCACGGGCCATGCTAATATGGAAGTGGCCATCGAAGGGATGGATATCGGCGCCTTTGACTATCTTATGAAACCGATCGAAATCGACGAACTGGTGTATAAAATACAGGACGCCTGTAAAAGAAAAAGGCTGAATGAAAAAGCCGGGCTGGTTGAAACGCGGGGCGCATCCGGTTGACGAACTATGTCTCTAATAAGAGAATGCCTGCAAAAACTTGGAATAGTTAAAAGGGAGAAGACGCTCACACTGTTAGACGCCGAAGCTCTGCGCACCGCCTTCCAGACCAGGTACCATAATTTCAAGCTGCTCCTTAGCGCCAATAACAAAGCCCTGCAGATCATGTCTGAGCTTGAGGAGGCCCGCAAAGGCGACACGCCGTTCGGAATGTCCTTTATTCGGGCTAACTGCACGGCTGTCTCCGTCAATGTCTTTCGCATGATACAATGTATGGATCAACTGGCGCCCCGCAAATATATTGACCTGTACGACAGCTTCAGGTCGATTCAGGGCAGTGTTACTGAAATTCTGTCCGAAAAAAAAGAAACGATCGCCGGTCCGCTGATAATTTCTCTCCAAGATGTGGATAAAACAAGGTCGGATGAGGCCGGCAACAAGATGGCAAACCTTGGGGAAATCCGCAATCGCCTTGGTATAAAGGTCCCCAATGGCTTTGTAATTTCCTCGAGGGCGTTTCGGGAATTTATAGGCTCCGGTGACCTTCAGGCTGAGATAGACCGCCTTATGCAGTCATCTCCGGCGGAAGAAATTGACCAACTGTTCGCGCTTAGCGCACAAATCCAGCAGCAGGTCATCCGGACCGGTATGCCGGCCGAGCTGGAAAGAGCTATTTTAAGCGCCTACGCCGAACTTGAAAGGAAAGAAGGGCAGGGGGTGAAAGTCTCGCTTCGCAGCAGCGCCCTTGGCGAAGATTCCGCGCAAAGCTCCTTTGCCGGGCTGTACCGCTCCGAATTGAATGTCAGCGCCGACAACCTCATCCACGCCTACAAGGAAATAGCGGCAAGCAAGTACAGCCTGCAGGCGATCGTCTACCGGTTGAACAGGGGAATCCGCGACGAAGACCTCAACATGTGCGTGGGGTGCATATCCATGGTAAACGCTGTGGCGGGTGGTGTGATTTATTCGAAAAATCCTCTTGATGTACGCGATGCGCGGATTTTTATTCATTCAGTCTTTGGCTTGCCCAAATCGGTGGTGGACGGCAGCGTTGCGGCCGATCTTTTTGTAGTCTCCAGAAATCATCCGCCTCAGATCGTGGAAAAACACATCGCGGGAAAGCGGCAGAAATTTGTCTGCTACCCTGAGGAAGGTGTCTGCAGGGTTGAAATCCTTGGCGATGAGGGTTCCCAGGCTTCCATTTCCGATCATACTGCGCTGGAGCTGGCGCGCATCGCCCTCCGGATAGAAGATCATTACGGGGTTGCCCAGGATATCGAATGGGCCTTAGATGACAAAGGGGAAATAATAATGCTTCAGTGCCGCCCTCTGATGCAGAGAAACGAGGTAACGGATCGGGGGCGGGCCGAGTGCAAAATTGAGGCTTCTGAAGTGATCGTTTCGGGCGGTCTCACTGCAAGTCCCGGCGCCGGGTTTGGGCCGGTTTTCGTACTCCGGAAAGAAAGCCAGGCCCTTCTTTTTCCCAGGGGAGCAGTCCTCGTTGTAAAGCAGGCGCTGCCCAGGTGGGCCGTTTTGCTCGGCCGCGCTTCGGCCCTTGTCGCCGAACAGGGGACGGCGGCCGGACATCTCGCCAATGTAGCCAGAGAATTCGGCGTGCCGGCAATTCTGGGACTGGAGGGCGCAACCGATTTGCTCGAAAACGGTCAGCACATTACGGTCGATGCGGACGGCCTCAGAGTGTGCAGAGGAAAAATCGAACCCTTGCTCCAAGATAAGGAGACGTGCAAGAGTCTTATGGATGGCTCCCCGGTATTGGACATCCTGAAGAGGGTATCCGAGAACATAATCCCTCTCCATCTGCTCGATCCGGAGGCGCCGGATTTCAAACCTTCCCAGTGCCGGAGTTTTCACGATATCACCAGATTCTGCCATGAGAAATCTGTCATGGAGATGTTCAGCTTCGGAAAAGATCACCATTTCTCGGAAAGGGCAAGCAAGCAGTTGGTGTGCCGGATTCCCATGAAGTGGTGGGTGATAAACCTTGATGACGGGTTCAGGGAGGATGTGCCTGGCAAGTTCGTGGACCTGGACAATATCGTCTCGATCCCCATGCTTGCAATTTGGAAAGGCATTGTCGCCGTGCGGTGGCAAGGGCCTCCGCCAGTGGATTCCAAGGGTTTCATGTCGATCCTCATGGAAGCCGGCTCTAATCCGGCGCTCGATCCTTCCATGCCTTCCCCCTATGCGAATCGTAATTATTTTATGATATCGAAGAATTTTTGCAGCCTCAATTCCCGTTTCGGTTTTCATTTCGCAAGCATCGAGGCCCTTGTGGGTGAAAGGGCCGGCGAGAACTACATCAGTTTCGCTTTTCAGGGCGGCGCCGCCGGCCATGGCAGGCGCGTGCGCCGCGCACGCTTTGTGGGCGATATTCTCGAAGAATTCGACTTTAGGTGTGAAATCAGCAACGACGGTGTGACGGCGCGTGTGGAAGGCTATGATGAAGAGGTGATGAAGGAAAAGCTCAGGATCCTGGGATACCTGCTCATCCACACTCGCCAGCTTGATATGATCATGTTTAATGACGACTCATGTCTACAACTCAAGGGCAAACTGCTTGGGGATATTTCCTCCGTCATACTCTCTAAGTCCTCAAGCGCCGCCGCTCTAAATTGAATCGCAGGCGCACCGCCGCATGTGCCGCGTTTTTTAGCCTTAAATAACACTCGCAATAAAAAGGATGCCAGATGAACGGTTCAGCGCGGGACAGAATACTCGTTGCCAACGATGGGTCCGAACACTCCCTGCAGACGGTCCGCTACCTCTCTTCCATCCTGGATCGGAATCGGTTCGAGGTGGTCCTGTTTCATGTTGTCACCAAGGTCCCCGACTCATTCACAGACCTCGAAAAAAAAATTCCCGTGTACCGGTACAGGATAGTGAGCCTGGAACCCTGGGAGAAACAGCAAAAAAAGGCTATCCGTGAGTTCATGGAAAAAGCTCGGGCCATTCTGATGGACGCCGGGTTCCGAAATGAGGCTATAACCCTGAGAGTTGAAGACAGAAATCTCGGGATCCCCCGAGATATCGCCGTTGAATCCCGTAACGGCTATAAGGCGCTGGTGGTCGGGCGAAGGGGGCTTAGCGATCTCAAGGACTTTATGCTCGGATCCGTGGCCGAGCACATCCTCGGGCTTGTACCGATCCCCATGTGGATTGTGGGGGGAGACAGCCGGCCAATAAAGGTCCTCGCGTGTCTGGATGGCTCCGAAGAATCTATGCTTGCCTTGACCCATCTTGCCGATGTGCTGGACATCTCGAAAAATTTCGAAATCACGCTGTTCCACGCCGTTCCCGGCTTTCGCGGTTTAAGGAATTTCGTACGCGAAGTCTTTTCTCCGGAGGAGGATAAAACAGCCATTGAACAGATCGACAGAGAACTGGACAAAGCGGCGGCGGCGCTGGAACCATCATTTGATAAGGCGAGGGCCGCTTTGATCTCCCGTGGAGTGGACCCTGCCCGAATTCAGCAGAAGATCGCGCGAGACGCTGGTGGACCGGCGCAGACCATTGTAGAAGAAGCCGAAAAAGGTGAATATGATACCATCCTTGTCGGGAGAAAGGGCCTTTCCAAGGTCGAGGAACACACAATGGGGCGAGTCAGCCACAGGGTGATCCACATGGCAAAGGACAAGACTGTCTGGGTTGTCTGCTAGCTGTTTTCAAAACCACTATTTTACTGAATTATTTAAGTGGATGGCGGAGTTCACACCGGCACGATTGGCGATCTGGTCGAGGCCGGGACGGATATTTTTGTTTCGGATTCGGCAATATTCCAAGACTCTCATTATATTACAATATAGACGCGTTAAAGGCAGTCCGGCCGCATCGAAAAGATCGATAAGAAAGCCTTGCGGTCTTGTGCCGATTCAGTTCCCCCCAGTTTTCTCGGGCGGTGAGGAGACAAGAAGATGCAGGATCATAAGAAATTGGAAAAATTAGAGAAAATAAGCAATCTGATCCGATGGTACTCTCTTGCCATGTCCACAGCGGCGGGTTCCGGGCATCCGACATCCTCCCTTTCCGCAACGGAACTGATGGCCGGGCTCCTCTTCGGCGGCGCCTTCAGATACGACCTGGACCATCCCGAAAACCCGAACAATGACCGCCTCATTTTCAGCAAAGGCCATGCCTCTCCGTTGTTCTATTCCCTGTGGGCCGCCGCCGGGGTGGTGAGTGAAAAAGAACTCATGACCTTCCGCAAATTTGGGAGTCCCATCGAAGGCCACCCGACAGTTGCATTCCGCTATACCGAGGCAGCGACCGGATCTTTGGGACAGGGGCTTTCCATCGGTGTGGGAATGGCCCTCAATGCCAAATACCTTGATAAGCTCCCCTATCGGACTTACGTGCTTCTGGGGGACAGCGAAATGGCGGAGGGCTCGCAATGGGAATCCATCCAGATCGCGGCCCACTACAAGCTGAACAATCTGGTGGGCGTGATTGACGTAAACCGGCTGGGCCAGCGTGGCGAGACCATGTATGGGTTTGACGTCGAGGCTTATGCCCTGAGGGTGGGGGCTTTTGGCTGGGAAACCATCGTAATCGACGGGCATTCCTATCCCGAGGTCCTCGATGCCTACGAAAAAACCTGCCGTTCCGAAAAGCCTGTGATGATCGTCGCCAAAACAATCAAGGGCAAAGGAGTTTCGTTTCTGGAAGACAAAAACGGGTGGCACGGGGTCCCCCTGAAAAAGGACGACCTCGACAGGGCCGTAAAGGAACTTGGCGAAATCGACTATTCGGTGCGAGGAGAGATCTCCCCGCCGGAAAACGTAAAACCTCAATTTGTGGAGCCTCAGCCGGCCTACACTATAACCTATCCGATGGATAAGCCCGTGGCCACCAGGGAGGCGTACGGAAAGGCGCTGGTGCGCGTTTTTCCGCAGTTTCCCACTATGGTGAGCCTGGATGCGGAGGTGAGCAACTCAACCGGGGCTGAATTATTCAAGGGCGCCTATCCCGACCGCTTTTTCGAAATGTTCATCGCCGAGCAGAACATGGTTGGAGCAGCGGTCGGCCTTGCCCGACGTGGAAAGATCCCGTTCGTTTCAACCTTTGCGGCGTTTCTCAGCCGCGCATTCGACCAGATCCGAATGAGCGTTTACTCCGATGCTAATATCAAGTTCGTCGGCTCTCACGCCGGGGTGTCAATCGGGCAGGACGGACCCTCGCAGATGGGCCTCGAAGATATCGCCATGTTCCGGGCCATCCTGAACAGCGTGGTGCTCTATCCCTGCGATGCGGTTTCAGCCGACCGGCTGGTCGAAGAGGCCGCCAAACACAATGGGATCGTCTACATTCGGACCACGAGAATGTCCACTCCCATCGTCTATGGCACGAACGAAACCTTCGCGATCGGCGGGAGCAAAGTGCTGCGGAAAAGCGACAGAGACGTCGTAACGGTGGCTGCTGCGGGGGTAACTCTTTACGAGGCGCTGAAAGCCTATGATGAACTGAAGGAACAACGAATCCCGATCCGCGTAATCGACCTCTACAGCGTAAAACCGCTCGACGAGGCGACCCTTCGCGAAGCGGCAAGCAGCACTCATTCCATCATCACCGTCGAAGACCATTATCCAGCGGGGGGAATCGGTGAAGCGGTGAGGAGCGCGCTCACGCCCTTGACTGTGCCGGTATATTCACTGGCCGTGCAAAAAAGGCCGAAAAGCGGAATGCCGGCAGAACTTCTCGATTATGAGGAAATTTCACAACGAGCCATCGTATCGAAGGTCAAAGAAATCCTGTGGAGCAGAGAGCGCCAGGCTTCAACCGGGTAGCGTAACGGGCGCGGCTCGTTGCAGGCTGAGAAAGGCAAAACTGAATGCGTCTTGGCATCGCTGCCGATCATGGAGGTTTAGAGCTCAAGAAGAGGCTCGTATCCGACCTGAGGGCCATGGGTCATGAATTGGTGGATTTTGGCGCCCAAGAACCCGACCCGGGCGACGATTACCCCGATTTTGTCGTGCCGTTGGCGCTTGCGGTATCGAAGGGCGAGGTCGAAAGAGGTGTCGCCATCTGCGGAAGCGGCGTGGGCGCCTGCATTGCGGCAAACAAGGTGCCAGGGGTCCGTGGGGGGCTGATCATGGACATGTTTTCGGCCCATCAGGGCGTTGAGGACGATGACATGAACCTTATATGCCTGGGCGGCAGGGTAATCGGCTATGAACTGGCGAAAGACCTGGTCCACGAATTCCTGAAAGCGCGCTTCAAAGGCGAGGAGCGCTTCCGGCGGCGCCTTCAGAAGGTCAAAGACCTGGAAGTACGGGAGGAAGAACAGTGAAGGAAAATACCTTACGAAAATTGGAGTCCTGCGGCCAGAGTATCTGGCTTGACTATATTCACCGCCATTTAATCGAGTTCGGCGGGTTGCAGCGGTTGATCGACGAGGACGGGCTTCGCGGGGTTACATCCAATCCCAGCATCTTCGATAAGGCGATCGGAGGAAGCAATGATTATGATGACGCCATCAGGACTCTCGTCCGCGAAGGAAAAAGCGTCGAAGAAATTTATCAGGCGCTCACGACGGAAGACGTAGGACGGGCCGCCGATATTTTCAAACCGGTCTATGACAGACTGCAGGGCAGGGACGGGTTCGTGAGTATCGAAGTGAATCCTCACCTCGCCCACGACTTACAGGGAACCAATGAGGCAGCCCGGCGACTGTGGAAAATACTCAGCCGCCCAAATGTTTTCATAAAAGTCCCAGGGACCCTGGAAGGACTGCACTCTATTCGTCAGCTTATCAGTGAGGGCATAAATATCAACGTCACTTTGCTCTTTGGGTTGCCGCGTTACCGGATGGTTGCCGAAGCGTACGTCTCAGGGCTGGAGGATCGCGCCGCCAAAGGACTGCCTATCGAAAATATTGCTTCGGTGGCCAGCTTTTTTTTGAGCCGCATTGACGTTCTTGTGGATCACATGCTCGAAAAGTCCGGTAATGACGATGCCAGGCGCCTGCGCGGTCAGATCGCCGTCTCGAGTGCAAAGATTGCCTACCAGATGTACAAGAAGATTTTTGCCGGCGATCGGTTTCTAAAACTGGCCGGCCGCGGCGCCCGGACGCAACGTGTTCTTTGGGCCAGCACCAGCACAAAAAATCCTGAATACCACGACACAAAGTACGTTGAGGCACTGATAGGACCAGACACGATCAACACCTTGCCGATGGAGACCCTGGAGGCCTACCGCGATCACGGCGATCCGGCCTCCCGCCTGGAAGACAACCTGGACGAGGCTTACAGCAACCTCGATCTCCTTGCCGGACTGGGAATAGACATCGACAAGGTGACTCAGCAGCTTGAAGACGAGGGGATAGAAAAGTTCAACAAGCCCTATGACAGCCTGATGTCGAAGCTCGAAGAGAAGCGCAAGGGTATCTGCCTTGCCGAGGCGTGCTGACGAACGGGCAAGAATGGGAGCCGGCATGACAAATAAGGAATGCGACATAGCCGTAGCGGGCGCCGGCGTTATGGGGGGTAATTTGGCCCTCAATATGGCCGACCATGGGTTTTCGGTTGGCGTCTACGACGCGGATGCAGCAAAAGCTCGAGAGATCGCTCAAAGAAAAGAAAGCGGGGGCAGGATCCTGGCGGGGGGCACGGTGCAGGAACTGGCGGCCATACTGCACCGCCCGCGGGCCGTTTTGCTGCTGGTTCCCGCCGGAAAGCCCGTGGACGACGCAATTAGCGCGCTGGTTCCTCATTTTGATAAGTCGGACCTCATCATCGACGGCGGCAACTCCCACTTCACGGACACTAACCGCAGGGAAAAGTTGATGGCCCAAAGCGATATGCTCTTCATGGGCATGGGCATTTCGGGAGGCGAATACGGGGCGCGGAGCGGCCCGAGCGTCATGCCCGGCGGTCCTCCCGAAGCATACGAACGGGTCAGAAAGATCCTGGAGGCTTCCGCCGCCCACGTGAATGGCGATCCCTGCGTCGCTTACCTGGGCGCCGGTTCGGCCGGCCATTACGTAAAGATGGTCCATAACGGGATCGAATACGGATTGATGCAGCTCATTTCCGAAACCTACGACATCATGAAGCGCGGCATGGGAATGAGCGCCGGCGAACTCGCCGAAATCTACTCGAAATGGAATGGCGAAGAACTCAATTCATACCTCATCGAGATTACTGCAGACATATTCCACTACAGGGACGAAAAGGACCCCAGGCTGATGCTGATCGATTCCATTCTCGATAAGGCAAAACAGAAAGGCACGGGGAAATGGACCTCATGGGATGCGATGGACCTCGATGTGCCGGCGCCCAATGTGGACGCGGCCGTAATGATGCGAAATCTTTCAGGCTGTCTTGATGAGCGAAAAAAGGCTGCCGAGGTGCTGCACGGACCCGAACATCGGTTTCAGGGCGACCGGGCGGGGATGATCGAACACCTTCGAAATGCATGCTATGCCGGAATGGTCATGACCTATGCACAAGGGTTCGCCCTGCTCAAAGAGGCTTCAAAAAGCTACGAGTACGGATTGAACCTGGAGACGGTGGCA
>JBEKQE010000042.1:0-33880 GCA_049520035.1 Syntrophobacteraceae bacterium | reverse complement strand
GATCAGGGGCACAATGGCGATCAGCAGAAGAGGACCGGCGGCAAAGTCCATGGAGTAACCCAGGCCGGTAAGCAGTCCCATGCCTGCCAGCAATCGACGAGGCGAGGGGGTCTGAAGAAGCCGTTGCGGCAGGTAATGGAGGCAAACCAGCAGAACAGCCGCCACGGCGAGCAATCCCTCATGGCTGTTTACCTGTCTGGCATACGCGAGCGCCGATGAACCCAGAGCAAAACTGATGGTCACGGCAAGCGCCATGGAGTTACCGGATAATAGTCTGCGTCCTAACAGGTGAATGCAGAGCACCGCTGCCACATACGCCAATCCCGAGGAAATGAGGGTCATCGCGTAGACGAACAGGTCGGGCCGTGAGCGGGCCCGCAACCCGGTAATCCACTCCAGTACCTGGTAGCAGGCGGCCATGAGAAAAGCCGGGACCATGGGTTTATCCGAATAGAATCGGCCCTTGATCAGGACCTTATCAAGCGTGCCGCGTTCCATGAGATGTCGTAGCTGCGGGTCATAAGGTGTGGCCTCAGTTCCTTTGGCCCTGGACGGATCGACAAAAATTGACCGGTCAATGGACAGCGTTCTGAAATCCACCAGACTTTCAACCAGGGCCAGGCGGCTGCCGTCGTTCCAACTGCGGGCGTAAGGCCGCGCGCTGACCAGCGCTACTGTCAGGCTCACCATTAATACTAAAACCAGTTCTCTCCGGCTCACATTCTGGATCATGGTTGCTACAGAAACCCTTTTTCAAGCTGAACGTTTACTCGACATCAAGCTTCAGCTTCCTTCCCGCATTATGGAGTTTCAATTCCCTGGCGCCTGGTTGCGGGCTGCCGTTAAACAGGACTTTCGCTCCGAATTCGACCCGGCAAATGTATGCGATTGTATCCTGGAGTTCTTGCCTGCGAGAAGGTCTGCGCAAATCTTCCAATTCAACCTTAACCGGGTTGATCCTGATCTCTCCGCGTTCGGCCGAAGCGACAATTTTTTCGGCGGCGTTTCTCTGTTCGCGGTAGGAGATGCCGTATTCCCCGGCGGCGCCGTTATTTGCGTCCACATAGGAGAGAACGAAAGGGTACTGAAGCGCATATGAGATCAGCCCGGCAAACAGCAGGACCCTGACCGGGCTTCTCCATGATTTTCCGTATTCATGGAGAACCAGGATTCCCTCGGAGAGGGCAAGGATTAAAAAAGGAAGTATGATCGTGTACTGATGCGGATGCACAGCAAGATTGAGGATGAAGTAGATCAGGAAAAGATACCCGATGGAAAGTGGGCAAAGCAGGTCCTTCAGATCGGACCGCCCTGCCGCACCGGGTGATTCCGGTCTGAAATATTGCACGGCAGCTTTGGCATAGCTGAAAAATCCCAACAGGAACGGGAGCGCAAGAAAGTAGCAAAAAATCAGGACCCCGCCGGGAAAAGGCGGAGCGGGCCAGCTCCACGCGCTATTGCTTCCGGAAAGCAGGTAGGTCCAGAAATGGTTTCCCGTCGCAGTAAAGACGATCCACTTAAGCGCGATTGCTCCGAAAAACTTATGTGGACTTCTTGCGGCCCATTGTGTAACACCGGTCTGCTGGAAATGATGGGAAAAGAAGCTCACATAGGGAATAAGAGGCAGCACGAACGCAATAAACCCGCCTGCCGCCCACAGGAGGGTTGTTTTTGGCCGATTAGGCGCCCTGATAGGCGGCTCGTTTGCCGCAAGTTTGAATGAGGCGGCGGCAAAGCAGATCAGCAGGATTACATAAAATACGCCGCTGTGGTGCAACTGGAACGCAATTGACGCGAACAGGCCTATGGGCAGGAAAAGATGGGGTTTTTCGCGAACCCTGAGTATCATCAGCACCAGGGGAATTACGAAAAGCAGCAGCAGGTTTGGCGGCCAGATTTTCCGGCTGCAGATGATCAAATAGGGTGATAATGAAAAGAGAAATACACAAAGGAGAAACTGTGTCCGGTTCCTGGCGAATGTGGCGAAGAAAAGGACCGAGAGCATAAGGACGGCTATATTCACGGCAAGGAAAAAAGCGGTAAGGGTGTATGGATCGGCGCTTCCGGCTGTAAGCAAGCCCATGATATATGTGGCAACCGGCGCATTGGGGATACCCACGCTGGACTGCACGCCATGCTCCATCCACCAGTGATGCGCAGGGACCGAGAGCCCCTCCATGATTGCCTCCAGCTCATCCCCCTTGAATTCGAAAGTATCCAGACGAAAGGCGCGAAGGAAAATCCCCAAAGCCAGGATAGCCCACATGCCGATCCTCGCGCTTTGGGACATCTGCGCCCACAGCCGTATGAATGCAGCAAAGGAAGAACCCGTGGATATCGGTGCCTCGATGTTCATATGAGCCTCATGAATTGAGGAATTGAGGAATTGAAAAATCCCTGAATCCCTAAATCCCTGAATCCCCGGTCCCCATGCATTGCAGGCAGAGCAATTTGCCCGGCGCAACGAATGCACGGTAGGGTGCTCCGCAAGACGGGCATTGCCGCTCAGGCCCCTGAGGAATCCCGAGTGGTTCGACGGGACGCCGATCCAATGCAAGCCGAATAAGACTGAGTATCGCCTTCGCGACGGCAGCCCTCGGCATTTTGGAAGATCCACGCCCACGGTCGTGAAAGTGGATGGGGACCTCCTTAATGATCAGTCCCCCGCGCGCAAGACGGGTGATGCAGGTCATGAAAAAGCTATAGCCATTGGCGTTCACCGACTCGACCAATCCAGGCGGGACGCGGTCCAGCCGGACAGCACGAAGAGCAGTCGTATGCTCGGCTACAGGGAGCCGCAGAACCAGGCGGGCGAGCCAGTTCGCAGTGTGGCTCAGAAAGCGCCGCCAGCCCTGGTAATCGGTTCGTCCGCCAGGGCAGAACCGGGAACCGACTGCGACGTCGGCGCCGGCGTCCAACGCGGCGAGATGGCGCGGCACATCCTGTGGGTCGTGGGACAGGTCTGCATCCAGTGTTGCAATGCGGGAATAGCCGTGGACCCGCGCATAGAGCCATCCGAGCTTATGGGCGGACCCTACGCCGAGCTTGCCCGGTCTGACGATAACATGAATCCTAGGTTCGGCCGCTGCAACCGAGCGCAGATACTCCGTCGTGCCGTCGGTGGAGCTGTCGTCCACGAACAATAAATCGCATCGCACCGGCAGCGCCAGGAGTGCATCGATAAGAGTTCCGAGGAGTGCATCGATAAGAGTTCCGATGGTCCCTTGTTCGTTATAGGTTGGGGCAAAAACGAGCGTATTTTCTTGTGCCATTCAAACAGCCTGCAGTTGGAACCCTCATCGTCATGATTTTGCGCTCTTTAACTGCTCGAGATCCTGATCGACCATTGTGCGTATGAGTTCTTCGAAGGACATTCCGGGATCCCAACCGAGTTTCTTCTGATAATTCCATGCACTTCATAGCCACGGCTCAATAAAAGTTCGGCCGGGCATGAACCGTCTTGACCGGTTATACCTGTGATGAGTGCCGGCTTCATAATGTATCCTTAGCCGCAATAATGCATCGAGTTGCGCGCTATGCATCCCGAACCGCATTTTCGGGTCGGATTCTTTCTGAAAAAGCTCTTGGGACACACGAAAGACACATCGAATCATCCAATATCCTGCTGGAAAAGGCAAGAGGAAGGTCACCGCGAGCGCTTTGGTCAGTTTCAGGCCACCCGTTGCCGCCTTGACCAGAATAGTGGTTGCCGGGGAAAGAAACGATCGAGCAGTGGTGAAGCAGCGGGGCCAGCGAAAAAAGTGCCGCAAAAGAGTTGCCAATACGAGGGGAAAGTTTTATATGGAGCGGACATTTTTTTATCGAGAAAAGGAGCAAACGTGAAGATCATCTGCCCATCATGTCATTACGTCGGGGAAAGCAAGGGAATTGCCAAAGGCTCTCGAAAAATCGAACTTACTCTCTGGTGCTGTTTTATTTTACCCGGCATGCTGTATACCATGTGGCGACAATCGAAGGACGGCCAATACCAGGGGTGTCCACAGTGCCACGAAGCGAACGTTCGGCTGATGAAAAGAAAAGAGTGGCAAGCATATGAACGAAACGGAAAGTTGCCTACCGAATAATTTTCCAACAAGCAAACCTTGAATTCTACGATTCCCAGGGAAGAAACAACTTAGGCAAGTGCATTGTCGATTCTCTTTTGGACCGAGTCTTTCAGTCGCGGTGAGCTGGTGGTCGGGTGGCCTGCTGTGTCAAGTCGACAGGCATTCTGGACAGGACTTCTTCCAGTCTGAGCGCCTCCTCCAGAATTACCTTGGCATACTTGCCCGGTTGGGAACCGGGGTCCAGGGAAACGGCCAATCTCCTGGCGAAGCCGCCTACAGCCGTGAGGGGATTTCGTATCTCGTGCGCAACCGCCTGGAGAGTGTCGGTCACCATTTTTTCCTTCTGGTCGATGGACGCGAAGGAAGGCAGTTTTTCCTGAAGCTGCTCTGCCGAGAACTGCGAAATTTTCTGGGAAATCCGCACCAATGCACGGTTGGCTTTTTCCATGACCCCCATGAGGTCCTTGTCTTTGTCTATCTCCAGCTTCAGGCCCTGGGCAATGGCCTCAACCTCGGAGAATGTTTCGATAACGATTTCATGGATGTCTTCCTGGCTGAGCCCGAGGATTCTCCCTGCCTCCGCGTAAAAGGTGTGAAATGCTCCCGGCGCCCTGAGAAGGACCGTCGAAAAGAGTCTCGCCAAATCGCACAGGGTGCACAGAACCGGGATGCCCGGCAGGCGCGCCGCCTCGCCATGAAGCCGCTGGCACGCAACGATGTGATCGGGAAACCTCCAGTGCCTCAATGCGGCCGCACCAACCTGCCGGTGGTCGATGCCATAGGCGGCCCTCTCGTTTGCCAGGAGTTCGCCGAGTGGTTCCAGGTCCAGTTCGAACCGGCCGGGCCGACCTTTGATGAACAGATCGAAGAGAATGGGCAGCCCTATTTCCAGGGTCATCGCACTCAGGAAAGCCTCTTCGGGGTGAACGGCCCCGGAGCGCCGGGCAAGCGCTTTAGCGAACAATCCCCGGTACAGGGAGACGCGCCAGAACATTTCATAGTCGAACTGCTCGACCCTGCCCATGGGAAAGGCCCCTCGAAGCGAAATGGACAGGGCCATTAGTTTTATCTGGTTGCCGCCAAGCCTCATAACAGCATGGGACAATGTTGCTGCGGGACGGCCGGTCCCAAAGGCTGAGCTGTTTGCAAGATTCAAGAGGCGGACGGCCAGCGATGGGTCTTTTTCGATCAGCATGACCATCTGTTCGATAGTGGCGTCATCATCGGATGCAAGTTCCAGGAGCTTGACGGCGAGCGCCGACAAAGGGGGCAGTGCGTAGCCTGATTCAAGCTGCCGGATGATTTTTTGTTCAGTGTCGTCTATGCTCATAAGACCGCATTCGCACAGTTCTGCAGGCGATTGGTTGGAAGTCGGCCCCCACACACCTCTTGCGAGTATTTCTAACAGCGATACCGGGAAACGGGTCGAAATACCGCGTCATGCCATAGGATAGATCGGCATATAGCAGGTGTTGCGTTAATTTAAACCAGATTGTGGTCGAAAAGGCAAAGAAAAGGTGCGAAGTGCGCCACGGCTCTCAGCGCGAAATGCATGGGACCGGCAGACCGGGCGGTGGGACCGCCTCGCGGAGCGTCGAGATCTTGCCACTCACCCGTGAGGAGGGCGGCACAGGCAGGATGTCCACGCTCCGCAAGGTAATCTCTCGATTTCCTTGCCGGAACTAAAAATTCCCTTTTTCAGGTCGTAAAATCCGAACAGAAACCGCGCGGGGCGTAGAGTTCTCATCCGGTGTTTTCGGCTGTACACTATCTAGTTATATTTAACTGAATTGAGGCAACCAAAATTCCCCCGCACAACAGTCCGTTTTTATCTGCAAAGCCTCAGCAATATTGAGGAGACGCGGTGATGATTTTCATTTTGCGGCGGTAACGATGACGCAAGGCGGATGCACACTTCCAAGCTTTTCTTTACCAGCTCTATCGCAATCCTTAAAATATTACTTCCTCATTTCATATCCCCTGTTTGATATGGCAAAAATGACGCCATAGCTTCTGTTGTTTGGGTTGGGCATTCTTCGTGTGGATTATGGCCACAGTTTGGAATAACGACCAGTTTTGAATGAGGAATGTTTTCCGCTAGTTTTCTACCAATGTGCAATGGTACGATGGTGTCCTTTTCGCCCCATATGAGAAGCGCAGGTATTGTGATACTCTTGTATCGCTCTGAAATCTCATCAAGGTTAGGTGGCAATATCTGTTGTGCTGTCTTGATTAGTGTACGAGATGCACCTGGAAGGGAAAGGTATGCAGCATATGTTGCGACCATATCATCTGTGATTTGTGTATGGTCAAAGAAACATTGCTTTAGTACCATTCTCGCTCTAAAGTTACTGCTGGTAATATAATGTCAAAGCACATTGACTATTGGCACTCTGAGGATAGATATAAACTTAGGAGGACGTTGCTTATAGCAGGCAGCACCGATGAGTACCAGTTTTGAGATATGGGTAGTACTATTATCACACTGCATTAGGTATGTAATGATGGAGACTGCACCTCCTATAGAGTGTCCTGCCAGAATGACATTATCTAAGCTATGTACTCTGATAAACTCGGAAATAATGTAACTTTGGTCCGATACGGAATAGTTATTGTCCTTTGGCTTATCGGATAAGCCAAATCCTTTTAAGTCAATAGCTATTACTCTATATGCTTTGGAAAAGTGAGGCAAAACGTATCTCCATGTGTAGGTTGAGGCACCAAATCCATGCAGGAGGATGAGAGGTTGACCATGGCCGTGATCTTCATAGTTAATTGAAAATCCTTTGTATTCGAAACTGGATTCTTTTGGCTCCATAGTAGTTTCTCCTCTGAACCTACAGGCGCAGGCTTGCTACTTTTTGCATATATTATCACGGTGTATAAACCGCAGTGTCGTGATCAAATCAGATATTTCCGGATCATCTATGAGCCAGTGATGTAAAGAAGCCAGCAATAGGGCGGCGTAAGGGCTGCTGCTCCCATCGGCCAGATAGTAGTTCACCCACGGGCCATCTTTTCGCGAAGTGACAAGTCCTGCCTCTTCGAGGTTTTTCAGGTGACTAGAGGCTGTTAGCTCTGAGACGCCCAGGGCAGCCTGAATTTCACATGCACACAGACTCCGTTGTTGGAGCATTTTGATGATTTTCACGCGGTTGCTGTCCGAGAGCGATTTCATGACGCGAATGAATTGGTCCATGCGATTCCGTCCTGTGTGTGTTGGGGCGCCAACCAAACAGAAAAACAACCCGTAGATTACACAGATAACGCAGATAAAATAAAGAGCTAAAAGAAAATCTTCCCAAAATTTCAAGAAACACGATGTTAGCTACGCAGAGATCCCCGGATCTGGTCCGGGGCAGGCTTTAAGGAAATGTTTTTCAACTTTCATCTCCTCCGCCTCCTCTAAGCTTGTCCTGAGCCCTTCGACAGGCTCAGGGCAAGCTCTGTTGAAGGGTCTCCGCGGTACAAAGTCTTTTCTTCTCGTGTCCCCGTGTCCCCCCTCTCGCGCCAGTCTTTCCACGTACTGCTCTCACGACCGGCCTTTCAATCTCCATCCCATTTATGAAAACATCGTTTTTTCCGCTTCCCTGCCCTGCCTCGTTTTTGTTGCCGCTTCTTTTTACCGTTTCTGGTTGCCGTTTCTGGTTGCCGTTTCTGGTTGCCGTTTTGCATGGCAAAATCGCTCGGTGGTATCCTGCTTAAACCTGATTAAGACTGGGAATTAAGACTGTGAGACACGGCTGATAAAACTGACGCGGAGACACGGAAACGCCGGGACAAGACCCAGGAGGCTAGGCTCTCACCGCGTCACTCGAAGCATCGGGGAATCAGGGGAAATGAAGTGCGAGCACTGCGGCATGGAGCTGGATTTAGTGGAGGTTTTGGAGAGGGAGCGAGTCTGGGAGTGCTGTGAATGTGCCTATACTCTCACGCTCAAAAAAGGATTCTCGCCAAAGATTCTCTACGATGGTCCGCCGCCGCTTGACTATTACTACCACGACTAAGGCGATTGAGAAATTCAAACTAATTTATGGATTCAGGAATTAATTGCTCAATTCCTCAATTCCTCAATTCGTTTCTAATCCTTCAATCCCATTTTGCTGGAGTGTCGATATTGAGAACCCGGGACTCGAAGCTGCAAACTCGCAACTCGAAAGCCCACAGGCAACTGACGGCCGATCTGGCCGGATACGTTTTCGACCCGTATGGATGGGTGTTCTACGCCTTTCCCTGGGGCGAGGGGGAGCAGGCCCGCACACCGGAATCTCAGCAGCCCGCCTGCCTGCCAGCGAGGCACGCGCCGCCGCGAAAGGTTTGAGTGGCGAATCTGGCTGGCGGTCCGACTGCCCCACCGCGATCATCCGCGAGGCGACGGCCTCGGGGCATGGCATTGGAAAGTCCGCATTGGTCGCATAGCTCATCCTTTGGGCCATCTCGACCTTTCGGGACACAAAGGGCTTAGTAACGGCGAATACCGAGACGCAGCTCAAAACCAAGACCTGGTCGGAGCTTGCCAAGTGGTTCCGGCTCTGCTGGCACGGTCGCGAAATGTTTGAGCTCACCACTACGGCAATCTACGCCAAGGCTCCCGAACACGAAAAGACATGGCGGATAGATCAGGTCCCGTGGAACGAAAGAAACTCCGAAGCCTTCGCAGGGCTTGACAACAAAGGGAAGCGCACCCTTCTAATCTTCGACTAAGCGAGCGCGATCCCGGACCCTATCCGGGAGAAGTATGAGGGGGCGATGACCGGCCAAGGCACGGAGATTATCTGGTCGTATTCGGAAACCCCACGCGGAACACGGGCCGCTTCAAAGAGTGCTTTACCGGCAAGCTACGCCACAGGTGGAATTCAGAACAGATCGACTCCCGCACCTGTGCGCTTACGAACAAGGAACTGATTCGGCAGTGGGCAGACGATTACGGGGAGGACTCCGACTTTTTCAAGGTCCGCGTGCGGGGGATGTTTCCTTCGATGTCGGCCAAGCAGTTCATATCGTTTGCTGATGTGGACGCGGCATACGGCCGGCACCTCAGAATAGATCAGTACAGTTTTGCTCCGAAAATCCTTTCGGTGGATCCCGCCTGGAAGGAGACGACGAGCTTGTAATCAGGCTCAGACAGGGCCAGGCTCTCAAGATTTTGCTCACTATACCCAAAAACGACAACGACATTCAGGTGGCAAATATCATTGCCAGCCTGGAGGACTCGGAAGGCGCGGATGCGGTGTTTATCGATGCTGGTTACGGCACGGGGATAGTTTCCGCCGGCCGAACTCTCGGGCGAAGCCGGCAACTGGTATGGTTTGCGGGTGAATCGGCCGATCCGGGCTGTCTCAACAAACGGGCCGAGATCTCGAAGCCCATGCGCGACCGCCTTAAGCCGGTGGCGCAATCCCTAAGGATACGATGCTCTATAACGATCTGATCGGCCCTGAGACTGTGTCCCGATTGGACGGGAAAATACAGATCAAAGCCAAGGACCACATGGAAGAGCGGGCACTCAAATCCCCAAACCGGGCGGACGCAATTGCGATATCGTTTGCCTTTCCAGTGTCGAAGCTCATCGGACGGAAAGCTTCACCGGCAATGCGTGTGACCGAGTACGATCCGTTTCCAGGGGCCGAACGCCTCGGGGGCTGTCGAGATTGGGATTACGATCCACCGGCTTCGGGGCGGTAGGACCGCCGTGCCTCGCGGAGCGTCGAGATCGACCCTTCCGCGCCGCCGACCGCATCAGTGTTTGATGCAGATTTTTCCGAAATGCTTGCCGCTAGCCAAAAAGTCGAGGGCAGGGCGCAATTCCTCGAAAGCAAACACCCGGCTGATCACCGGGTGAACCTTGTTCCGGGCGATTGCCGCGGCCATTTGGGCAAAATCATCGCCGCTGCCGACAGTGATTCCCTGAAGCCGGACGTGCCGGGTCACGATTTGCCCGAGCTGCACGTTCAAGGTTGCGCCCGAAAGCACGCCTATCACACTTATTGTCCCCCCCGGCCGAACGGCTCGAAGCGATTGCGCCATAGTGCCCTGACCACCCACTTCAACCACATGGTCAACGCCTTCTCCACCCGCAATTTCACGTGCGTATTTGCCCCATTCGGGAACAGCATTATAGTTGATCGTTTCGTCAGCGCCCATAGCCCGGGCTCGCGCCAGCTTCTCATCGCTCGACGAAATGATGATCACAGTTGCGCCCAGCATCTTTGCGAACTGGAGGGCGAAGAGCGAAACACCACCGGTGCCCTGGACCAATACACTGTCCCCCGGCTTGGATCGGCCTTCTGTAACCAATGCCCGCCAGGCGGTCACTGCGACAGCGGGAAGCGAGGCAGCTTCAACATCGTCGAGATGCGCGGGGGCAAGAGCAACGCCTTCCTCGGAAAGCACCATGAACTCGGCCATCGTACCATCAAGCTCGCAACCCAGGCTCAGTGAAAGTCTCTGCTGATTCGGCGCTCCGCTCATCCAGCTCTGAAAGAAAAGCGGGCACACCCGATCTCCCGGCTTTAGGCGCGTCACGCCCTCTCCCAATGAGTCAACCACTCCGAGGCCGTCGCCGAGCATTATCAGCGGCAGGTGTTTCATTCTCGACCCGTAGCCGCGGGCGGGCACGAGAAGATCACGGAAATTCAGGGCCGATGCTTTCATCCTGATCCGCACCTGGTGGGCTCCGGGTTGTGGATCGGGCCGGGTGCCTATGCGCAAGCTGTCCATAGACCAGGCATCCTCGACTTGAAAGACTCTCATTTGCGACCTCCTGTTTGAAAGGACCTAATCCGTAACGGGTTGTATCCAGAAATCGTCCGTAGGCTCGGCAATGTCCCCGGGCAGGTTTTTCCCGGCCCCGGGCGGCTAAGAGCGGCCACAGCGCCTGCCCCGGACCACGGATCGATCCCCCGGATTAGGCCGGGGACCCCGTTGGACAGGCTCTCATCCGAGTCATGGAGAACTTAACCCTTCCTCCTGCCTCAGATATATAGTCTCTCATGTTCATTTATAAATGGACACTCTTTTAGAGTCTGTTAATCCTGTAAATCCCATCAAAGGTCTTTTTGCCAATCTGTGCTCTCTGCGCATGGTAGTGAGAACTTACCCGTCCGTGCATTTTGCCGTTTCTATTGCCGTTTCTATTGCCGCTTCTGGTTGCCGCTTCCGGTTGCCGTTTTGCAGGGCTAAATCACAACGTGGCATGATACTGCCGGATTAAAACGAATTCAGGAAGTAAAGGATTGAGGGATTCAGGGATTAAGGATTAATTCCCCAATTACTTAATTCCGGATTTCCCAACATCCCTTAATTGGGGGTTTTAAGCCCTTCCGGCTAAACGCCTCTGGTCATGGACTGGCCAGGGAGAGCTTAGAGAAAGGAATGAAAACAGATTATGTGCTTCGGATCGCCTTCAGTTCCAGCTCCTCCACCGGCTCCTCCTCCTCCGCCGAGCCTTCCCGACCAAGGCGTGCAGAATGCGGGGCAGAACCAGCGTAACCTGGCTGCCATGGCGTATGGGGCGAGCCAGACGATTTTGACGGGTCCGCAGGGATTGCAGACGCCGGCGGGGACAACGGCCAACAGCGGAAAGACGTTGTTGGGAGGCTGAAGGAGAGGAGCAGGCTGAAGGTAATTAGGCTGTTAGGCTGAAGGTAATTAGGCTGTTAGGCAGTACCTGAGAGCCTTCAGTCTCTCTTTTGCTTCAGCCTGCGCTTCGCCTTCAGCCTAATAGCCTATAAAGGAGCTTTCTTTGGGAGACGTTTTGCCCAGGGCGCGTACAAGCGAGGACCTCAAAATCCCACTCGTAAGTCAGATCGACAAGATTCCGCAGATCCGGGATTTGCGGAGATATGTGGACAGGCGGCTTGTGGGGCTGCGGGTTGACCGGTGGAGCTACTGGCAGCACTGGAGGCAGCTCAGCGATTTTATCCTGCCGCGGCGCGGCCGGTATCTCATGACCCCCAACCAGGCGACCAGGGGCGACCCGGTCGGATCGAGGATGATCAATGAGACCCCCATATTTGCATTAAGGACTTTGGCGGCTGGACTAATGGCGGGGCTTACGAGTCCGGCCAGGCCGTGGTTTCGGTTGTCGATCAGGGACATGGACGTATCCGACAACACACCGGTCAGGCTTTGGCTTGACGAGGTGACCAAGCGCATGCTGACGGTGCTTTCCCAGAGCAACGCCTACAACGCGCTCCACGTGATCTACGAGGAGCTGGGGTGCTTCGGGACCGGACTGGTGCTGATAGAGGAGGATTATAACGATGTCATCAGGTGTCAGACCCTTACCGCGGGCGAATACTATCTCGCGTCAAGCGGCAATAATCAGATTGATACTCTTTACCGGGAATACGTACTCGCAACAGGTCAGGTTGTGGAGCGCTTTGGACTTGAGAATTGCAGTCCCCAGGTCAAAAGCCTTTGGGCCAGTGGACAGCTCGATAAGGAAGTAAACGTCGCGCAGGCGATCGAGCCAAACGACGACCGGGCCCCGCAAGTGCCGGGGCTTAAAGGGCGGAAGTTTCGGAGCGTGATCTGGGAGTGGGGGCAGAGTCAGAACCTGGTGCTCGACCTTCGGGGCTACCATGAGCAGCCCTTCTGCGCGCCCAGGTGGCATGTGATCGGAAACGATTCCTACGGCAGGTCCCCCGGGATGGAGGCGCTGGCAAGCTCGAAGATGCTCCAGCAGTTGGAGAAGCGGACGGCCCAGGCGATAGACAAGGTGCTCAATCCTCCGATGGTGGCCGGCGTCGAGATGAAAAACGAGCCGGCGAGTCTTCTTCCGGGAGGAATTACCTATGTGACACGGATGGGACCCGATGGGGGATTTAAGCCCGCATACGAGGTGCCTCCGGATATCCGCGGGGCAGAGGAGAAGATCGCAAAGGCCGAAGAGAGGATCAACAGGGCCTTCTTTGCGGACCTGTTTTTGATGATAAGTCAAATGGATACAGTCAGGACGGCAACCGAGATCATCGAGCGAAAGCAGGAAAAGATGCTGATGCTGGGGCCGTTCCTCGAGCGCAGCCAGTTCGAGCTGATAAACCCGATGATCGAGCGCGTGTTTGCCATGATGTTTCGCGCGGGGTTGATTCCCCCGGCGCCGCCTGAGATTAGGGGCCGAGCGTTTGATATCGAAACGATCTCGACCCTTGCCGATGCGCAGAAAAGCACGGCGACCACGGGGATCGAGCGGCTTGTGGCGTTTGTGGGAAATCTGGCGGCCGCCAAACCGGAGGTCCTGGACAATGTGGACATGGACGAGACGGTAAGGGAATACGCGGATTTGATCGGGGTTACACAGAAATTGATTGTGGAGCAGGAGAAGCGGGACGCCATAAGGAAGCAGAGGATTCAGCAGGTGCAGATGCAGCAGGCGGCTCAAATGAGCATGGCCGGGGTGCAGGGGGCGAAGACTTTGAGTGAGACGGACGTTGGCGGCGGGCAGAATGCGCTGCAGAAAATGATGGGAACAGCAGTAGGCTGAAGGCTATTAGACTGTTAGGCTGAAGACTGAAGGCTGTTAGGTTTTAAGACCTTCAGCCTATCGTTTGCTTCAGCCTGCGCTTCGCCTTCAGCCTAATAGCCTTCAGCCTAATAGCCTAAAAAGGAATTTAAAATGTTGAGACTTACTCAGGGAATTGACGGGATGGGGTTTCCGATCGTCGCCGGAATGCAGCAAAGCGATACGATCTATGTGAACGTCATGGTTGCGAATACGGCCCAGTATGTGACGGTGCCCAGCGGGGCGAATTTCGTGCTCTTTGCAGCTTCGGGAAACAGCGACTTCTATATGCTGCTCAATGTGACGACCGGGCTTACCGTCCCTAATGCGACAGCAACGGAGGCTGCCGGGGCCTTGAGCATCCCGGAACTGAATCCGCTTTTGCGGCAGTTGAACGGGGCAAGCAAGATCGGGCTTATCAGCCCGACGGCGTGCGTGATCACGCTCGCGTTTTACAGTTAGGGCGTCGAAATGTCAGCAACGGTAAATTATCTCATTGTGGCCGGAGGCGGCGCCGGAGGCACTAACCTTGGCGGCGGCGGCGGCGCCGGGGGAATGCTTGCGAGCACTGCCAGCGTATCTTCCGGGACGGCCTACACGGTCACAGTCGGTGCCGGCGGCACTTCCAGCGCCCATAGCGGCGGGAATTCATCGGTAAACTTCGACAGTGGAACGATTGCTGCCACTGGCGGCGGATATGGCGCCTATTATAATTCCGCTGGAGTCAGCGGAGGATCGGGCGGCGGCGGGCAAGGCGACGGAGGCAGCTACCCTACTGGAGCTTCGGGCACTGCTGGGCAGGGATATGCCGGGGGAAATGGAAATTCCTCGACCTATATCTCTGGAGGCGGCGGAGGTGCTTCACAGGTTGGCTATAACGCTTCGGGCAGTGCAGGCGGCGCAGGCGGCAATGGTTCCTCTTCATCGATTTCCGGAACTGCCGTTACTTATGCAGGGGGTGGCGGAGGCGCTGGATACACACCAGGAAGCACCACGGCGGGAGCGGGCGGTTCAGGCGGCGGCGGCGGCGGCGCGGCAGCTTCCGGGGCTGCCGGCACGGCAGGATCAGCCAATACCGGAGGGGGCGGGGGCGGCGGAGCAGGCAACTCAGGCGCAGGCGGAGCGGGCGGTTCGGGCATCGTCATTATTTCCGCCACAATAGGAGTCATATCGAGCGCCACAGGCGGTTCGCATTCACAGTCAGGCGGCAACGATATTTGGACTTTCACTGCGAGCGGGACCTGGACGCCAACCCTCAGTTCGCCTGTTACGGTTTCTATATCCCACGGGGCCCTTACCCTTAGCGGCGAGCCTTCGCACGCAAACGAGGTGGACGGGATAGCTCATGGGGCATTGACCTTTGCGGCCAAAGCCCTGCATGTCAACCAGGCCATTGCAGTAGCGCATACTGCGCTCAGCCTGGCGGGTCAGGCCCTGCATATCAACGAGGCGCTTGTTATTGCTCATGGCGCCCTTACGCTGGCAGGGAAAGCGCTGCACGTAAATGAAGCCATTGTAATTGCTCACGTCGCTCTCAGCCTGGCGGGCAAGGCGCTGCACGTAAATGAGGCGATAGCTATTGCGCACGCGGTCCTTTCATTTTCCGCGAAAAGCCTCACCACGATAGTGGGGACAATGGTTGCAATTGGTTACGCGGCCCTGAGCTTTGCGGGTCAGGCTACCCATGTGAATGAGGTTATAGCGGTTGGCCATGCGGCTTTGACGATGGCCGGCAAGTCCCTGGTTGTGCTCGGCGCGACTGTAGTTTCAATCGCCTGCGGGGCGATGAGTTTTACCGGAAAGAGCCTTACAGGCGGGTTGAGAGCGATCAAGGCAGTGTATCTCAATGTCTGGTCGATGTGGATGGGGAGCCCGCGGTCGCGGGGATATTGAGCCATGGCAAATACAACGGTGGTCATTGCGGCGGGATCGATCGGCTTTACCGGCAACACGCTCTGGATAATCATGGGCCCGGTAAAAGCGATATATCTTGGAATTTGCTCGATGTGGGGCGGCAGCCCTAAAGCCAGGAGGGAGTGATATGGGGTTTTTTGACCGATTCAAACAGAAGCCGACGATGGGAATCCAGGGCCAGCCGCTCGAGGTTGTCTCCGGTCCGGGGGATTACGACGCCGAAAGAAACTCGGCTCGGATAGAGCAGCTTCGCGAGAGCATAAAACAGTTCGAGGATAACGGCCACGGCGATCACCCAAGGGTTGCCGAGCACAAGACCGAACTCGCAAAACATCTAAAAATAAGAGAGCTTTTCCACTCGGAAGAGGAGGCTTAAAATGGCATGGGTAGTCTACGATAAATTCAAACAGCAGGCCCTGGGGATCTCCGCCCAGACCACGATCAATCTTGCAACCGATACGATCAAGTGTCTCCTGGTGACCGCGAGCTATACGCCTACACTGGCTTCAGATGCAAGCCTGAACACGAGCGGCGTCTATTCAAACCAGGTGCCGACCGGGACCGCTTATGTGGACAGAGGGCCAGCCCTGCCAAGTCCGACCGTGAGCGCTCCGGCGAGCGACATAATCACGTTTTCAGGGAGCAACATTGTTATTGCCCAGGACGCCGGGGGCGGCTTCACCACTGCCAGGTATGCGATTCTCTACAAGGATACCGGGACGAACTCGACCAGTTTTCTTATCTGCTATGCGGACCTGGGGGGAAACAAGAGCAACACGGGAGGGTCGTTGACGCTCCAGATAGATGCGGCGGGGATCTTCACGCTGACGTAACGGAGGACGGAAGACGGATAACGGAAGACGGATGACGGAAGACGGAAGACGGAGGACGGTCTTCCGGCTAAAGCCGGTAAGAGGAATGACCAGATTATGACGGAGGAGAATACCCCATACAACGCGGGCGATCCTCAGCATGTAGCCAGGCGCGAAAGGGGCTGGAAGACGCGGGACCTGCTAAAGAAAGCGGCGCTGCGGGGCCTGATGGGCGCGCCCGAGGGTCGGATGTGGATGTGGGACCTGCTTACCATGTGCGGGGTGTATCACAGTTCGTTTTCGGTCGAGGCGCTCGCAATGGCGTTTAATGAAGGCAGGAGGACCGTTGGGAACTTTCTAATAGGCGAGATCAACCGGTTGAGCCCGGAGCTTTATATGAAGATGGCGGTGGAGAACGAGGAGAGAACTCGTGAATCATGAATCGTGAATCGTGAGTAGAAAAAAATAAAGAACAAATGGGTTCTTTGCCAGTCACGATTCACGATTCACGATTCACGATTCACGGCTCTTAGACGGGGTCCGCTTTAGCCCGGCCAGGCGAGAGCGGCGAATAGAACAGAAAGGCGCAATCGGGTGCCCGATCACTCGATATGCGCCTTTTTTGTTGCCCCCGCGACACTATGCAACATGATACAACAGGACGAAACACGATGCAACGACATCTTAAACTTATTCACGACCTCTTCAAGGGCAAGCCGGCCCATCTTCGCAGTCCGCAGTGGCATAGGGTCGAAAAAGAACACCTGGAGAAGGAGCCTGAATGTCAGTGGTGCGGGGGGACTGTGAGGGTGCAGGTGCACCACATAGCGCCGTTTCATCTTGCGCCGGCATTGGAGCTGGACCCGAAGAACCTCATCGCGCTGTGTGAGGAAGGGGGATACCTCAACTGCCATCTCTTTCACGGGCACAACGGGGATTGGAAGAGCTTTAACGATAAGGTGCGGGAGGAATGCACGGAGCATCAGAAATCACCGGACAGGCAGGTTCTGGACGTTATCAGGAAAGAGGACCCAGACCTGTTTGAATTCGTAACGAGAGCCAGACTTAAAAAGAAGCTTGAAAGGAAGCAAGATGCCTGAAGAGACCACAAGCGCGATCAACAGCGCCGCCGTGGAAGACGGCGCTACCAAGACGGCCGAGCAGACGGCTCAGACGAATATCCTGGGCGATGCTGCCGACAAGACCGCAGAGACAAAGCCGGGGAAGACGGAGGACGGCGGACAGAAGACGGGGGACGGAGAAAAGAAGCCGGAGGAAAAGCCGGAAGAGAAGCCCGAGGAGAAAAAGCCCGAGGCCAAAGCGCCCGAGGAGTACGCGGAGTTCACGGTCCCTGAGGGGACAACGCTCGATGAGAAAACCGGGGCTGAGTTCAAGGTGATAGCCAAAGAGCTGGACCTGACTCAGGAGCAGGCGCAAAAGCTGCTCGATTTCGGAGGGGAAAAACTCCGGGCGCAGATCGAGGCCCCCTACAAGCTGTGGGCTGAGACCCAGGCGAAGTGGCAGGCCGAGGTGAAAGCGGACAATGAGATAGGCGGTACGAAGTTCGAGCAGAGCATAAAAGATGCCGCTCAGGTCTTTGTGCCGGGTGAAAGTAACCCGTTCGTCAAAACCGACGCAGAGGCCAAGGCCTTGCGTGAGGCGCTAAACATGACGGGCGCGGGGAACAATCCCGCAATGGTGAAGTTTTTCGTCAAGATTGGGAAGGTTCTTGCCGAACCGGGATCTCTTTCCGGAGGACCGGTGCGAGACAAGAAAGACACCCTTCTTGCGCAAATGTATCCGACGATGAATGAAGAAGGTAAGGGGTAAGGGGTAAGGGGTAAGGGGTAAGGGGTAAGGGGTAGAGATGACCCAGAACCCAGGCGCCGCCTCTGACCCATAACCCATAACCCATAACCTTTGACCTTAAAAAGGAGTTTCAACATGCCTGGCGGCGGTGGAGCAACCATAGGCCCTGTGGCCTTGACACTGGCGGATTGGGCCAAGCGGATAGATGATGACGGAAAGATTGCCGAGATCATCAATCTTTTGTCCCAAACCAATGAAATCTTAGACGACATGCTCTGGGTGGAGGGAAATCTTCCGACCGGGCATAAAACGACAATCAGGACGGGACTCCCGAGCGCTTACTGGCGCCTGCTTAATCAGGGCGTTCCGAGGGGCAAATCGACCACAGCTCAGATTATTGAGAGCTGCGGGATGCTCGAAACTTACAGCGACATCGATGTGGACCTGGTGGCATTGTCCGGAAACGACCGCGCCTTCAGGCTGTCCGAAGAGCTGGCGTTTCTTGAGGGCATGAACCAGCAGATGGCCGGCACGATCTTCTACAACAACATCACCTCGACGCCTGCGGCTTTCATGGGTCTTTCGCCGAGATATCCGAGCATATCTACGGCAACTTCCCAGACGGCGAACAATGTGCTGAATGCCGGCGGAACAAGTTCCACGTGCACGAGCGTGTGGCTTGTACATTGGGGGCCGATGTCGGTACACGGGATTTTCCCCAAGGGTCAGAAGGCGGGTTTCCGGCAGGAGGACATGGGCAAAACGCCTGTGTACGATTCAAACTCCAATCCGTACTACGCCTGGCGGACCCATTACAAATGGGACGCGGGGCTTGTGGTGAAGGACTGGAGGTATGCGGTCCGGATCGCCAACATCGATGTCAGCACGCTTTCGGGCGGGACGCCTCCCAACCTCATAAACCTCATGATCCGCGCGATTCACAGGCTGCCGACCCAGCCGGCCCGGGCCGGAAACGTGCAGACGAGCGACGCTCCAAGGCTCACCCTTGGGCAGGCGGGCTTTTACTGCAACCGCGCGATTTCCACCTGGCTGGATATTCAGGCGGTAAACAAGACGAACGTGCTGCTTCGGATGGAGGAGTTCGACGGAAAGCCCGTGACCACATTCAGGGGCATTCCGATCAGGACCTGCGACCAACTACTCAACACGGAGACGGCACTCACGTAAAAAGCAGGCTGAAGGTAGATAGGCTGAAGGCTTTTAGGTACTGCCTAACAGCCTAACAGCCTTCAGTCTTCAGCCTAAAAGGAGTTTGAGATGATAATGGACGGACTTTTGATTTTGGACGGGACCGTGTCCGCAACGGGCGTGTTTTCCGGGACTTCGGTTAATTCCGGGACCACGTTTGTAAGCGGCGGCGGCGGGACCACATCTTACAACATCATCGATGTCAGCCAGCTTGGGGCATCGGCCAAAGGGTACGGCCGAGACCTCGGTATTGGCGAGCCCCTGGAGCTTGTCGTAATGGCGACCGTGAGCTTTACCGGATCAAGCTCAACACTGACGGTGAACCTGCAGTACGCGCCTGACAACAATGGAGTACCCGGATCGTGGGTCACGGTAGCCTCAAGCGTTGCATTCACGCTCACCCAGCTTACCCTGCCCGCAACCGGTATGGGGGTCGAGTTGATGAGGATCAAGCTCCCGCCCATGACGCCTTCGCCGGCCACGGGCAGCGCGATGGTGAAGTACATTCAGATGCTGTACCAGGTGAGCGCGGCCAACATGACGGCCGGCGCGATCGCGGCTTTCATCGTGCTCGACAAGACGGCCCTGGGTCCGGGACTGGGATACCAGAGCGGGTATTCGAACCTGTATCTTTAGGAGACGGGTAATGGGTACGGGGTAAGGGGTAAGGGGTAAACCCATAACCCATAACCCCTGACCCCTGACCTGCATGGAGCGAAGCGGAATGGCCAAGTACAAACTTTTGGAAAGGGCGTTCATCCATCAGCGGCTGTGGGAGGAAGGCGAGATTGTCGAAGTGGATGACAACCTCATGCCGGGGCCGCATATGGTTCCTCAGGATTCGGCGGCCAGGGCGGCGATGAAAAAGTACGGCGTCGTAAACGGGCCGCTTCCGAACCCTGTGGATGAACTCACGCGAGATGTGAGGAACTTTGGCGCTGCGCCGCAGGAAGTGAAATCCGGGATGGCGTCGAGCGCGTAAACAGAAGTCGGAAGACGGAGGTAGGAAATCCGCCATCTGTCCTCTGATCTCCGATTTCCGTAAAAGGAGTGAGCAAATGCCTTCAATACCGATAAATTTTCAGAATAATGTGATCCCGCCCATGAGCAATCTGGATGCCACCGGACGGGTGCTGGTCACGACCGAGGGCAACAAAAACACTTACCGCTATGCGAGCGTGGGCAACACGCTCTACAGCACGGCGGCTGCGGTCCTCGTTGAAATCCAGGGATCGGCCACAATGACCGTTCGCGTGAAGCGCATCTCCATCTGGTCCATCGTTGCCGCGACCGCAATTGAAGCGGACCTGACGCTGCTCAGATGTACGGCGATCTCTGCATCCGGGAGCGCAACGGCGATTACGGCCGGGAAGCATGACAAAAGCGATCCCGGGGCCACAGCCTTGGTAAATACCTACGCGGCGGCGGCTCTTGCCGGGACCGGTCATGCGATCATCGGGGCGGCGCCTTTGTCCCTCGGTGTGCTGGCCTGTTCGGCGACCGTGTGGGATTTCTGCCGGAGCTGCGACAAGCCGTTGATCCTGCGCGGGACCGGGGATGTTATCCAGGTCTACAACAACACCCTGACGCTCGGGACTGCGACCTACGGCTTCGAGATCGAGACAGAGGAAGACAATTCGTAGGCTGGTGAATCGTGAATCGTGAATGGTAGCTCGTGATTCGTGAATCGTGAATCGTGAATTGGAAAGACAAACAACTCGTGACTCGTGAGTCGTGACTCGTGATTGGTTTTCACCATTCACCATTCACCATTCACCAGTCACGGCGAAAGGAGTGAGCAATGAGCGAACTGTCGGTACTCATCAACGATGTAAAGGCGGAAATCGCGAAAGTCGAGGCCTGGTTTAAAGGCGTCAACTGGAATGAGGTCCTCACCTACTACAACGATTTCATCAAAGGCCTGGAGCAATCCGTTCTGCCCGTGATCGAAGAACTGTTTCCCGGGACCACTTCAACGATTGGCAATCTTGTGACCCCGCTGCTCAACAATGCCACTACGGCCGTAACGGCCCTTACGACGGCGGCGAGCGCTTATGCGGCCGGGACGCTCAGTTCGTCAGACCTGACAACGGCGGCCCACGTCGTGCAGAGCGCGGTCGAGGCGGCAAGCGTTGTCGTCGGTGCGGCCGTGGCGGGAACAAGCAAGGCCGTGGCTGCGGCTTCGACAGCGAAGACAGCAGTCCCTGCCAGTTCGGTAAATCCGGCTGCGCTGGCTTAGGGGCAGGACTGAGAACTGAGAAGCAAGGACTGAGGACTGAGGACTGAGCAACTACTCAAAACTCGAAAGTCCTCAAAAAATGGCTCACTCCGTGAGGAAGTTGCGAGTTGGCGAGTTGCGAGTTGGCCCCTTCGGGAGTTGCGAGTTGCGAGTTGGCGCGTTGCGAGTTTCTTCAACCCGTAACCCGAAACCCGGAACCCATTAACACCGGACGCAAACCCGTAACCCGGAACCCGGAACTCCTATGAGGGGGATATCATGATGCGATGGACGGCCCTTGTCTTTACGGCCTTTATACTGGCCGGCTGCGCCGCTAATTATCAGCCGGAAGTGAAGTACTTCGATCTCACGCCCAAAACAGTCGGCGCGGCCGTCTACTGGAAATCGACCGACAGCCTGGGCTTCGGAATCACCCATAAGGGCACCTACCTCTATCAGATCGACCATGAGGGAAATGCTACGGCCATAGGGCACGATACGGCGAGTGCGCCGGGCCCCGTACAGGGGATAGTCCAGACGGGGGAGACTGCGGGGGCCACTACAGCCGTGGCCGGGGCGATACTCCCAATGTTGATCCCTCCGGCGAGCACGACAGTCAAAACGAGCAAATGAGGAGAAAAACGGTGATGGAATACCTGAAATGGTTCGTTAATGTCGCCTTTTACTACGAAAAGGACAAGGCAAGCGGCAAGCCCTACTGGCAGGACCCGGCTTTCGTGGGCCTGGTGGTGAGCATCGCCTCGGTCGAAGCGCTCAAGTATCTGGGGGCAAACATCGATTCCGGCTTGCAGCTCAAAATCGTAGGCGTCATCACCGGGATCGGCGCGATCCTGTCGCCTCAGACGGGGATTGTGGAGAAGAAGCCGGAGCCGAAACCATGGCATGCGCAAGGGGAACCGGCTGATGCCAGTAGGGATCAACACAACCTGAGCTCGCTTAGTTAAAGATCCACCACAGAGCCACGGAGGACACAGAGAAGTACTATGCTACGCAAAAACCGCAACCTGCGCAAATTTGCAAGTTTGGTAGGGTTTTACAGTAGACATCTCTTTTCTCTGTGATCTCTGTGCCTCTGTGGTGAAAAGGATTTTGGACATGGCCGATTACCCTGAGGATTTCCAAAAAGCCGTAGACGACCTCATCGACAACTGGGAGGGCGGCTACGTGAACGATCCCGACGACCCGGGGGGCGAGACGAAGTTCGGGATCTCGAAGCGGAGCTACCCGACTGTCAACATCGCCGCCCTTACGCGCGACCAGGCCATCGCAATCTACTACCGGGATTTCTGGCAGAAGTACAAGCTCGATGGGATCCAGGATGCGCCGATGAGGGTCAAGGTTTTCAACATGGGCGTGCTCATGGGAATGAAGACGGCGCTGATGCTGGCCATTGGCTGCCACAATATCGATGAATACCGCCAGGTGTGCGAGAAGCACTTCCAGGCGATTTGCATCAAGCACCCGGAGTGCAACAAATATCTCCATGGATGGACAAGAAGGGCATTGGCGTAGCGGAGGACGGAGGACGGGGGACGGAAGACGGAGTAAAGAGGAAAGAATTGGTATGACGCGCGAAGATACGCGGGACTGGTTATCGAAATACGGGATGTTCGTCCTGAATCTCGTGGTCATATTCATCATGCTGGGCGGCCATGCGGTTTATACGGCCTTTATCATCGGGTCGATAAAAACCTTGAGCAGCGCCACGTGCGACAGGGTAACCGTGCTCGAGGTCGCCGTTGCGAAGCTGCCCGAACGATTCACGAGCCTGCAGGCCCACGAGGATTTCAAGGAGAAGGTGGCGATGCTCACGGCAAAAAGGGACGCCAGCGAAAAGGACCTCAAGGAAACCCTTGTCCGCAGCACCGATGAACTGAAAACGGACATACGGGATTTGTCACGCAAGGTTGATGCGCACATGGAGCAGACACGGAGAAAAAGGGACTGAGGACTGATAAAGCGATGGGAACAATCGAGGGACCAAAGACAGACAAGGAGTGGCAGGCTCATGACGATGCGCACACGCTCGCCAGGGCCAAAGAGGTCATGGCCGATGAGAAGCGCCTGAAGGCAGCAACGGAAGCGGCGGAAAAGATAGCGAAGAACCTGGCGGAGGAAGCCGAACGCATGAAGGGGTCAAAGGATTTGCTCGATAAGATGTATCCGAAAATGGATACGGATAAGGACGGGAAATAATGGGCAAACGCTACCTCGACATGGGGGACCGGATCGAGCTCGCGAAGGCCGCGATGGAGTTTGCCGACAAGTACCAGTTGAAGCCCGTGCAGCTCTATCACGCAATGGTAGAGGCCGTGACCGAGGAGCCGGAAAAGGAGGGAAAAGAAGATGAGTAAAGCATCCAAATCATCTTCGAGTTCGAAGAGCAGCAAGTCGAGCATTCATATAAATCCGGCCCACAAAGGCGAGTTTACGCGGAAAGCGAACGCTGCCGGCAAATCCGTGCAGGAATACGCCAATGAGGTCCTCGCACCCGGCAGCAAGGCAAGCGGCTCGACGAAGAAGCAGGCTAATTTCGCCAGAAATGCGAAGAAATTTAAGCACTAAAGATGATCCGCCTTCAGAAGGGGAAAATTAAATGCCGGCTCAGGTAGACATTTGCAATAGAGCTTTGAGCGTCATCGGGACCCGCTCGAGCATCGCTTCGATGACTGAGGCGAATCCGGAGGCGGAGGCCTGCACGACCCACTTCGAGGCGGCGACAAGGGCGCTCCTGAGGCTCGCGCCATGGAGCTTCGCCAGGTACCAGGCAAACCTTGCGCTCATCGCGGCGGCGGGAAACACTCCTGAAAATCCGAACAACACGCCTCCGTTTCCGCCTGTGCCCTGGACATACGAATACGCCTGGCCGCAAGACTGCGTGAGGCTTCGCCAGGTAAAGCCGCCCTATTATCCTCCGGGAGAAACGCCTGAAAACTCAGGGCTTGTCCTGATGCCGGGCTTTTATCAGGCGCCGATGAACATGCCGTTTGGCTTCAACAACCGGCCAAGCTACCAGATCGGCCTGGACTACGATGCAAACGGCAATCAGATAAAAGTGATAATGAGCTACATCGAGGACGCCATAATCATCTACACGGCCCTGGTCGATAATCCGAACCTCTGGGACGACGAGTTCTCGGAAGCGATGGTTTTCATGCTCGCGTCTCACCTGGTGGGGGCGCTCATCGGCGACAAGCAGATGGACAAGGCGCTCTACGAGAAGGCAGCTCAGGCGGCGATCGTAGCGCGGGCCGTTGACGGAAACGAGCAGCCGGTCAGTCCGAGCCATACGCCGGACTGGATCAAGGTTCGAGGGTACTATCCGATACCGGGGGATTTGCCTTATCCGACCGATGATGATTTCGGGGATTCGGGCGGCTGGGGCAACTGGATATGGTAAAAGCATTCACCACAGAGACACAGAGAACACAGAGGAAAGCATGACTAAGCTGAAAAACCAAAAGCCTTTGCTCTTTGCCTTTTACCCAAATTATATTTCTCTGTGATCTCTGTGCCTCTGTGGTGAGATGCTTTTCGCCTCTGTGGTGGAAAGGATTTTAAGTGCTGACGACAACGCAAAGCACGGTGACATATCTGGGCAATGGGGCAACGACCCAGTTTGCCTATAATTTCCTTGTGCCGGCCCAGAGCCAGATGGTCGTTACGCTCACCAATAACAACGTGAGCCCGGCCGTCGTGACGACGTTGAGCACGAGCCAGTACAGCGTGAGCGGGATCGGGAACGCGACGGGGGGGATCGTAACTTATACGGTGTCGGGCAGCCCGCTTGCCTCCGGGTGGTCGATCACGATTCAGCGCGTTGTGCCCTACCAGCAAAATACCTCGCTTACGAACCAGGGCGCATTTTATCCGCAGGTGGTCGAAGCGGCGCTCGATTACCTGACGATGCAGTGTCAGCAGCTTGCGGCGCAGATAGCGGGGCTGTCCTCCACTGAAACAACTGAGACAATGGTCCAGGCAGGCTCGACCGTTTTGCTCGATACGAGCAACGGTCATACCTATCAGCTCGTCTGCACGAATGGAATCCTGGGATTGGAGGAAATATCATGAGCGGATTCACCGGGACAACCGTCTATTTCCAGACCAGCCTCGGATGGGTGACGCCTGAGCAGTACGGATGTATTGGAAACAGCAATGGAACGACGGGCAATGGGACTGACAATACTGCCAATTTTCAGACCATGCTAAGTTCCGTGCCTGCGGGAACGACTGTCGTCACTGCGCCGGGCGCAATATATCGTTTGACTGAAGCGGTTCATCTTTCTCAAAACAACATAACGATCACCGGCGGCGGCACGCTTTTCTTTGACGCAACGAGCTTTACGGCATGGATAGACGCTTATCCTGCCGCCCTCACCATCAGCTCAGGAACAGCCACGGTAGCAAGTCAAAGCGGGTCCATCGCACTTTCCAGGGGTGGCACGATTCTCGACCGGTTTACTATGCGCGGCATAAAGATAACGAGCCTCGCCACAGCCGCCGCCGGGGTTCAGATAAACCACAAGTGCCTATACCCCAAGGGAATAAATCAGCTCGTGATCGAGCACTGCGCGTTCGAGGGATTTGGCGCTGAGGTCATTACTCCCGCCGGCGTGGACGAAGCCTGGATCGAGAACAACAGATTCTACAATTGCGCCTTTAATGCCTTTGGCGCGTTTGCATCGAGGGCGATTCATTTTAAAAATAACATCCTCGATACTGTCGGCCAGTTGGTCGAAACAGATGGCGATCTTGTCGAAATAACGGGGAATATCGCATTGAATAGCGGAGGTCCCTCTTATGCCGGAAATGTTATGGCAGGGATTATCGTCTATCCCAGTTCATTCGATGAGCCCGCGAAAATAATCGTCGAGGGCAACTACATTCATTCAAACCCATCTTATGACGCTGAACTTGGCTCAGCGATTAAGATAGGGGGAGCGCCCTCTTACAGCTCTGATTCGCTCATCCAGACTCTGTCGGTTCGCAACAACACCATCGACGGCGGATGGTGTTACGGGATCGGCGTATTTGCCCCTCCCTCGCCTACCGGGATGGAGGTTATCGAAAATAATACGATTCGCATGAATTCTTCGACTAACACTCCAAATTTGCCGGAGGCGGCCATCTATGTTTATTGGAACAGCAGCGGATACAGCGCGAAAGCCTTCACGGAAGTCTATAACAACACGATTTCCCATGCAAACTCGTACACAAACCTCTCCATAGATATAAGCGGGGCCGGGCTGACTGTGCCGCCGAGCGTGAAGCTGCTTGGAAACAAAATCACGACAGCGGCTGCCCTGACCAGCGAAGACGACAACAGTGTTCTTAAGTATGGGGGCGTTATCTACATAGGCTATAACGTAGGAAACCAGATCATCCGGGACAACTACGTCAATGGAACCAGGGTGGGCGTAAGGTCCGTTTTCGGAGCGGCGGCAGGGACGATCAACGGCTCGACGGCAGGCTATGCCAAAACCGCAGACGCGATTAAGTATCAGCTCGATTCCCACACCTATTCAAAGGGGGCCGCCGACAACCTGTGGAACCTGACGGGAGTTAGCACCTCAAACACGCAATATCTGAAAGTGCTTCTTTGCCTTGATTCGGGGGGCAACGGGCAGATTATCGCCGGGACTCCGGCAGCGTCACAGGCGGCGGCGCAGATACCGAAAGCCGGTCTCTGGCAGGACTGGGTCTCCGTGGGGGTTGTGGAAATACCGAATAGCTATTCAGGCGGCAGCCTGTCCGGGTTTGCTTTCTATGACATCATCGGGGAGTTTTAAGGGCAGTGAGGAGTGAAGAGTGAGCAGTGAGCAGCAAGAAGCAAAAATAACTCCTCTTGGTTCTATCGCTACGCGAGGAGCAGTGAGTAGTCATTGGGAACTGCCTTTTCTATTCACTGTTCACTGTTCACTGTTCACTATTCACGGAGTTTAAATGAGTCCGGTTAATTTCATTCAGCCTTCATTTGCCGCAGGCGAGATCAGTCCGAACCTTTGGGCCCGGGTGGACCTGGCCAAGTACCATATCGCGGCGAAGCTGCTCCGGAATTTTTTTACATGGCCGTCCGGGGGAGTGTCTAACCGCGCCGGTACGATGTTTGTCGGGAGATGCAGGAATTCGACCTGGCCCGTTCACCTGATACCCTTCCAGTTTAATCTCATCCAGAACTATATGCTGGAGTTCGGCCATCTTTACATGCGCGTCATAATGAACGGCGGGTATGTGCTGGAGCCCTACTTTCCCATCCAGTCGATCAGCAACGCCAATCCGGGAGTCATCACGGCCGGGGGCAATAACTACAATGACGGGGACCAGGTCTTCATCGCCGGCACGGGCACGCAGCTCGACTCGACACCGGGGAAACAATATCTCGTCGCCAATGTGAATTCCGGCGCCGGGACTTTCACCCTGACCGACCTTGATGGAAACGTGGTAAACACGGCCGGCTATACGGCCTATGGAGGGGCGGCAACCGGGGGGACGGTCGCGAGGGTATTTACGCTTGCGACTCCCTATCTTGGATACGTGCCCGAGAGCGCTTTTTCGGTGGACGGTTTCTACCAGTTGAATCCGCTTGAAATCACCGTGCCAAGTCCGGGAACAAATGGAGGCTGGAAGGCCGGAGATCAGATCGTCATTTCGGGAACAGGGACCCCGCTCGATTCGACAACGCCATACCTTATTTCGGGCATAACGAGCGGAAACATCGTGAGCATCATGACTCTTGCCGGAAGCCCGATCGACGCGACGAGCTGGCCCACCTACACCGGCTACGGTGGATCGGCGGCTAAGATAAACCAGGCTGCGGGGTCCGAGGTGCAGCAGATCAAATGGACGCAGAGCGCGGATACACTCACCTTGTGCCATCCGAACCATCCTCCCCAGGACCTGACGCGCACGCAGCACTGGATCTGGACCTTGACCGAGATCGATTTCGCCCCCCAGGTGGCAGCTCCGACAGGCGTCGCGTTCACCAATCAGGCGGGGACGAGCGGCTATACGGACACGAAGTGGAATTATTCATACCTCGTTACGGCCGTATCCGACACGCCTCCCGATGAATCCTATCCATCGGCGGCCGTGACCGGGACAGGCGTGCAGTTGAATTCCGATTCAGGGGCTTACAACATCATCACGTGGAAAGGCTTGACGGCGGCCCAGTATTACCGGGTGTACAAGGCGAACGCAACGTACAACCTTGCCATCGACCCTACGGTCGCCATGTACGGATACATCGGGACGGCGAAGGGGACCAGCTTTACCGATACCGAAATCGCTCCCGATTTTACGCAGGCGCCTCCCCAGGGGACAAATCCTTTTCAGATCGGGCCGATCACCGAGGTGGACGTTCTGACATCGAGCGCGGATTTTTCTTCGGACATCGAGCTCGAGGTAACCGACATCACGGGCACGGGCGCGGTGCTCACTCCTGTTCTGACAGGGACTTCGCCGAACTGCACCATCACAGGTGTGACCGTGACAAACGGCGGACAGAACTACACGGCGCCGGTCGTAACGGTGGCAAATCAGGGGTCGGGATTTGCGGGCCACATAAACGTCATACCAACGTGGGGCTTGGACGTTATCACGGCGACGGTCACAAACGGGGGGACGGGATACTTCGGGAAAGTCACGATAGCTCCATCGGGCGGCGCGGGCTGCACGTTCACGCCTCACATTACAAACGGGGTCATAAAGAGCATCACGGTGACAGGGACCCCGACTTCATCCTACACGAACAACGCAACCCTTACGGCAACTCAGAGCGCCGGCACGAGCGCGACATTCAAGCCCACGGTCACACCGAGCGGCAACTACCCGTCGTGCGCGACCTATTTCCAGCAAAGGAAGGTTTTCGCCGGCAGCAACGCGAATCCTCAGACAATCTGGATGACGAGGCCCGCCGATTACAAGAACATGGACGTGAGCAATCCGAGCCAGGCATCGGACGCCATTGTAATGACGATTGCGGCGAACCAGGTGAACGCGGTCAAATGGCTCGTGCCGATGAACAACCTCGTGATCCTCTCCTCGGGGGGCGCATGGCTTCTGGTGGGTGGCGCGATCACGAGTCCGGTGGCAGTCACCCCGTCGAACACGGTCGTTGTGCCTCAAAATTACGTGGGAGCAGCCGACCTTCCTCCGATAGTCATAAATTACGATATCCTGTACGTGCAGGTGAAAGGTTCGATTGTCCGCGATCTCGCCTATAACTTCTGGGTGAACGTCTACACCGGAACGGACATGAGCGTTTTGGCGCAGCACCTTTTCTTCGGACACAACATGGAAAGATGGGCCTACGCCGAACAGCCTTTTTACCAGGTGTGGATCGTGCGCGACGACGGGGTGCTCCTTTCATTTACGTATCTCAAAGAGCAGGACGTTTACGCGTGGGCGCATCATGATTCTTTCGGCAGTTCGGGGACGGACCGGTTCATAAGCGTCGCATCCATTCCCGAGCAGCAAATCCCTCCGATCAATATGGATTCGGTTTACTTTGTGGTGCAAAGGACCATTCCGGGGATAAACGGCGGAAATCCCGTGAAATACGTCGAACGGATGGACGGCCGGAATTTCCTCACGAACAATTCGGCCGATGTGACAAAGGCGTGGTTCGTTGACTGCGGGCTTCAATATTTTGGATCGCCGGCAACGGTGATTTCCGGTCTCGATCATTTGAACGGCGCAACGGTTTCCATCCTGGCCGATGGGAGCGTACAGCCCCAGCAGGTGGTCGTGAACGGGAGCATCACGCTGCAAAACGCGGCCTCGCGAGTGACCGTGGGGCTTGCCTACCAGGCGCAGCTCCAGACGCTTTGCATGGAACCTGAAGGCATGGTGATGCAGGTGCAGGACTACCGGAAGAAAATCGCCGCTGTGGCTGTGAGGGTGAAGGATACTCGAGGACTTAAAGTCGGACCGAATTTTAACGACCTGACCGAGATAAAGGAAAGATCGAGCGCGGTTTCGATGGGGACTGCGATCCCGCTTTTTACGGGGGACCAGAGGCTTGTGATCGACAACCAATATCTTGTGGATGACGACGTATGCATACAGCAGGATAACCCGCTGCCGTGCACGATTTTGGGGGTGATACCGGAGGTGAGCATTGGGGATTCGCCGGGATAAAGATCGACGCGGGGACTGATCATAGACAGGTCATGGAGAGACACGGAGACGCGGTGAAAGGAATCAGGAATGCCCTGGACGCCGGCGGGATTTAAGATCAAAAATGCGCATCATCTGAGCCGCGAGCAAAGTAAAGTTGCGGCGCAGGTGGCAAACGAGGTGCTGGAGAAAACGGGCGATGAAGGACGCGCTGTCAGGGAAGGGATTGTCGCTGGCGAGAAGGCAAAGAAGAAGTGAAAAACGGAAAATCCATATCTCCATATTTATTCTTCGCGGCTTCGCGGCTTCGCGTGAGAGGTTTTTGATGGCCCGAATCGTAGTCCCCGCGCATAGCGATCACCTATTTTGGCTCGCTAATAACATGAGTCAGGCGGACCGGGAGGAGGTGGCCGCCGCCGTGGGGATGGGGCCGTACAGGGCGCTCAAAGATTCGCTCGAGCGGTCGGCCGTGGCGTGGACGGGGCTGATGAACGACGAGCCGGTGTGCATGTGGGGAGTTACGCCCCTGGATATTCTGGGCGGGATCGGATCTCCGTGGCTGCTCGGGACGGACCAGGTGCAAAAATATGGATTCACGTTTCTGCGGGAGTGCAAGCGGCGGCTGCCGGCGATGCTGGAGCTTTTTCCGGTGCTTGCAAATTACGTGGACGCGCGGCACGGGCGGGCTATCAGGTGGCTCAAATGGCTTGGATTTAAATTCGATCCGGAGCCGGCGCCTTATGGGATTTGGAATATGCCGTTTTTTCGGTTTGAGATGAGGAGATAAAGGTGGGCGCAGCAGCTCCAGTTCTAGCGATAGGCAGCATTATTGCGAGCCTCGGCGGCGCGGTTATGCAGGGCATCTCGGGATATGAATCGGCAAATTATAATGCTCAGGTTGCCCGGAACAACCAGATCGTCGCCAACCAAAACGCAAAGCTCGCGCTCGAGCAGGGTCAGGCCCAGGAGGAAGCCAAGCGTATCCAGACAGGCGAGATGATGGGCGGGATCGTCGCGAACCAGGCGGCGAGCGGTGTGAACCCGAATGAGGGTTCGGCCTTAGACGTCAGATCCTCAGCCGCTGAGATGGGCGAACTTGCCGCCGATACGATTAGATCTAATTTTAATCTTCAGGCGCGAAACCTCCAATACCAGGGGGCACAATACGGCGCACAGGCGCAGCTTTACAGTTCGGCGGCAAACTGGGACATCGGAAACTCGATACTTGGCGGGGCATCGACCGTATCAAATAGGTGGCTGACATACGGCATGACGGGTGTGCCCGGCTTCAGTTTTAGCAATACGCCAGCTAATCCGATGGCTATGGGATACCAACTCTATGGTCCGGGAGGGGTCTAAATGCCGGTAGTTCCAGGAGAGGCTTTTGTTCCAGCATTTGATGCACGACAGGAAATTCCGCAGGGTCAAGTGATCTACAACACAATCGATAAGGCCACCCCTGAATCATTCGGCGGCCAAGTCGGGCAGACCCTTCAGCAGGCAGCGGACAAGCAAGAGCAGTCTGCCCTTGCCTACCAGCATTTAATTAACGAAACCTCCATAAACGATATTTATGCAAATCAATTTTCGCCCGCTTTTCGTGACTTATACGGTCAGTTCTATCAGCTTCGCGGGAAGGATGCTGCAGCGCAATTTCCGGCCTTTCAACAGCAAATGCTGGATTTGCGCAACCAGGTGCGCGATCAGCTTCCAAACTCGATGCAGCAAAAAATGTTCGATGCGTTATCGCAACGACGAATCAACATTGAACTTGATGGCATGCAAAGACACGCCTCAGAACAGGTAATGGCATGGAACACGGAGACCAGCAATAACATACTCGGTGCTTATGTCCAGAATGGAATTGATAAGTATAATGATCCGCAGCAACTCCAGCGAAACGAAAACAGCATTCTCGTTGAGACTGCCGCTTATGGCGCCGGAGGCCGGAATCCTGACGGCACACTAGATTATGGTCCTACCGGAGCGGGGCAATCAGCCGTAGCGATAAATATGAGGGCACAGCATTACATCGATCAGATGTACAAAGGCGCCATCGAAAGACAAATGATAACCGATCCTCAAGCTGGAATTGCGCTTTACGATCAGTACAAAAACAAGCTCTCCGGGCCTATGCAAGCTGAACTCGAAAGGGTTATCAAGCCGGTTCAGGAACTTGGACAGGCTCAGGCAGCCTATGGCAAGGTTACGGGTGGCGCAACGGCGGCAGCGATAGCGCAGGAAGCACAGCGCCAGGGAGTTGACCCGGGTACGGCTCTGACGATCTGGAGCGCTGAGGGTGGCGTTACGAACCCACTCACGCCAAACGCCAAGGGCTCACCAGCTCTCGGGATCTTTCAGTTCATGCCGGACACGTGGGCCGGCATGGGCGGGACGGATCGGAACAGGACGGATATCAATCGTCAGATCCAGCTCGGAATAGCCCTTACAAAGCAAAACAGCGATGCTCTCAAAGAAGACCTTGGACGGCAGCCGCAGCCATGGGAGGTCTATCTTGCTCACCAGCAGGGGATTGACGGGGCAACGGCGCTCATTCATGCAGATCCCAACGCCAACGCCGGTGATATCGTAGGAAATCCAAAAGCGATTAGCCAGAACGGCGGTACTCCGGACATGACCGTCAGCCGGTTTACCAACTACATCAAGGGTTACGTGGACAGGCATTCGATGATGTATGCGGCAAATGGTGTTCCCACCGCTCAGAATCTTACGGAGAATTACGAAACCGGTCTTCAGGCCGTGAGCGATCTTGCGCGCCAGGAACACCCGGGAGACCCACAGACCGAAGAACGATATCGAAGCCACTTTATTCAGCAGACGGGTCAGGCGCTCAATGCAGAGCGGGTGACGCAGCAGGCGAACGCCGGACTTATAAATAATGCTCTGACAGGGCCTGGACCTCTTAAATCCTGGCAGGAATTCATGTCTGATCCTGGAAGGGTGGATGCCTATAACAGTCTCTTCAAAACGGATCGCTCGATCTATGATAAGGTTGATAAGGCGATCACGACAAACGCCACGAGCGCGTGGGACCCTGCCGCTTCGGCCTCGACCGATCGACTTTACAACCAGCTTTACGGAATGTCGGTAACGGACAGGGACGGTTTCTCCAAACTCGATCTCATGCAGTATTACGGCGGGATGCCGGTATCTCAATTTAAGGACTTGAGAAATATTCAGCAAAAAA
>JBEKQE010000041.1:0-30975 GCA_049520035.1 Syntrophobacteraceae bacterium | reverse complement strand
TTATAGTGGTCGAAATCGACGGTTCGGGCACAAAACTGCACATAGGCGTGGTGGTGGATTCGGTTTCTGAGGTGCTCAACATAAAGGGCGCCGATATCGAAGACACACCGAGCTTCGGGACCACTTTGGAGACCGACTACATCCTCGGGATGGCCAAAACGGGCGGAGGCGTGAAGATACTGCTCGATATCGACCGCGTTCTGAGCCACAGCGAAATAAGTTTTCTGGACAAAGTGGCCTGATTTTCACCCTTGACTCTTCTTTGTACCGCCAGGGCGGAAAACTTCAAGAAGCCTTTACTGACGGAAACCGGCCGTCAGTGAGGGAAGTGCCACGAGAGGCAGTGGACGGAATGGAAAACAATATGTCGGATCGCCTGTTTAAGCAGTTCAGTCTGCTTGTTTATGAACAGTGCGGCATAAATTTACACGAAGGCAAACAAGCGCTTCTGCAGGCAAGGCTCAACAAGCGGCTGCGACTGACCGGGATCGATTCATACGAAAAATATTTGAAATTCATAACCTCCGGTGCGAATCCCGGCGAATTTGTCCATTTTCTCGATTCCATCTCGACAAACCTTACCTATTTTTTTCGAGAGTCCCAGCATTTTGATTTTCTGGATCAGGTTGTCCTGCCTGAACTGATCGCGAAAAAGCTAAAAGAAAGGGACCCCAGGATCAGGATATGGAGCGCGGGGTGTTCGACAGGCGAGGAACCATACAGCTTGGCAATGTGTGTGCTGGCACACCTGCCGGAAATCGCGAGATGGGATTTCCGGATACTGGCGACCGACATATCGACACGCGTGCTGGAGAAGGCTGCCCGCGGGATTTACTCCGAGGAGAAGATACAAAAAGTCCCGCCTGCACTCCGGCAGGCGAATTTTCAAAAAATGAGCAGCAGCAATGGGAAACCGGACTTCCAGATAGCTCCTCATGTCAAACGGATCATCACTTTTCACCGGCTGAACTTCAAAGAGTCTTATCCTTTTAAAGGACCGTTTGATTTCATCTTCTGTCGAAATGTGATGATCTATTTCGACAAGAAAACGCAGGAGGAAGTTGTCAACAGGATAGCAAGCTTTCTCAGCCCCGGGGGTTATTTTTTTGTCGGCCACTCCGAGAGCCTGACGGGATTGGCGCATAAGCTGTCTTATGTGCGGCCGGCTATATACCGTAATTAGTAAGGGTCCATCAGATGGAATGTCCGGCGTCATTTAATACAAGAAAGTCTCAAATGAGAAGAATAATCGGAGTGGCGGATATGGCGGTCAGCGACTCGCAAGAGGAGCTTCTGATCACATATTCTCTGGGTTCCTGCATTGCTGTAGTAGTTTTCGACCCGATGGCAAGCGTCGGTGGAATGCTTCATTACATGCTTCCGGAGTCTTCGCTCGATCCGGAAAAGGCAAAGAAGAACCCATGTATGTTTGCTGATACGGGGATCACGCATCTTTTCAAGAACAGCTACCTTAAGGGGGCCAGAAAAGAGCACATGGTGGTGAAAACAGTCGGGGGCGCACAAATTCTGGACCCAAAGGGTGTTTTCAATATCGGCAAGAGAAACTATCTGGCGATGCGCAAGATTTTTTGGAAAAACAACGTGGCGATCGCCTCTGAGCACGTAGGGGGAGAAGTCAACCGCACTGTGCGGTTGGAGATGGATTCGGGCAGAGTAATTGTGAAGGTAGGGACCGGAGCTGAGATAGAAATATGATCTCCGAATTAAATGATAGACAGAAAAACCTTTTCGGACGGAGACCAGCAAATGTCCAGTCTCCGCTGGGTGCGCGAGGGGCGCCATGTCCTACAACGTTCTAATAGTGGATGATTCCAGATCGATGCGGAAGGTCATCTGGAAAATTCTTCGACTGTTGAGGTTTGAGCTTGGAGAGTGCCTGGAAGCTTCAAACGGCCAGGAAGCTTTGGACATTCTGGAGGGCAAGTGGATCGACCTGATTTTGGCTGACGTTAATATGCCTGTAATGGACGGCGTCGGGTTTATCCGATCCCTGAGGGAAAAGAACATCTGCAGGGACACTCCGGTGGTCTTTGTTACAACCGAAGCAAACGAAGACAGGCTCAATCAATTGATGGACCTGGGCGCCAGCGGTTACATCCGCAAGCCCTTCCGACCGGAAGAAATGGGGGCTTTCCTGAGTCGCATCATGGGGGAGACAGATGGTTTTAAAATGGGAACCAGTGTTGAAGGATGTGATTTCTGAGATCCTGGAGACCATGTTTTTTGCAATGGTGGAATTCCAGGATTGCGGACGGGGAGATCGGTGTTTCGACTATGAATCGGAAATCGAGCTTCAGAATCACGAGGGGCGTATCGCCATTTCCTTGCAACTGAGTGAAGGATTCGCCAGGATGATAACCGCCGGCTTTCTCGGCATTGAAGAAAACCAGGTTAAAGATGAGGACCTCCGAGACAGCGTGAAGGAACTGGTAAACATGATTGGTGGCGGATATCACGCCCGAATCAATGATGCGGCCTGGAAATTGGGAATACCCAGGGTCTGGAAGATCGGGTCCGACCCGACGCACAGGGCTCAAGCCGCCGTCCGGCTTGATTTCAGCTTTTTTGAAGAACCGGCCGGCTCCGCCGCTCTCAGTTATCTGGCCGGTTGAGTCCAGGGTCATGAAATTATTCAAGATGAATCTGTCAGGCAATGAAAATGAAGCAGATAAAAGTACTCATAGTTGATGATTCGGCTATTGTGAGAAAGATCTTCTCACAGGAACTGTCTAAACACCCCGATATTTTGGTTGTAGGTGTGGCGCCCGATCCTTTTGTAGCCAGGGATAAGATCGTCAATCTAAAGCCTGATGTTATCACTCTCGACATCGAAATGCCGCGGATGGACGGCTTGAGTTTTCTGCGAAAGTTGATGAAATACCATCCGTTACCGGCAATTATCGTGAGTTCACTGACCCCGGCCAACAGTGAAATGGCCCTGGAGGCGTTGGAATACGGGGCAGTCGAAGTGCTGGCCAAGCCGGGTGGATCATACTCGGTCGGTGATATGAGCGCACAGTTGGCTGAAAAAATCCGGGCGGCAGCCAGCGTGCGTATGTGTACCCGTACGCCAATGGCGGAGCCTATCGTAGAGAACAACGGCCCCGGGCTCAGCCTGGCCCTCAAGCGATCAACTCATAAGGTCATTGCAATGGGCGCATCGACCGGGGGTACCGAAGCTCTGAAATCCGTTCTCATGGCAATGCCCGCTAACTCCCCTGGAATCGTGATCGTTCAGCATATGCCCCCGCGCTTTACAACGACTTTTGCGCAGCGGCTTAACGGCTTGTGCCAGATCGAAGTTCGCGAGGCCAAAGACGGGGACGCAGTTCTCCCTGGGACCGCCCTGATTGCGCCGGGCAACTTTCATATGCTCCTCAAGCGTGTCGGCGGCACTTATTACGTAGAGGTAAAAAACGGTCCGCTCGTCTTCCACCAGCGTCCGTCGGTAGACGTGCTTTTCGTTTCGGTTGCCCGCTTTGCAGGGGCGAATGCGCTCGGTGTGATTATGACCGGCATGGGCAGGGACGGCGCTGCCGGATTGTTCGAAATGAAAAAGGCTGGCGCATATACCGTCGCCCAGGACGAAGCGAGTTGCGTGGTGTTCGGGATGCCCAAAGAGGCGATCCGGTTGGGTGGGGCCGAAAAGATCGTATCTTTGCCCGATATACCACGAACTTTGATGAATTATCTGACTTCGTGAAAAGGCTGTCTTGACTGTACGGCACCGACCGCAGGCAAGGCGAATGAGATTTAAAGGAGGTGGCATCCATGTCTTACAAGGACCTGACAGTTCTTATTGTTGACGATTTTCTTACAATGCGGCGCATCGTCAGAAAGATTCTGCGCGATCTGGATTTTGAAGACATTATCGAAGCGGAAGATGGATCGGCAGCCCTGGATGTCCTTAAAAGGACAAGAGTCGACCTGATCGTCTCAGATTGGAACATGCCCAGGATGACCGGCCTGGAATTGCTCAAACAAGTCCGCAGCACAGACAGTATCAAGGATACTCCATTTCTTATGGTTACAGCGGAAGCTCAGAAGGAAAATATAGTAGAAGCTGTCAAGGCGAGGGTCAGCAACTACATAGTGAAGCCATTCACGGCTGCGGTCCTCGAAGAGAAACTGGCTAAGATCCTGCCGCGGTAGGGGGAAGGGTCCGGCTTGCCAGAGGTCGTTTTTGACGATGAATTTGTGCTGTTATTCTAATTGGGGCAACTATTCATGGAAAACATAGTTAACCGGCTTGCCAACGGAGTGATTGACGGTCCTGACGATCTAATGGGAATCGGGGAATGCCTGAACCTTCTCGACGATCTTGAGGGCAAAATTGGGCAGGCAGGGCCGATGGCTGGAACTATTGAAAGAGCAAGGCTGATTTTCAAGCGCCTCATTCTGGAGGAGTCACCTGATTCAAGCGCCGATTGGCTGGAGGTTCAAAAGCTCCTTGGTTCCCTTGCCCATGCCGGGGCTGTGGAGAGCGGCGAAGGGGGGATCACACAGATAATACCGCAGACCGCTGTGCAACCAGACGAGGACGAAGACTTTGTTGCGTCGGCGTTCACGGATTCAGGCAACGGTTCTGGGTCCGGCGAATCGGCCCTCGATCTGGAAAGTCTATTCGATGAGGAAAGCGATCCTAAAGTTGAGGAGATTGCGGACCCTGAGCTGCTGAGAGACTTCATCGAAGAAGCCAAAGAGCATCTTTCGTCGATCGAGCTGAACATGCTTGGCCTTGAGACGAACCCGAAAGACATCGAGGCGATAAACGCCGTATTCCGGCCATTTCACAGCATAAAAGGGGTCGCTGGTTTTATCAATTTGATTGAAATCCATCGTCTGAGCCATGAGGTTGAGAACCTGCTGGATTTGGCGAGGTCCGGTAAACTGGCTATAACCGACTCGGTGATCGATATAGTCCTGGGGGCCACCGACATTCTGAAAGGCCTGCTCGATGAGTTGGAAAAAGGCGAAGGTGCGCGGAAAGAGCCCTCGCCGCTTGTACTTAGTTTTATGGAAAAGGTTAGAAACTTCAGGGGCGATCCCGTGGTCAGCGGTGAGATTCCAGTCATGAAAGTTGGAGAAATCCTGGTTGAGCATGGGGTCCTTGAGGATGAAGCAGTTGCGGATATCGTTGAAAAAGGCAAGGCAGAGGGCAAGAAATTCGGTGAGACGGCAATCGACAGGGGATCTGCCAGCCCCCGGGAGGTCTCGAAGGCTTTACGCGAGCAGCGGCACACGATAGAAAGCGCGGCATCTGTCAGGGTTGACACCCACAAGCTCGACAACCTCGTCGATATGGTTGGGGAGTTGGTCATTGCCCAGTCAATGGTGTTGCAGAACCCCGAAATACTGAAAGTAAGCGATCAAAAACTCCAGAAGGACAGCGTTCAACTAAACAGGATCACCGCCGAGCTACAGCGTATCAGCATGTCGATGCGCATGGTTCCCATCAAGAGCACTTTCCAAAAGATGATCCGGCTGGTTCGCGATCTTTCCAAGAAATCCGGAAAAGAAGTCGTTCTGAGAATGGAAGGCGAGGAGACCGAAATCGACCGCAACATGGTCGAAGAAATATATGAGCCGCTCGTGCATATGATCAGAAACTCCGTTGACCATGGAATCGAAATGCCCGAGGACCGCACGCGAGCCGGGAAAGATCCAACGGGAACGATATTTATTTCCGCCGAACAGAAGGGGGGCAACATCGTAATCGACATAGAGGACGATGGACGTGGGCTGGACGCCAAAAGGATTCGCGATAAAGCAATTGAACGGGGGATAATCAGCGCCTCAGATCAACTCGATGAAAAGGCGATCTTCGATCTGATTTTCCATGCGGGATTTTCGACCAAGGACAAGGTGACCGAAGTCTCGGGGCGTGGCGTTGGGATGGATGTGGTAAGAAAATGCGTTGAGCGCCTCCGCGGCAAGATGGAAATCTTGAGCCAGTTCGGCAAGGGGTCATCCTTCCATGTGAAACTGCCGCTCACGATGGCCATTATCGACGGGATGATCATACAGATCGGGGCCGAGCGATATATCGTGCCGACAATTTCTCTCAAGGAATCCCTCAGGCTGTCGAAGGAGGCGTATTTTACCGTCCAGGGGAAGGGAGAACTGGTTAAAGTTAGAGATACCCTTATGCCGCTTGTACGTTTGCACAGCTATTTCAATGAAGAACCTAAATACCTCAACCCATGGGAGGCATTGCTCATGGTGGTGACCGAGGGCCAGAATTCATATTGTCTGCTTGCCGATGAAATTGTCGGCAGGCAGGAGGTGGTGATCAAGAGTCTTGGGGACATGTTTCAGCAACTGCCGGGGATCTCGGGGGGCGCCATACTGGGAGATGGCAAAATTGCATTGATAATCGATGTAAAAGGGATAATCAGCCTATACGAGGAAAGCACAAAATGATGGCATTGGAATCGCAGGACTGGAATGAACTGATCAAGTTTCTTCAAAACGCCGAGGAAGGCGTGTCCGCTCTGGTCGCTGCGGATAGCGAAAAAGAGATGGAAAGACCTCGCCGGGCTCTTGTGTCCTTTCATAGTGCAGCGGCCATGCTTGGTCTGGGGGGGTTGGAGAAGGCCGGACTCGAACTTGAGAAATTCCTGACCGACAAAGTGTCGCCGGGCGCAACAGACTCTATTGCCGTACTGGGATTCGCAGTAAGCTCGGTTATTGACCAGATGCGGGCTTTTAAAAACGGCAGCGGGGTTCCCGAAATCGACTTGAACGAACTACTGGAAATATTGAGACCATCGGAGACGGCAACGTGCGTCTCCGGCGGAAATGAATTGCCCCTCGAAACAATGCCTGAGACATCCGGGAGCATGGATGAAGCAGGTCTTGAGTCTCTTGAGGGAGGTGCAGAAAAGCCCGGTTTCACTAACTTTATTGAGTTGGTGAGGAGTTGGGGTGGTGAGTTGTCCGTGACCCCCGACGGAGACTCCGGCGGTAAATTCACCATTACCTTCACGCGTTCGACCGATTCCCTGAAAGAAATCGAAAAGCTCCTCAGCGCTCCGGGCCTTATGGCTGGGCCGCATCGGTCTGCAGAAGATGCCGGGATCAAGAGTTTGATAACCAAGAGCAAGGAGTTCATAGAAGCGTTTTCCAGCGGCGATCTGGTAGGCGCCCAGACAATCCTGCTGAACATGGCCAACCAGCAGTGCGACTCCTCGGGCCTTTACAAAGAAATTGGAGGCCTGGCCAGGGGGCTTCACGATTCAATACGGAGTTTTCTCAGCACTCTTGACCCGTCCCTCCATGAGATTGTCGAGGACAAGATACCCGACTCCGGGATTCGTCTCGAACACATATTGGAGATGACGGAAAAGGCGGCCATAACCACCCTGGATCTGGTGGAAGCAATGCAGGAGCGGCTTTCGAAGGAAATGGAACAGCTCTCGGGGTTGCGCGGGCTTCTCGGAGGACTGAGGGCGATAGGTGATTCGGCCGGCAAAAAGCTCGATCAGGGCACTCAAGCTCTGGACGCCATGGAAACGATCATTGGCGAAAATCGCTCAGACCTGGATACAATCCATCTTACGCAGGACTATCATGATTTGAGCGGTCAGATCATTCAAAAGGTAACCAACCTGCTCAAGGACATGGAACTAAAACTTGTCAACCTGATCCGCACGTTCGGGGTAAGGACTGAAACTTTCGAGCAAAAGGAGAGCACCGAACTCTACGGTCCGGCGCACGCCAGTGTGGAAAACGCGGTACACTCTCAAGATGAGGTTGATTCCCTGCTGGCCGAATTTGGATTTTAGATTACTCCCGGCACTCAATCCGCTCTTCGTGACCTTGCTCGAATATCCGAATTGAGTGCCGGGCAGACCGAGTGAAAAACTACCCCGCCTTTTTCTTCAAAAGCGCTTGCGTATCTATGGTGAAATACATGGTCACAGCACCGATCAGAAGAGTGAGCACGCAGAAGACGAATGCCATCTGATAGGCCTCGACGGGGAATTTCCCATTTACTTTCCCGTATGCGTCTAGAATGACGCCCATCACCGCCTGATAGAACGCGCCACCGATAAAGTACCAGATGTTCAGGATCCCGTTGGCCGTGGCGATGAAGCTGTGGGGCTGCCCTTCAGCGATGTGGGCGTAATTGGGCACGTATGCGCCGCAGAAAAAGCCCATTATAAACAGCATCGGATAGAAGACCTGGACTGGAATGGATGCGGGCCAGATTACGATGGGGATCCAGCTCAGCACATAAATGATCATTCCGTAGAGCGATGCTTTCCGGCGGGACTTGAGGAGCCGGTCGGAAGCCCACCCTATGCTGAAGCAGCCGAGAGCCATTCCTATCGGCCAGAACATGAGCATATTGGCGGCCTCCTGTTTGGGCAGCCCGTAAATTTGTTGCACATAGGGAATAAACCACAGGCCCTGAAATCCCATAACCGTCCCGTAAATCACGAAGGCATAGACGGCGATGAGCCAGTAATTCCTCATCCCGAACAACTTCTTTACATTTTCGGTAAAGGGGACCTTGGCGGCTGCCTGGGTTGAGTAGTAATCTATACCGTCGATCTCCGAGACGGTCGGATATCCCTTGTCCTGAGGCTTGTTCCTCAAGATGACGTAATTCAGGACTGCGATGATCAGCATGAACCCGCCGAGCCAGAAAAAGGATGGACGCCACCCGACGCGGCCCACAAGGAAAGCGAGGGGCGCTGAGGCAAGGATGGCGCCAGCATTGCCGACGGTGAGCATCGTGCCGGTGAGGGTTGAGAACTCATTTGGACGGAACCAGTTTGCCAGGATCCTCATGCAGGGGATCCAGACGACGGCAACGCCCACACCCATCAGGAAACGGCCGAAAATGATCGTGCCGAAGGAATGTGCGAGACCGAAAAGGGCTGTACCGATTGCCGCAATTACGAAGAAGGTGCCTACGGAAAATCTCGGGCCGAGGTAATCGGAAAGGATTCCTGATGGTATCTGCATCGCAGCGTATGGATAAAAGTACATTGAGGATAGGATGCCGAGACTGGTCGCCGTAAGGCCGAATTCCTTCATGAGTTCCGGGGCGACCACTGCCGGCGAGACCCTGTCGAAGTAAACGAAAATGTAGGTCAAAAGCAGCATTCCATAGCAAAGCCATCGGTATCGAAGCATTTTCCGGGCTAAATCAGCGAACTGCTCCCTTGGAATAGTAATCCCGCCGGCAATTTGAGTCATGGGTTCCTCCTCAAGATTTGAATGTTCAAAGATTTCAACCAAAGCCCCCTCGAAGCCGAAACTCCGCGCGAATGTCTGGCCGGCCACTAAGAGTTCCGGTTCAGTCCCCCTTTTTTATACAGTGTTTTCTCCTCCTTCATCTCAACCATAGCGGAACTGGATGCCGAAGCCGCCGCGGGGATAGCCCCAGGTGATAACTTTTCCCGCATTGGGGCAGGCCACGCGGCACGTTCCACACTCGAGACATCCGGCGTAGTCGAAGCTGATGTCCCCTTCCTTCACCGTGTAGAGACCTGCCGGGCAAGCATAGGTGCAGGGTTTGCCGGGGCAGGTCTTACAGATCTCCTTATTCACTGTTATGTGAGCATGCTCGTCGTCGACGAGAAACTTATCGAGGCCCAGCAATTGTTCGATGCTCATTGTTTTCACAGCCATCTCGCTCCTTTCCAGCCATCTATGGCAAGCCCGGTCAGGCTGAGCCGGTTTTTGCGGAAGTGATCGAAAAACTTGCCCAGAAGGTGGACCGGCTGGGATCCGTCAACGGTGAAAAGGCTGCTTGCAAAAGAGGTAACGAAAGCCGGGTAGGCCTCATAAAGCCGCCGGTTTTCGGTAAACTCCGGGGACCTGCGATAGGCTTCGAGGTGACGCAGGACGAAGCCCTGCTTCAGCAGCGACTGGTAAGCCGCAAGCCCGGCTTTTGAAAAGTCGCCGGTCGCTTTGGCAGCCTTTACCGCATTTGCAGCCGCTTCGCCCGACCCAATGGCAAAGTCCATTCCGCGCACTACATAGCCAAGATTGACAACAAATCCCGCGGCGTCTCCTACAACCAGAATGCCGTCTCCAAAAATCTGCGGCATCATGGCGAGCCCGGCCTCTGGAATCAGGTGGGCCGAATACTCGGCAGCCGTCCCGCCCTCTATCAGAGGCGCTATCGCAGGATTGGCCTTGAAGTCCTCGATAAGGTCCGGGACCCTGATCTGGTTTTTTTGGAACTCTGCGGAATTTATGACAAGGCCGAGGGAGACGCTCTTCTTGTTCGTATAGAGAAAGCCCCCGCCCTGCATCCCGCGGGTACAGTCCCCAACGAATAGCTGTGCTGCGCCGCTCTCTCCTTCAACTCCGAAGCGCTGGCTGATCGCCTCGAACGGCAGTTCGATGATCTGTTTCACCCCCGTAGCAACCTGGTGGGCGGGAAACATTTTTGCCAGACCGGCTTTTTGGGCCAGAATGGAGTTGACCCCATCGGCAGCAATCACCACGTCGGCAAACATTTCATCCTCGCCCGCACGGATGCCGATGACCTTCCCGTTCTCGTAGAGAAGGTCATCGACACGGATGTTGCAGGCAAGCATGGCCCCGGCCTCTTCGGCCTTTGCGGCGAGCCATCCATCGAACCCTGCCCTTAACAGGGTAAATGAGTGATAAGGCGGTTTCGCCCACTCACTGTCATGGCAGGTGATTGAAGTGCTGCGGCCTCCGTCGAGAAACGTGATTATCTCCCGGGCAACCGGTCTTTCCACCGGCGCCTCATCCCAAAAGCACGGGATGATACGGTTAAGTGCATGAGTGTACATCCGGCCGCCGAACATGTTTTTGGAGCCCGGAGCAGCGCCCTTCTCGACCAGGAGTACCTCATAGCCATCCTTTGCTAGCAAATAGGCTGCGGTGGACCCAGCAGGTCCGGCGCCGACGATTATCGCAGTAAACTTATCTTCCGACATTGTAAGGCCTTCAGGCCTTGAGGGCCGCTTTAAGTTCATCGATTAACATTGGCACTACCGAGTACAAGTCACCGACGATTCCATAATCCGCCGCATCGAAGATCGGGGCGTTCTCATCTCGGTTGATCGCAAAGATCACCTTGCTGTCCCTTATGCCCGTAATATGCTGGACCTGACCTGAGACACCGATACCCAGGTAGAGATCGGGCTTGACCTTTTTCCCCGAGATGCCCATGTAAACTTCTTCAGGAAGCCACTGCAACTCCTCGGCAATCGGCCTCGAACATCCTACTTCCCCTCCGAGCACTTGTGCGAGTTGGCGCGCGAGATCGATATCCTCCTTTTTAGCAAACCCCCGCCCAACACTGACAATGATCTTGGCCTCGGTTATGTCCACCGACCCCTTCTGTCTGGGGGCCCTCCCTATTACCTGAACAGGCGAAGCCGGCGCCGATGGAAGTTCCCGTATCTCTCCACTCCTGCCCGGCTGTGGCTGAGCGGGTTCGAACGTTCTCGGGGGCACGGTTGCCATTTGAGGGCTTCCCGTACACACAACCGTCTGGACGCCCGCCCCGCCGTATACCAACCGGTCCATCATCAGTTTGCCTTTCGCATCGAGTTTCAACCCGATACAACTGCTGCAAAGACCCGTATCGAGGCGGGTCGCGAGTCTGGCCCCTATTTCCTTACCGCGGCAACTCGCCCCGATCAGGAAAACGTCAGGACTCAGCTCCCTCGCTATATCGGCAATGACGGGCACAAAAGATTCGAGCGGCTGGTCCTTAGCCAATTCAGGAAGCTGAAAAACGATGTCGGCTCCGCCGTCGATGTAGTCGCGGGCAAGCTCACCTCCGACGGCAAATGCCGCCACTTTCGCAGACAGCTTATCGGCGATATCCCTGCCGGCGCCAAGCAGCTCCAATGTCTGGTCCCGGCCTTCTGCAAAAACCCAAATTCCTGCCATCAAAAGCACTCCTATGAAACTAAACCCTCTCTGAGCAGGGCATTTACAGCTTCGCGTATCCCATCGGCGTCGGCCGCAAGTTTGATCCGCCGCCGATCCATAGTGGCCGCAACCACATCGGTGGTCAGGAGACGTGGGCTCGGGATGCTGCCAAGATCCTGTGGGGTGACATTCTCAACAGGTTTTTTTGCGGCCCCCAACACCTGTTTGAGGGTGGGAATCCGCGGCGAGTTGATGTCCGGCAAAACGACAACGAGGGCCGGAAGCGGCGCCGATACAACTTCGATGCCGTCTTCGAGTTTACGCTCGGCGATGATTCGCCTTTCATCCTCGTTGAAGCTGAGTTTGTTCACCCAGGTAACGCAAGGTATGCCCAGCTTTTCTGCCAGAGCCGGCCCAACCTGCTGCGCGTAAATGTCCCCCGAGCCTTCCCCGCAGATGATGAGGTCGTAGTCCGTCTTTGCACTGATCGCCCGAGCAAGGATTTCCACTGTTTGAGAAGGCTCCAGATCGGCACAGCATGGGTCGTTGATAAAGCAGGCGCTATCCGGACCACGCGACAGTGAGTCCTTCAGGCACGGCTTGGCGCCGGGCGGCGCAACCGTCATGGCCACCACGCTTCCACCGTGTTTTTCCTGCAAAACAACGGCCTCTTCGATCGCATTGCGGTCGTATGGGCTGATCTTGTAGGCAGCCCTGTCCAGGTTCAATTTGTTGGAACCTGCATCGACCCTGATATCGGCATCATCAACGACCCATTTAAAACACGCCACTATCTTGAGCATAATCTTCCACTCCCGGTTAACGCAGCAACCCGCCGGCAATAACCATCCTCATCACTTCCGAGGTCCCCTCGTAGATCTCCGTAATCTTGGCATCCCTGTACAGTCGCTCGACTTTAGTCCCCTTGATGTACCCGATGCCCCCATGGACCTGTACAGCGCGGTCTGTTTGACGGGAAGCCGTTTCGGAAGCAAACAACTTTGCCATCGCAGCCTGACTGCTGTAAGGCAGTCCCTGGTCGCAACACCAGGCAGCATGATAGGTTAAAAACCTCGACGCCTGCACCTCGGTCGCCATGTTGGCAAGCATCCACTGGATCGCCTGCAATGTCGCGATGGGTTTTCCGAACTGGACTCTTTCCTTGGAATATTTTATCGATTCGTCGAGTGCGGCCTGAGCAATACCCAGGGCTTGCGCGGCAATGCCGATCCGACCGCCGTCGAGTGTCATCATGGCGATTTTGAACCCCTGCCCCTCACCACCCAGAAGGTTTTCTTTCGGAATCCGGCAGTCCTTCAGGAAGACTTCAGCCGTAAGCGACCCCCTTATTCCCATCTTATTCAGATGTTTTCCAATTTGTAGACCGGGAGTCCCAGCCGGTACGATAAACGCGCTGATCCCCTTCGTTCCCTTAGATTTATCCGTCATGGCAAAAACAACGATCACGCCGGCAACGGGAGCATTTGAGATGAATATCTTGCTTCCGTTCAGGACCCATTCATTCCCATCGAGAACCGCTGACGAGGTCCCTGCGGCCGCATCGGTCCCGGCCCCCGGCTCGGTCAAGGCGAAGGACCCAAGCATCTCGCCTTTGCATAGAGGGACAAGGTATTTTTGCTTTTGCTCTTCCGTACCAAACTTGAACAGCGGATACTCTGCCAGGGAGGTGTGACATTCCAGGGTAAAACCGGTGGTCGCACATGCCCGCGAGAGCTCTTCGAGCACGATTATATAGCTTAGATAGTCGGACCCGGCTCCACCGTATTCCACTGGATAGGGGATACCAAGCCAGTCCTGTTCGGCGAGTCTTTTAATCGTTTCGGCAGGGAACCTCGGTTCCTGGTCGACCGCATCGGCAATCGGACAAACATATTTGTCACAGAATTCCTGTACACTTTGACGAATTAATTTATGCTCTTCAGTCAGGTTGAAATCCATCTTCTGCTGTCCTTTCTCTTCATAAGCACTTGCCCACAACCAAATGCGCGAATAGCTGCTCCATGCACCAGCGGGGCGGGAGAATCTCTCGAAAAAATCCGCCCGCCCCTGTGGCGCGGCCTGGGAGGTTACTTCTTCTTCTTCTCAGGTTCCGGAATTTCTTCTTTTATGCCGGCGATTTTCCTGGCAAACTCGGCAAACTGGTCAACGGGTGTGAGAGCGCGCACAACCAGTTTAGCCCCATCGGGGGAGCCACCGCCGTGCATACATCCTGGGACACCTGCGCCGAGGGTCAGCCATTCCGAGAGTCTGGCGGCGCGCGCCCTGGATTCCGCAGTGTACTTGTCGCTGGCCTTGACCGCGTTTGCTATGATTGGACCATATTCCGGATTCTGGAAATCCTTATAGGACGGGAAGCAGCCCGTCTCCACGATCCCGCCGCCGATGTCCTGGCAGATGCGCTTGGTTTCGTAGGGAAGGGTCGCCACATGAACCTTATTGGCGTGGGCCTGCAGGGAATCGGCTACCCACATCCCGCCCGGTCCCTTCTTGCCGAGGGCCATGGCGCCGATACCCATGCCGTAGGTGGTCTCATTGTTGACCGCCATGTCCACCATCTTGTTGGCAAAGGTGCCGGCGGCAAGGCCGTTTACCCTGGCCATCAGGGCGCCCGCGCCGATCATCACGTCTCCCTGCCCGGCCACGCATGCGCCGATACAGGCTCGGTAATTTGCAGTGAAATACTCGATGATCTTTCCGGTGTACTTGAACTCCCTGCACATGAAAACCCGCTCGTTCGGGACGAAACAGTCCTGGAAAAGCAGGTAAGCCTGAGTGATACCAGTGTCGGGAATGTCCCAGCCTTCTTCCAGTTCCCTGGAATCGCTCGGGCGGCGAGTTTCCACTATGGTGAGCCCCTCGATGCCCCTGGGGACCACACAGGCGAGCGCATAGTCCTGGTCCTCTTCCCTGTAGCCGCTGCCGGACAGAAGGAAGATTTCATTCGATGCAGCCACACCGCAGATCATCGCTTTCGCGCCGCTAATCACAATGCCGTCCGGCCTCAATTCCTTGATGCGCAGATTGCTGTCCGGGTTGGACTGCTGAGAGGGCCTCATGCTGCGGTCGCCCTTGGCGTCAGTGAGCCCACCCGCGACAACCAGGCCTTTTCCCTGTGAGTTAATAATCCATTTTCTGAGCCGTTCCTGATAACCGGTCCCGGTTTCCCGGTCAATCAGCGCGGTCACATTCCACAGCACGTTCTGGGCGTTCCAGCCAACGCACAGCCCGCCGGTGCAGGACCCGGTAAACCGATACATCCACCTCTTCAACCTGGAATTGGCCATCACCTCTTCCAGGTTTTCCATCATGCCGTTCCACCTGTGAATTTTCTCGCCCGGAAGGAAAGTTGAGGTTGCGGTAAAGTCGTCGCAATACTTGGGATCGTGTGAGGCGTCGAAAGCCATGGCATGGCTTTCCACAGTTCTTTTAGTGGCCGGATGGGTTGTGACGTCCTCGATCAATTCGCCAAACTTGTAGACGTTCGGACGCATCGATTTCAGGGACTCCAGATACTGTTTTCTAGTTTTTAGCGCCATGGCGGCTCTCCTTTCATGAGAGTGAATCAGTTTTTGGCGGTCGAAAAGGGTAGGGTTTCCTCAGCAGTTTTCGCAAGATTCCTGCTGAGTATCTCGTTTTTGATCCCCATTGGGGTATCTTGGCTGAAAAGCCTCGCGTCCATGAGTTTAACCCCCGGGTCAATGAGGGGCCTGAAATCCATCTGCGACAGAACATCATTTTCGAGATCTACCCCGGGAGCGATTTCTGTCAGGGTCACTCCTTCAGGGCGAAGCTCGAATACCGCGCGTTCCGTAACGTAGAGAATCTTCTGACCGCTGGTTCGGCCATACTCACCGCTAAACGTGATATGTTCGACCTTGTTGACCAGTTTGCGAATCTTTCCTTCCCTGGCGATTTTCAATTGTCCGTCGCCGATCTGGAAGTCGAAGCCGCTGGCCGTGAAAGTCCCGCAGAAAACGACCTTTTTGGTGCTCTGAGTTATATTGATGAAACCACCTGCGCCAGCGATCCGGGGGCCGAATTTGCTGACATTGACGTTGCCGAAGCCGTCCATCTCTGCCATGCCCAACACGGCCAGATCCAGGCCTCCCCCATCGTAGAAGTCGAACATGAGTGGATGATCGATCAGAGCTTCGGGGTTGATCGCCGAGCCGAAATAGAGTCCGCCCAAAGGCACTCCGCCAACCACTCCCGGTTCTACCGTCATGACCATCATGTCACTCATGTCCTCTTCAGCGCAAACGACTCCTACCCCCGGCGGCATGCCGATTCCTAAATTGACGACAGCACTGGGGACCATTTCCATTGCACATCTGCGGCATATTACCTTGCGCTCGTCGAGAGGCAGCGGGCTGACTTCGCTTAGTGGAATCCTCACCTCCCCGCACAGAGCGGGATTGTAAGCCTCTGCCATCGGGACCTGCCAATGGTTCTGCGGCTTGGCAACCACCACCGCATCGACCACTATTCTGGGAAGCTTTACCATCATGGGATGAAGAGTGCCCGCCTTGACCTTTCGTTCCACCTGGACGATCACCTTGCCGCCGCAACCTCTGGCCGCCAGCGCCAGGCACATGAATTCCAGGGCGATTGCTTCACGCTCGATAGAGACATTGCCGTTTTCATCGGCGCTCGTGCCGCGAACTATTGCGACGTCAATCGGGAATGCCTTGTAGAAAAGATACTCCTTGCCATCTATTTCCATCAGGCGCACATACTCTTCGTGGCTTATGCTGTTCAGCCTGCCGCAGGTTTCCCTGGGATCAGCGAATGTTTTAAGACCCACATGGGTGATAATACCAGGCTTCCTGCCCGCTATCGCCCTGTACAGGTGTAATATCACCCCCTGGGGAATATTGTAGGCTTCGATCTTGTTGTCGACAGCCATTTTGATCAGGTCGGGCTGAAGGCCCCAGTGGCCGGATATAACCCGCCGCACCAATCCTTCTTTGGCCCAGCGATTCAATCCCCAGTTTGATTTTCCATCATTCTGGCTGGCTCCGAATGTCAGCGTGAGATCTGTGGGCTGACCCGTTTCAAGGAATTTCTTTTCCATTGCCGCCGATATCTCTTCAGGATGTCCCATTCCTACAAAGCCGGACATCGTAACGGTGTCCCCCGATTTGATGAGATTTACGGCTTGTTCAGCAGACATGAATACGGCCATACCGATCTCCAATTCAGATAAGCGGTTAGCAATCCAGGCTATAAAATCGTAGCAAAGGTTTATAGGAAGATTTTTGGGCAAGTTTCATGCCAGTCTTTTGGAGACGAGAGAAACCTTGATGAGCAAGGAACAGACGGGGAGGCAGGATTCTGAAAAAGCTCAATGTGATGCATTTTTACATCATCCCTGTTTTAGCTGATTTTAGAGTATTTTAGGGTTGTTATGCCACTACAGAGGCAAAATTCGGTGGTGATGCTAAAAAGCATCGGAGATGTTGGTTTGCATCGAATTGCCGCATCGGCAGTCATACTCTCTAAATCCGAAATTTTATATCCTCAAACGGGTTTGCCGGTTCTTCGACCTGGTGACTCAAACAAGAAAGTCCATGCTTTCTGGTTTTTCGAACGACTGTGGACTGATCGATCCTAAGGGCCTTTGCAGCCTTGCGCGTGCTCCCATATTTTTTCAGGGCCTGCTCAATGATTTGTCTTTCGACGGCTTCAATAGCTCTCTTAAATGGAACGGTCTCATTTAGAGCCACTTTGGCGTTCTGTGAATGCGCCTGGCTCCGAATGTTCGGAGGCAGATGGATGGGCGTTATATGCGCCTCCGGTGTCATAACGAGCATACGCTCGGTTACGTTCTGAAGTTCGCGAATATTTCCAGGCCAGGCGTAGAGCATGAAGTGATCGATTACCTCCGATGAAACCCGCTTGGAGAGTTGGTATTTTTTATTTATCTTTTCGACCAAGTGCAGAACAAGCAGAGGAATATCCTCCCTTCGTTCGCGCAAGGGAGGAATTTCAATTGAAACAACGTTGAGCCGATAATAGAGGTCCTCCCGAAAGGACTTGCATTTAACCATTTCCTTAAGGTTCCTGTTAGTGGCCGCAATAATTCTGGCGTCAACGGCAATGGGCTTTAGCCCTCCAACCCTCATGATTGTCTGGTCCTGTAAGGCCCTTAGCAGTTTTGCCTGTATGTTGCATGAAATATCTCCTATTTCGTCAAGAAACAGGGTACCCTTCTCGGCCATCTCGAACATGCCGGGTTTGCCCTGTTTTCGGGCGCCGGTGAAAGCCCCCGGTTCGTATCCGAAAAGCTCTGACTCGAGCAACGATTCGGGAATTGCGCTGCAATTTATTTTGATGAGCGGTCCTTCACAGCGGTGGCCCAACCGGTGGATTGCATTGGCGATTATTTCCTTGCCCGCCCCCGATTCGCCGGTAATCAATACGGACGAATCCACTTTGGCTACCTGAGCGGCCATTTCAAGCGCCAGCCTTGTTTTGGGGCTTCGAGCAACGATGTCGCCATTTTTCGTAATCCCCTGCACGCGCCTCTGTTCGAGTTCTGCTGCGTAGAGCTCATTGAGCTGCTTGGTTTTTTCAAGAAGTTCCTTGAGGTAGAGTATTTCCGTTATATCTCTGATATTTGCGACCACTCGTCTTATCTGCCCGTTTTCGCCCCAGATTGGGATGGCTGTCGCCATAATTTTCTGACCGACCTTCTCACCCCTGATCATGTGGAGCATGATAGTCGTTTCCTGGCGGGACCTGATTGCCGCCATCACCGAAGATTCAGAATAGTACTTTTGATTCACGAGGTCCTGGGCGTTTTTCCCCACAACGAATTCCCGGCCAATACCGCAAATGCGCTCCCAGGCGCTGTTGACTATTTCAATGTTTCCCTGTCCGTCCGTTATGAACAAGCCATCATGGGATGCCTCGACGATATCTTCAAGCTCACAGATATTGAACTCACCGGCCCCATTTCCGCAGTTGCAGGCGCACGGTCTTTTCTTTGCGTACATGGTTTCTCCTTGGCTTGGAGTTGGGCCGGCCAGGGCACATTATCTCAGCGCTTGCGAAGTTTTCGCGATATACTTGAATATCTGTTTGAAAACACCTTCGAGAATTTCCGGGGAAATAAAGTAGCCGGGCATTTCCTGATAAAAGGAAGAGGTGATCTCCCTGGCGGCCGAGTCGATGTCGTGGGCGTTACGACTGAAGGTTTCGTACAGGCGCGCTTTCCATCCCAACGCTTCTTTGATGGTTTCAGAGACTATTGTCTCAGCTTCATCTCCGGTTATGTAGCCGCAGTGATCGGCGCAAAACACATTGACTTTAAGAGACCTCAGCTTTTCGAGGCTGTTCAGAAACTGGTCGATGTTTGTGTTCATGGAGGGGAATAATTTGTCCGAAAAAGGTATGCCCATTGCGTCGGAGGCAAAAAGGACGCCTTGATCGGGTTCGTAAGCCGAAATTGAACAGTTGGAGTGCCCCGGAGTCTCATAAATTTTCAGAACGACCCGGCCAAGGTCAATGATGTCGCCCTCCCGGACAGGGAGCGGTTCGATATCTTCCCGCCACTCGAGATCAAAACCCTTGAGCGATTCATACCTCTCCCCGGCGCTCAACTGGTTGTAGCTGTTTATAAATTCGATCGCCACCGGCTTCTCGAATGTCTTTAGGGCCGCTTCCGATGCAAGCACTTCAATTGCCGGGTATTTTCTCTTGAAATAGGGGACCATTCCAACGTGGTCGAAATGTGAATGGAGGATCAAAAATTTGGTGATTTCTCCAGGGTCAATTCCGAATTCACGCATTTGGGTTAGAACATCCGGAAGAATGAAGCTCATCCCGCCGTTGATCAACGCCGTGCCCTGGCGCCCCCGGAGCACATAGGTCCCTGATTCCTCAGCGCCGAGGTACCATAAGTTACTATCGATTTTGCCGGGTTTTCTAAATCGCATCTCATGCCCTCCAAGTTACTGCTTATACCGCTCAAACCTTGACGAATTCAGAGTACGTATGTCAGGGTCTTGTCACTTATGGGAACCATCCCCCGTTCAGTTATCACAACCAGATTAGATTACTATAAAATATATATAAGTATAAAGCAATTCCTGTCGACACCCTGTTCCGGCAGTCGTTACCTCGGGGCCTGAGATGGTTGATTGCCGATCAAAACACGTTGTCGGGATGTACGACGAAGTGAATAGTTTTGTATCCTTCATCAAGGATGCGGCCGAAGGAGGATCGTCGCGGGAGATGGCCTTCGTGCTGGCAGGGGGGCCGGGAAACGGCAAGACCTTCTTCGTCGACAACCTGTGCGCGCTCTACAGGCAGTTTCCGGCCAGTCCGGAAAACCGAAGATATACGTTCAATTTTGCGCACCTGGACAAACTCGGCGGTTACGGCAAGATAGAGACAATCCAGTCGCAGACCTTCGAGGACCCGGTGATACCGGCCATGAACCTGTTCGAATCCCGGGATGAGGGCAAAGAGTTTCTCGCGGTTCCGGGAGATTTCCCGGACCAGCAGATAGACCGGCTCCAGGAACAACTGACCGCCTACGCCATCGGAAACGAGGCCAAGACCACGCTGACCAAGGAGCGGCTCCACCAGGACCCCAACCTCAACTACGTGAACATGATCATAGGCATCGACGCTGGTGACTTCGCATACCGCCGGGTCGTCATCGACGATTATCACCGGTAAGCCGCCAGTCATGAGTTCCTGCCCGATCCCTAAGTCCACCGGGCCGGCCCGATAAGGGGATATTTGCCGGGGAGATTCAGGGTATGAACCTCGCAAGACAAACCAAGTGCAATAGATTACTTCTTATTCCATGCCTGGTTGCAAAAAATACTTCAAAAAACTGAGCTGATTGACTAGGATACACGGCTTTTATTGGTATATTTTTATGATTTCTAACATGAGGAGTTAAACAGTGGGGGGTATAAGAATTTCCGAGGTGAAATTGACCGAGGAAGAAATAGAGGCCGCTGTCGAGGTGCTGCGGTCCGGAAATCTTCGCCAGGGTGATCAGTGCGAGGCTTTCGAACGCGAATTTGCTCTTAAGGTGGGGTCACGTTATGCTTTGACCTGCGCCAGCGGCACGGCTTCCCTTCATTTAGCGTATATGGCGTTTCTTAGACCGGGCGATGAAGTGCTTGTGCCTTCCTTTACCTTTATGGCCACCGGTTCGATGGTAGCAATGAGCGGGGGAGTGCCGGTGTTCTGTGACGTCAACCCCGATACGCTCCTGATCGATCTTGAAGATGCTGAAAAGCGCATTACCGATCGCACCCGCGCTATTTCGCCGGTGCACCTCTTTGGCAATCCACTCGATATAGCCGCTGTCAGTGATCTTGCAGCGCGTTACAACCTGGTTGTGGTGTGGGATGCCGCCCAGGCGCACGGTGCGGCCTGGAAGCAACGAGATATTGGTTCATTGGACGATTTTGTCGCCTACTCCTTCTATCCCTCCAAGAACATGTTTGTCGGCGAAGGGGGAATGGTGTGTACAAATAACGCAGAATATTACAAAAAAATGCGATCCATGCGCAGCCATGGTGAAACAGGCAAGTACTATCATACTGCCCTGGGATTCAACTACCGGATGACCGACGTGGAAGCGGCCATCGGGCGCAAACAGCTTGGCAGACTCGATGAGATGCTTGTCAAAAGGAGAGTGAATGCGGAGATTCTGACCGCCGGCCTGGCAGACGTTCCCGGTCTTCGACCTCAGAAAGTCACCGATGGCGGGGTACATGCCTGGCATCAGTATTGCCTTTTGGTTGATCCGGTTGAATTTGGCTCCAACCGCGATTCTCTGGCTGAAAGACTCAAGGAAAAGCGAATCGCCAGCGGGGTGCACTATCCACGGGGCCTACATCAGCAGCCTGTCTTCGAAAAACTCTATGGTCCGTTAAAGCTTCCGGTTACGGAAAAAATAACTGAAATGATCCTGGCGATACCCGTACACCACGGTCTAACGCCAGATGACGCCAAAACTATCGTGGAGGCGATCAAAGAAAGTAGATCGAGAGCACATGGAGTGACGCATCAAACCTGAGACTCCACACGACTGTCTGACGCTGCATCTTTTTTCAGTAGAGAAAAGCATTCCGGCCTAAGCGGAATGCAGGTCCCTTTCGTTTCGCTTCGGGGTCCCGGATGAGGTCACGGTTCATTCACGAATGGTGGCTGAACTTGCCCGTATCTTTGTCATCTATCTCAGGCATGCCGGACTGAAAGTCATTTTGTTCAGTTTCTCATTCCACAAAATTTCGATCTGGTTCTTTCATAGATGGCGTAAATATCGAAAAGACCACGAGAGGATCTTTGCCCGTATTCCTGGTCGAGTGGACCTTGTTCATAGGGTTAAAATGGACCGTTCCCGGTTTAACATCAATCCATTTATCATTCACAAGCATTTGTCCCGATCCCTTGATCACATAAACGGTTTCATCATGCGTCTTGTGAAAATGAGGCTTTACTTCCGCCCCTTCAGCGAATCTTATCAAAAAGAAAGTTACTGTATCGTCCTGGGCAATATTGATCATCTGAATCTTTTCATCAGCCTTTAACGGGTTCGCATTAAGAATATCATCGACTTGGGTAAGAATCTGGTCCGCAGTATTTGCAGCCTGAGCAGAACTTATCGCAAAGGATGAAAGGACCAAGCACGCAAGAACCGCCGAGTAGAAAATCTTTCTGCTCCACATATGATCTCCTTCTTGATACCTTAAGATTTTGTTTAAATTCCCAGTTTCCTTTCAGACTATTTCTGCCTTGAGTTCAATATGTGATGAAATTCATGGCTCTAGCCTCGTCGGGAGGCAGAGGCGGTGAAGTGATAAGAAGTTCCCTTTCGGGAACCTTGGGTAGCACATGTTGTGAAGGATTGCAACGCAAAAGAGGTGGATATGGCAGGCAAACCTCAACGCGGTCGTGCCTTCCGTGTTCTTGGCCCTGAATTCGGCATAGATAGGTGACATCCAAGACTGGCCAGTTCCTATCGGTACGGTCAAGGATTATAGGTAATGTCAAAGTTGATTTGATGGTTGCCACGGTGCGGTCCCTCACATCGTCTTGTCCAAGGCTGCGATTGAGCGGCATCATGGGGCTTTTGCAAGAGGCTCATGGTTTAGGATATCGGTCTTGGGCTTCTTTTGATCCCAGGTAAATTTCATACTTCCATTATATGTATGATTATGCAGATTTGGAAGAAGAATTCCGGAGGCTGTTCACAGACCGCATGGTGGAGAATATCTCATTCGAAGCGGACCCTCAAGTTGGCTGGCGAGACCGGCGAAAAATCATGTACAAACCTACATCGCCGATATCGCCGCAATTCTCTGGCAACAATGTGAAAACGCAGCACCACCTGAGCACCAAAAGGAAAAGCCGACTCCTGAGAATCGGCTTTGCATAAGGGTTTTTTGATAGGCGGGAGAGGATCTGAACCTCCGACATCACCCGGAAACATAGACGGGGTAAGGGGCGTTTTGAACCTGCACCGAAAGTGCACCAAAGCAAATATCGGGGGGCGAGAATCGAACTCGCAGTGATATAGGTGTGGTAGGGGTTTACAGCCTTCTGCACGACTTGTGCAACACTGGTGAAATTACATCCACCTTCTCATGGCGAAGAGGGTCGATGCCTTCTCGAAAAATTCGCCTTCTTTCATGTTTCGCTTGTATACTTCACCGGAAAAATTGTAAACTTTCCAAGTTTTCCGAGTGCGGTAACTGGATTTAGGCTAGCAGTTTATGACCGTAAGGCTATCTCCGTTGATGGTAAGGATCGCTGCTAGTAGGAAAGGAAATATGGATGAGCCAAGGCGAGGGTAAAAGTCGGGTGAAAGCGCTGAAGGCCTTAATATGGCTTGGTAGCATCATCCTAACGGCCATCATCACTTCCTGGATAAATGATTATCTGGCGAGAGCAAAGCCTTATGCAGAGATTGTCAAAATGGACTTGTCACGTCCTTTTGATAAAGATATTAAGATCTACCCCAGTCCGCTTGTTATGAACCTAATGAGGGATTCTGGTATATTTTTAGATCGGTTTTATGGGTTACACCCTACTGCTGAATGGCAAGATTTGATAGATATCGTGGATGAGCAGGCACGCATCCTTCCAAGTGCCGAATCTGTTTTAGTTGAGATGATAAACATTTTGAAGACCAGCTCTCTAGATTCTGAACCAAGAGTCAATGATGTTAGGGTTGAACTAATGAAACGACTTGATTCTGTACCTCTGGGTATCCTTGAGCCTATAACTAGATCTGTTTTGGATTCGAAAGGGTATATAAAAAAGTTCAAGACTGACCGCAAGTATGAAAAATATCGATCTCATCCTGAGATATGGAAGTCGCCAGGCCTCGGCAATGTTTATTATGCTCCTGGTAGGTATTTTAGACTTTATGAGGTTGTTGAAGGGAAGGACAAGGAAGATCAGTTGTTGACAAACATTTATAGGCGACTATGGATTTACATGGACAAGGATATTATGATTAGTGTTTTCTCAGATGTACTTGAAGATATCAGAAATAGGATAGTAGTATTCGGAAAGGTGGTGGCAGAGATGAAAACCCAGTTGGAGATGCAAAATCCTGTTAGGGTTCACATAGTATTGGGATTATCGAATTTGGGAAAGAGACCCAGCATATTTAAGGGATATGGAACATTGGAGTTCCATAAGAGTGATAGCGCTGTAAGTTTACCCATTAATTCATTTGCTGGTAACCAAAGTGCTACTGCATATGCGGTGAATAGTGAAACCACGATGCTTGTGGATTATTACTCGACGGATTCGGTAGATCAAATTGAAGCGTCCAAAATTAAGGGATTCAAGTCGGCTCTTCAAAACAAAATATTCGATTGTTCGCTGTCAATATTCAGACTTACTGATGTAATGAAATACGATGAAATTAAGGTAAAGAGCTTTCCCGCCAGTTTAAATTAGTTAGATGTACGGAACATGGAAATGGGCACCGATACCCGAAATTCTATTCAGCAAAAACGGTTTCCTCGTGACGCGTATAAATCCACTTCTGTCAGAACTCTTTTCGTCAGCTCAAACACTTGATCGAACCCAGAATCATGCGCTTTCAACCAGTCCCTAGATTCTGAGCTGAGCGCCCTTCATCCAATGCTTTTGATGCGAAGCGTTCAAGGCTAATGCCAGAGGGCTGGTTTTTGAGTGCGTGGTTTATTGGCGTCCCCTCTGGCATGGCCTTGAGCGAGGAGCGTACCTTATTGCTTTTCAAAATGCCTCCCGTGTGATGTGTCTCTTCAGTCCCTGAGTTCATCGCCTCGTACCCTTCACAGTGATTCGAGGGTATGAGGCGGGGAATTCAGTGGCGAGGGACCACAGGTTAGGGGCTTTTAGAGAAGATTGCGGAGCTACCTTTAAGAAAACCTTTGAGGGCCGTTTCTTCTGTGCTCCCTTCCCCTGGGTTGCTCGAGAATCCCATCTGACTCGATCTTGAGGGGTTCGAGAGGAACTCAAGAGGGGGGGCATTGGTCGGCTCTCGTGGTGCTGTTTCCTGAGTGTCAGCCCTTGTAACGGAAAGCTTGGATTGTAAGGAGGGATACGGCATAGTACGGTGCACTTTGTCCGCCGGAGCCGATCATGTTATACTCGGCGTGTGTGGGGTCGCCGAAGCATATTTCAAGAGGGAGGACACTCTACTGGAGTCGGGTGCTTTTTTGAGCTACAATAAGCCAATGCAAAAAACGCGAGGCTCGCCCACATTTGCAGGACTCTGCGGCAAGCATCAGCGCCATGCCGGCTCACCCCGCGTGATTGGCTTGTAGAAAAATGCTGCAAAGGAGGAAAGACATGGAACGGTCCTTAAAGCCCTCGCAAATAAAAAAATTAAGCGTGGCCGAGCGCATGCTCATAGTCGAAGAAATATGGGACAGCATTGCCGCAGACCAGGAATTGATGGAAGTGACCGAGGCTCAGAAAAAAGAACTGGATCGCAGGATCGCCTTGCACAATGCAGTCCCGAGCGAGGGCAAATCATGGGAGGAAACCAGGGATAGACTAAAGGCTGCGAAATGAAGCGCCCGATTCTGATACGCCCTGAGGCGGAAGCGGACATTGAGGAAGGATATCGCTGGTATGAAGAAAAGCTTGGTGGTCTTGGAGCGGATTTCCTTGAGTGCCTGGAAAATGGTATGGAGTTAATTCGGAACAGCCCGGAAATGTATCCAGTCGTGTACCGGAACATTCGCCGGCTGCTAATCCGCCGTTTTCCATATGGGATATTCTATATTGCTTCGGAAAGTCTCATAACCATATTGGCGGTCTTTCATGGCCGCCGCGACCCGAAAGAATGGAGGTCCCGCCATTAGCAGTTGGGCCGGAAGTGCATCGCGGCGGATATGGATCTGATGGACGTTTTTAGACGAAGATCAGAAGAGGAGGCAGAGTCCCTGGCGCAACTCCTGTGGGAAAACTTCCCGCCTCAGGTACTACCCACGGGCCACCGTTTCGCAAAAAGTGCGAATCCTGACCGATCGAAAATATCACTAACTGTGAATAGGCGGGAGAGGATTTGAACCTCCGACTTCCACATAAAGCAACAAAATACTATCCGCGAATACATCAAAGAGCAGCAGGCCGAAGACAGAAGACTCGACCAACTGCATATGTTTGAGCAGCTGCCACCTTCAGGTGGCGAATAATCTGCAACCGCTTTGAGCGGTCCACCTTTTCAAGCCCCCGGCTTTGCCGGAGGTATTTGGCTCTGAGGAATCCGCTTCCGCTGCAACAGTTCACCCATTTCAACAAATTCAAGCCCATCCCAGATGAGCAGCTTCTCAAGCGCCGTGGGGACTGGAAACCCTTCCGGCGGGAATAGATGAAGCGAGGTGTGCGGCCAGGAGTCTACCTCCGGCGTCGCTCCCCATCGTTGCTTGTAACAGTAGATCCCGTCATCCGCATGTGGCCTGGTGCGCAATAGATCCACAACGGCCAGGGAATGCCGCCGGGCGTATTCAAACATGTAATAATAGGCTGCCGAAAGCGCGCCGAGGCGCAGCGGGTATTTGTCCTCCGGGATATGACCGACGACCAGCAGGGAGAGTTCGTCCTTCCGAACCGCGCAGATGATGCCGCATATCCAGGAATCTTCGTGCAGGACCAGAAGGAGAAAACCTGAACCGGCCCACCGTTGCAGCTCATTGAGGCTTCTCATGTGAGCGGCATCCCCGAAGCGCGCGCGTACATAGGGGACGTAGAACTCCTCATAAAAGCGCGCAACCGATTCTGTATGATTCACCAACTGGAACCGGTATTTGTATTTCGTGACCATGTGGCTGACTTTCTCAATTCTTCGTCTACGGGCCCGGTATTCCAGGCTATCGAGAATCACCCGTTGTCTGATCCAGGGAAAGGTTATAAGACCTCCTCGGGGAGCCAGGGAGCGCAGCAGCCGGTTAAGCTCGAGGCACAGCAGCGTGTCGGGTGAGGCCAGGCGCCGGATCGTTTCGCCCAGGCGCCACAAGGGCGCCTGGGTAACCCGAAGTTCCCCGGCAGGTTGGGCAAGGATGTGCCGGATATACGGCAGGCTCTCGCCTTCACCGAGGTAAACGAAGCGTTTACCCGGAATACCGCAACCGAGTTCGACACATCTGAGACTGAACGAGCGAGGCAGCAAGCCAAGCCATTTTATGATGCCTGTGAGGACATATGCCGTTTTGTTGAACGGTTCGTTCAATCGCATCCTTGCCTTTGTTCCCCTTCGTCCCAGACCGGCTTCAGACAGGAGCCGCGTTTTTCCATTTCAGCCCAGCATCCGCCGCGGCATCCGTCAAAGTGAACGCAATCGCAACAGCACCGTTTAAACTCATTTTTCCTGAAACGGGTGAAGCCTTCTTTCCAGATTTGCGGGAATGGCCTGTCCCGGACGTTTCCTTCCGAAAAAGATGTAGAAATCCACTGGCAGCCTATAACTTCGCCCTCAGACGTTATCGAGCAGCGCGTTAAGCCCGCTCCGCAAAAAAACGGCTTCACCCCGGCAGCACCTGCAAGACACCACAAGTAGGTATGCGACTCACCGAAATCGACATTGACAGCATTGCGATGTTCCTTGATAAAGTCAACCAGACGGGACAATTGTGCCTTGCTGAGATCGTATCCCGAAGCGCCGGCCGCCCTGCCGACGTTGCACACCGGCGTCAACCGCCAGGAGGTCGCAGCCGAGTTTTTAATTATTTCCACCATACCCTCCAGTTGACAGATGTTTTCGGGATGGACGACCGTATTCACTATCCTGGTGGGAACACGCATTTCCGCAAACAGTTCCAGGCCCTGCAGCGCCCGGACAAAAGCCTTCTTACTGCCCCGGACCCGGTCGTGGTATTCCGGCGCTCCGTCTATGCTCGTGAAATAGAGAAAAAAGTGCAGAGTGCGCAAGGTCCTTTCCAACGCCGGGACATGCCATCCGTTCGTCACGAGGCCGAGTTGCAGTTTGCAATTGTTTGCATAGGCCATAACTTCAGAAATGTCCTGGCGCATGAGCGGCTCGCCGCCTGAGACCACGAGCCTTTTGACTCCCATGGCGCTCAAATCGTCGATCAGCTTGTGCGCTTCTTCACGGCTCAACTCATCAGGCCTGGCGTCACCTGAGGACAACTCGCAAAACGGACAGGAAAAATTGCACCGGTTGGTAGCCAGCCATAGGACGAAGGTGGAGGGCCTGAGCATCCCGAAGTGATGGAGGTACAGACAGAAGGCCCGTTTCAGGCTTGCTGCATTTTTCCGGTAAAGCCGCCCAAGAACAGGAATTTTTAGAACATTTCTTTCAAGAGCTTCACATAGCATGGTCAACCACTCCACTGGCGCCTTTTCCCGCTGAGGGGGCAGAGGTCTTTTTAAGCGCCAGTATCGCCGTGAAATGGCCCGTCAGGCGATGCGTCGGCAATCGCTCCAGTCGCTCAAAGGCCATCAGAATGCGCAGGAAGCGGCGCTTCAGCCATGCCGGGGCGCATCTTTCCAACAGACGGGCAACTGCCACGGCAAATACCCTTGGACAATGCATGATGGTTGTTATTTCAAGGACTCCGAACCCAGTTTCGATGAGAATGTTTTGCAAATCCATGGCATTGCAGGTCGCCCCGACGTAATAAGGGGTAATGCCCAGAAAGCTGCGAAGGCGAAAAGGGAGCGCGTTGCGGATGCGGATTATCTGGTTCGTCGGATTGTCCATCGTAATGATCAAGTGTCCTCCCTGGCGAAGAATCCGAAACAGTTCAGCAAGGCTCTCCACAATTGCCGCTCCGGATTCGAAGTGGTCCAGTGTCGATGTGGAGATGATCAGATCGAATGCCGCATCGGCAAAAGGGAGGCGCAGCACGTCGGCGGCAACACCCAGGATTCCCGCATGCCGTGACCGTGCGCCACGCAGGGTGGTCGCGGCAAGATCAATGCCCACAAAAGTTCGTGCGTGTGCGGCAAGGATTGGATACAGGCCTTCGCTGCACATTTCATCGAACAGGTCGGTCTTGAGTACGCAATCCGCCTTCCCCGCCTGGAGCCAGAGGGAAAGGAGTGAAAGATTGACCGCATCGCTGTGGCAACGCCAGAGCGTTTGCCGGTCGTGGCGCCATGAGGCGCCCACCGAATTCCAGTAACCCGGTCCCTTGCCTGTCATACCGGTGTCTTCCCCGGCAAGTTGCGCAGGAAAAGCTCGTCCCATAACATCCTGAGGCCTCTCTAGTTCAAAAGCCTTGAAATGAAGGTGCGCACCTTTCCTCCGGGTTCCCGGGGAATGGAATCCACCCGCATAATCCGCTGCCTAACAGCGCTGCCGAGCACCGCACGAACGGTTCCCTCAAGCCGCAGCCGGGTTGCGCGCCAGTCAACCCCTGGCTGACAAACGATGTGCAGGCAAAAACTCTGTAGAGTCTCCTGAATCACTTGCACCTGCACTACCCCCTCTATGGATTGGAGATTTTCAAGCAGGATCCCCTCGTGCATAATTCCCCCCTCAGGGAGCTGTATAATTGCTGCTCTACGCCCCTCGATGCGCTCTATCGTCGGCAGTGTTCTGCCGCAGGCGCAGGCCGAATGCCCCAGGGTAACGATGTCCCCCAGCTTGTAGTTGAGTAGCACCGTTGCCCGGTTGAGTAGATTTGAGACGACGATCTCGCCCTTTTCCCCGGGCGCCACGGGATTTCCCCCTTCGTCCAGCACCCGGACGGCGGTATGATCGATGTTGATGTGGAATCCCTCTCTTCTCTCGCATTGATAGGCGATGCGCAAAGCCTCGGTAGCCTGGTAGCCCGAAATGACCGGCACGCCGACTCCAGTCTCAATGAGGTCCCGGTCAAAGTCCGCCATCCGGTCACCGCCATACAGTATTAACTTCGGCCGGTGCACGGGAAGCCGCCTTTCATGGGCCTTCCGGAACAGGACGCCGATATAGGAGCCGATCCCGTGGATCAAGTCCGGTTTAAAAGAGTTGATTGCCGCGATGTTGTCCTCCAGGCTGCCTGCCGGAAACAGGGCGCCGCGCTTGAAGTCGAACCGGCGGGGCACCCAGGAACGGGCCTCATAGAAATCGCGCAATTGGAAGCAGACACTGCGTGGCGGCACGACGATCATTTCCCGGTAGCCAAGCGTGCTCCCCAGAAAATGGGCCAGAACGGCACGCTGCCGGAATCCATAGGCCATCGTGAGAAATAGTGCAGCCGGATTATAACAGATATGCTTGGCGCGCCCCGACGTCCCGCTGGAATAGATGCTGAGACTCCTGTTGCCGGAGTGCCGGCGAGAGAGAAATCTCTCTGGGGTGGCCGCCAGATCGTCTCCCGTCACCATGGGGAGTTGCGCAAGATCGTCGGCCGACCGGAAGTCGCAGGCCCGCAGGCCCGCATTATCCATCACTTCATGGTAAAAGGGAACGGTTGCGTAGGCATGGGCGACGATGGCCCGCACCCGGCGGTTTTGCAGCTCACGTATCTCTTCCAGGCTGAGGAAGGGGAGTCTGTATTCGCGCCGGGCTTGCCAGAGGGTAAAGCCGTTCCAGAAAAATTTGCGCAGCAAATTAGTCATGGCGCGATC
>JBEKQE010000040.1:0-36847 GCA_049520035.1 Syntrophobacteraceae bacterium | reverse complement strand
TGCCACCATCTCCTACATGCCATAAGTGGTGGTGAGGGGAGGATTCGAACCTCCGAAGGCTACGCCGGCAGATTTACAGTCTGCTCCCTTTGGCCGCTCGGGAACCTCACCCTGGAAAAGCCCGCTCTAAGAGCCATGAATTCCGAATAAGCCTTTTTAGATAGCACATCGAACAACAAAAAACAACCCTGTTTTTCGCAAAATTCGCCCGATGCCCATTGCCCGTGCAAAATACGCATAAGCGTGGCTCATTCTCCGGCTTTTACCCTGGCGATCTGCTGGTCGATCAACACGGCAGGGGGATAATCACCGGGCGCCTGGGAGGCAAGCTGATACATCTCGGCGGCCCTGGCAAACTCCTTTTTGCCTTCGAAAATCCTGCCCAGGTTCCAGTCGGCTTCCCGCTCCAAGTCCGGCATGCCGAGCTGCTTCAGACTGGTCCATTCATTGGCAGCCTCATCAGGCTTTCCGGCCGCCTCATAGGCATAGCCAAGCTGATACAGGATGAGAGGTCTAAGGCTGTGAGCAGCCGGCGCCAGATTGAGGGCTTCTTCCCCGGTTTTGATCGCATCCCCGTAGCGCTTCGTCTCAAAGAAAGCCTTCGCAAGCTCGATCCTGGCGTTTAGAGCCGGCGCTGTATCCCTGTGTTCGGAGATGAATTTCTGGAGATCAGGGATAAGATTTTCCCAGTCCGCCGGACTCCTCTTCCCTTCTGCAGGGAGTCTGGATACAAGTGCCCCGTAATCGGACTGCGCTCGGACCTGTTTTGAACGATCGTGTGCGCTGAAGCCCCACACCGATATAACTGTAAGCATGATTGCGGCGCATGCGCCAAAGACGATCGCGTAATTCTTATCAGCCCATTTTTTGACTTGCCCAAAAGCTGTATCCGACGGCAGCACCAGTTTTTTCTGCAATTTCTTTACAGGTTTTATTTTCTTTGCGCCCAAAGCGGACTCCTTCCCGGAATTTATTTGTGATTACTCGATATTTTGCGCCTGCTCCTTGAGTTTTCCGATTTCCGTCTTCATCCGGACGACCACCTGCACCGTATCCAGGTCTGTGGTCTTGGAACCGATCGTGCTCGCTTCGCGGTGAAGTTCCTGGATAAGGAAATCGAGCCGCCGCCCGTCGGCCGGCTTTGCACCGGTCAGAATAGACTCAACCTGTCCAAGGTGGCTTCCCAACCGAACGATCTCCTCGTTTATGTCTGCCCTGTCGATGATAAACGCTATCTCCTGAAGGAGCCTGTTCTCATCGGGCTCCGTCCCGCCCAGCAGTTGTTTCATCCGCTCCTGCAGCCTGGTCCTGTACTCTTGGATAACGGCCTCTCGGCGGCTCGCCACCACCGAAAGATCATCTCTTAGCGCCGCCAGCCGGTCCATGAAGTCCCGAAGCAGCGTTTCGCCCTCAAGCGCGCGCATCCCGAGCACCTGACCCAGCGCCTCGGACATGGCGGATGAAATAAGCTCCTTGATTGCTTCGGAGTCAATAACTGCTTCCGGCATCTCATAGATATGCGGGACCCTTAACAGGTGATCCAGCGAAGGTCTTTCTGAGCGCACGATCTCGCGGTGAATCTCCTGGAGCTGTGACCAGTAGTATTGCGCAAGCTCCAGGCTGATATGGGGCGCCTTTTGCCTGACATCGGTACTCTCTATCTGAATGAAGGCATCGATCCGGCCTCTTCGGATTCTCTTTGCAATCAGCTTCCTGCACAAGTCCTCGAATTCAAGGAAGTTTTTTGGAATGCGAACGGAAATGTCGAGCTGTCTGGCATTAAGAGCGCGCATTTCAACGCTGATGGTGTAGCCCGCCCCTTCTTTGCGGCTGCGGCCAAAACCGGTCATACTGTGAATCACAGATTAGCTCCTATGGATTTAAAAGATCAATACAATGGATCAGCGCGCGCATCTCGGAATCCGGAAGCTGGCCCGGCGCGCCGGCAGACTGGCCCGCGAACTGCGCATAAGTCCAGGGACTGCCCAAAAATATGCTCACCAGCCTGCTCCATTTTCCGGCCGGTCCCATGCAGAACGCGATCAGATCAATGCCGAATTCTTTTCCGGCCAGAGGAATCAGTTCGAGTACCCTCAGGTTATCTTCGCCCGATTGGGCCATTGTCACTATTTTCAAAGCATCGGCCCCTGTTTTGCGCATGCTCTCCAGCTTTGCCCGCAAAATCCCCCTGGAGGGGGTCTCGGCAGGACAGTGCCATGAAAGCAGGACCTTCGCTCCGGCCTGCCGAAACCTGGCGATATTGTCCGCGTCTGTGTCATGTTCGAGGTCTATCCAGTCGGCGCCGGATCTTGCCGCCTCCTCGAGCATGCTCAGCCGGAGGTCCTCCCGACCGGCAAATACGCCCATTTCGCGAACCGGCCTGTTGGTGGCTATCACGGGAAGCCGATGCTTTATTGACAGAGCGCTGAGAAAAGATTTCATCTCCTCCGTCGAGTACCTGTTGGCGAATTTATCCATTCGCCACTCCACCAGATCGACTTCCGGGTTGTTCAGCCACTTGGGGAACTCTTCAGAGGAGCTTTCGACAAGACATCCGCAGATACCGGTCTTTCGAACCCAGGAAGAGTGCTTCCCCCATTGCGCGTTAGTATTGTCTGAACCGTACTGGATAAGCCGGGAAGCTGCAAATACTTCGCGGTAGATGGAACGCAGCGATTCCTCGGATAAAGGGCCGGGGTTTAGCTTCGAGAGGCGCTGGTAAATTATCTGCTCGCGTTCCGGGTGAAAGAAGGGCAGGCTCCTCGCGGCCTTTATCCGGCCCACTTCGATGGCAAGCTCCATCCGCCTGTTAAGGAGCCGGAGCACCTCTGAATCTATACCGTCGATTTCTTGTCTTATCTTATCAAGCTCTTCATCCACTCTCGTTCAACTCACTCCTGATCAAGCCAAAGAAGCTCGTCGGAATCAACCGCCGATCGAAAACATTGGCCTAGAGATGCACTTGCGGAAAACAGGGCTGCTCAGTTGGTGCTTTTCGGGCTTTTTGTTTATGGCTGCAAGCATTGCGGCGGCAATCTCTTCGTCTGAGGCGCCCTGTCGCAACGGCCCCCGTAGATCGGTCTCCTCACTGGAAAAGAGACAGGTCCGGAGTTTTCCGTCCGAGGTTACCCGAAGCCGGTTGCAGCTCGGGCAAAAATGGTCGGATACCGGGCTGATAATTCCGATTTTCCCCAGAGCGCCCTGGAACCTGTAATGAAGTGCCGGGCCGTTGCTGTCGCCCGCGCTCGAGGCCTCCAGAGGCGCAACACGCCTCAAGCGCTCCAGGATTTCGGAGGCCGGAATGAAAACTGACTCATGATCGAACTGCCGGAAAGGCATGAACTCGATAAAGCGGACGTGGAACGGGAACTGGAAAGTCAGGCGCGCCAAATCTTCAATCTCATCGTCATTCACCCCGCACATGATTACCGCGTTCAACTTCACAGGCGAAATGCCTGCCTGCTCAGCGGCCATGATCCCTGCCCACACCTGGCTGAAAAGGTCCTTCCTGGTGATCTTCGCAAACCTTTCAGGCTTCAGGGTATCAAGGCTGACATTTATGCGCCTGATGCCGGCCTGCAGAAGTCCCACGGCAAAATCCGAGAGCAGAACGCCGTTTGTCGTAAGGCTCAGGCTCCTTAGTTCCGGGACCCTGGAGATGCTTTCGCACAACCTGAGCACGTCCTTTCTGACCAGAGGCTCACCGCCCGTGATGCGGACCTTCGATATACCCATTGAGACCGCGATCCGCACAAGCCTTACTATTTCCTCGTAGCGCAGTATTTCCGTGTGGTCCAGCTTTGCAACACCGCTTTGAGGCATGCAGTACGAGCAGCGAAGATTGCACCTGTCCGTAATTGACAATCTCAGATAATCGATCTTCCTGTGGAAAGAATCGGTGGGCGGAGCGGGCATTCAAATTTCCCCGGCTAAACAGATTATTGACTTCAAACTTATCAAAGCTGTTTATTTCATAACATTTGGATAAGCTTTTATAAAACATAAAAACCACCATTGCGGTGAGATTGTCCACAATACGCCGGGAGTTGGAGATGAAAACTATTTGGATTCGAGCCTCTTTTGCGCGTCAGGGTCAATGATAGTCAAAACTTTCTTGACTTTGACATTTCGCTGTGCTTTATGACTGACCAGTCCGTATCGGAGGGAAGGAGCCGTTCGTTGCAAAAATATCCGGTCCAGCAAAATGTGTACGCCAACGTGAAGAAAATGGCCCTGGCCGGAAACAGGCAAGGGCTGATCGAGGCCATTTCCGAAGAGATCTCAGGCTCGACACCCGAAAGCCTCACCGAAGAGCTTTCGCGCTGGTTGCTCCATATCCGGGGACCGTTGAAAACTGGACCGCTTCAAAACAAAATCGGCCTTTCAGCTCTGATCGAAGCCTTCGGGGAGATCGCCCAAAAAAGAGGTGTCCCGGCTTCGAGTTTCTACCTGAGCCTTTTGGAGAAAATCCTTACGGAGGAAGCTGCCCCGCTCCTGTCCAGGCCGAGCGCCAAAGAGAGGATACTGGAGGCGGCCCTGGAGGTTTTTTCTCATAAAGGCTTTCATCCGGCCACCATGGACGAAATCGCCGAGAAGGCCGGCGTTGGGAAAGGGACCCTTTACCGCTATTTCGAGACCAAGGAAAAGCTCTTTGCCGAGCTGGTGCGGCTCAGATTGGACGAACTCGGAGAAACGGCTCGTTCGTTAATAGACGGCCACGACGACGTGCTCACGATGATTTCCAAGTACATCCGGATCTATTTCGAATTCTTCGACCGAAACCAGCGTCTCTACAGGCTGATCATCCAGGAACAACTCGACCTGGGCGAACACTCCCCGGACGAGTACTTCCGAAAAGTGATGCGGGCCATTCCGAATCTTAAAAGGAAGGTCTACGAAGGGACCCAGCGGGGGATTCTCAAGGATGTCGATTTTCAGACGGTCTTTTACGGCACTATGGGCTTTGCCCACGGAGTAATACAGAAATGGCTCGCCAGGGATTGTTCCTATCCCCTTGTAAATGAGCTACCGGGCGTGTTGGAAGTCTTATTCCATGGATTTGTCAAAGATACCCGAACAATTGAATGCTAAAACTGATGTAAGGAGGGTCCAATGAGCATGACGGCAGAACAGAACAGAATCATCGATATTATTGCAAACCAGCTCGGAGTTGACAAAGAAATGGTAACTCCCAGCGCAAACATAGTTGACGACCTGGGGGCCGATTCTCTCGATGTCGTAGAGCTGGTAATGGCTCTCGAGGAAGCCTTCGACACGGAAATCCCCGATGAAGACGCGGAAAAGATTCGCACCGTTCAGAATATTTTTGAGTATATGGAAAAAAAGGCTGCGGTGTAGCGTATAAAAGAAGCGGGGAGCGGGAAGCGAGGAGCAGGGAGCGAAAACCATGTCCGTTTCCTGCTTCCTGCTTCCTGCTTCACACCTACTTCAGGATTTTCTATTGAGCGACTTCCAGGTCCTTGCCTCGGTTGAGCGGGTGGTTGCTCAAAGCCGCTCGGTCACATTTCATCCGGACCGGATCGGCCCGGCAATATTAAAATGGGGACATACGGTCAATCCGTCTTCATCATGGGAACTTCCCTGCCATTTCTTTGACGGGACGGCGGAGAGCGTTCGCTGGATTTTTGCTCTCGACATTTTGAACCACTGCTTCTGGCCCGATCCGGGCGAGCCGGTCTGGACGGTCATCTACAACGGTGAGCCTTATTCGGGGTACTGGGGTCTTGCCGCCAGTCTAAAGCGGGCGCAAGAGCTGGGTTTCCCCATAACCGATCCTCATTTCCTGTCGAATATCAGCGCAGGCGACCTTGCCGAAGTCTTTTCCGGCCACGGCAGGATGCCAATGTTTGAAGAGCGGCTGAAAAACCTCCGGGAGGCCGGATCCATAATTCTGTCCGAACTGGGCGGCGATATCATGTCCCTTTTCGATGCAGCATCCGGTTTGAGTGCCGTCGGGCTTGTCAGCAAGACTGTCTCCCTTTTTCCGAGTTTCCGCGATGAGGCCCTTTACAGAAATGAAAGAGTTTATTTCTGGAAGAGGGCCCAGATTTTTGCCTTTGACGTTTTCACCGCGTTCGGGGGAGACAAATGGGGGAAATTCAACGACATCGAGCGGCTTACCGCATTTGCCGACTACAAGCTTCCACAGGTGCTTCGAGAGCTTGGAATTATTTCATATAGTACAGGGCTCGCGACCGGAATTGACGCCATGCAACCTCTCCAACGAGGCTCCGAACAGGAAGTCGAGATTCGGGCAATGACCGTATGGGCCGTCGAGGAACTGAGGAATGGTTTCCAGGAGCACGGGCGCAAGCTTACGAGCACCCAGGCCGACAACTGGCTCTGGCGGTTGGGCCAGCTCGATGCATTTCGCAAACGCCCATTCCACCGCTGCCGGACGATTTTTTACTGATAAGCTCCGTTAAACGAGTTTGACAAGTTGAAGGCAGAACCTGAATCCCCACGCATCCTCGGCGAGACCCGCCTGTGGCGGGATTACCCGACTGCCGGCCCCGGGGGCTGTCTATCTCCACCCACGCAAAAGCCAAGAATCGTTATTGAAGGTTCAACAAAAAATTGCTCACCCCTGAAAACCGTCTAACCAAGACCCGAAAAACCGACAATTCTCTTTATCAGATACCGGGGCGCATTCAATTGCTGTCTGTTCCCTACCGTTTTGGCGCGATCCGGAGGAACCGAAGAGGGGATATTTGTCTAACCGTTGTACAGAAAAAGGCACTGTGCCCCGGCTTTCGCCCTGGTGACGTCTATATGGGTTTTCGCCCTGATGTGGGAATTCCAATGCTTTTTCATCATCCTGCAGGTCACCGACGCAGGCAATCAGGCCAGCACTTTCCGGATCATATCCAGGAGCTCGTCGGCCTCGGGCGGCTTTTCTATATAAGCAGCCGGCTCGGGCAAATCTATGCCCTCATATTCATCGACCACTTTTTGCGCATGAAAGAAAGTCTTCTTGGAGAGCGCCGAAACCATGATCACGGGAATACCGCTCAGTTGAGGGTCTTTTTTGACTTCGCGGTACATGAAGATGCCACTTTCTTTGGGCATCATAATGTCCATGATGATCAAAGCAGGCTTCTGGCGCCGGGCCATTTCCAGACCTTCCTGGCCGTTTGTCGCCGCCATGGGTTTGAAGCCGCTGGTTTCGAGAAGCGTGGTCATGAACACCCTTACGTCCTGTTCGTCATCGACTACCAGAATTCTTTTTGACATTTTGACTATCCTTTTATGGGTAAGGTGAACTGTTTCAACGGGTTCCTTATGGCCATCACGTGGCAATGAGCATACCTGGATACGCTTGCTACCGTGCTCCCGTGTTCGAGCTTGTTTACATCAGCCTTGCCCAGAGCACCCATTACGATCAGGTCAATGTTGTTTTTCCTGGCATAGCGGATAATCTCAATTTCCGGGGAGCCGCACGCAACCACGAACGAATAGGACTTGAAATCTCCCATTCGCCCCTCATACTCGCGCCTGAGCTTAATTTGAGCCTCATCGACGATTTCCTGATCGAAAAAGGCCTGACCGCCTTCGGATGATTTACCCTCCGGGATGTCCTCATCCACTATGTGTTTCGCATAGACAAACGGCGAGTGAGGTACATGGAGGATATGGAGCCTGGCGCCGAATTTTGCGGCAAGCTTGAGCGCGTGGAGAAACGCGATATTGGCATCATCGGAAAAATCCGTACAGAACAGTATATTGGTGTATTCAGGCATGGTTTTCTCCTTTCGTCAAACGAGTTATCCTTTATTTTGTTCCCGGATGCGCAGCCAGCTTGATCGCAAATCTGGTCCCCTTTCCCTTTTCCGATTCCACTTTTACATCTCCCCCGTGCTCGCGCACGATTTTCTGAGTGATCATAAGGCCAAGACCGGTCCCCCTTGTTCCTTTCGTGCTGAAGAAAGACCGGAAAATCTTGTCCTTTACATCTTCATCCATGCCGCATCCGGAATCGATGACCCCGTACTCGACACCCCCTTCTTCCGCCCTCGCCGTGCGGATTATGACCTCCTTCAGCCCGCCGGCGTGTTCCACATCCATGCAAGCATCGAAGGCGTTGCCTACGAGGTTTAACAGGCAGCAGTGAATCCCTTCGGGATCAAGAAGAATTTCGGGCAAAGTTTCGTCGAGGTCCAGGACCAGGTTTATTCCCCATTCGCGGGATTGCGCCAGCATCAGTCCGTAGAGATCCCTGGCGATCTGATTAGGGTCGATCCGTTTGCAGTCCGGCTCTCTTTCCCTGGCATAATTAAGGAGATCGAGCGCCAGGTTTTTTATTTTCTCAACATTACCCTTGACCATCTCCCAGCCTTGGAGGAGGTATTGCTCTTTGTCCAATTCCATGCCCTTTTCGAAAACGTATATACCTCCTTTGAGGCCTCCGATGATGTTCTTGATCGCATGGGCCAGGGTCGCCACAGTTTGCCCAACGGCGGCGAGTCTTTCCGCCTCTAGAAGCTTACGGGTTTTCTCATCCACGAGGCGCTCCAGCCCTTCGGTGTACTCACGGAGTTTGGCCTTCATCCAGATTCGCTCCTGGGCCCTTTTTAGAGCAATTTCGAGCGCATCGTCGTTTATCGGTTTAGTTATGAAATCGGACGCTTCAAACTGAAGACTTTTTATAGCAAGTTTCAGATCGCCGTGTCCGGTTATCATGATAACTTCGGCGTCGGATTTTTCCTCTTTGATGCGCCGAAGGAGTTCAATTCCATCCATTCCAGGCATTTTGATGTCCGTCAGCACTATCTGCGGGCAGGCATTCTTGAATATGCCCAGCGCCTCTTCTCCCGAGGATGCCGTCAGCACGTCGTAGCCGCTGTCGGCCAGCGTTATGCTGAGAACCTTTCGGATTCCTTCCTCATCATCTACGATCAGGATTGGGTTTGCCTTCATGCGCCACCCGAAACAGGGAATGTTATAATAAAATTCGATCCTTCATTTTCCCTGGTCTCCACCTTTATGGTTCCTTCATAATCCTGGATGATTCCATAGCTTATCGAAAGGCCGAGTCCGGTACCCCTGCCAACCCGCTTTGTGGTGAAGAACGGCTCGAATATCTTTTCCAGCAACGGTTTGGGAATCCCTAACCCGGTATCCGCCACTTCTACGCGGACTTTCCCCTGCCAAAGACATGTCTTGAGGACGATTCTTTTCTCGATAGTGTCGCCGAATTTTTCGCATTTATCTTCAATGGCGTCCCTGGCGTTTATGAGAAGGTTGATAAACACCTGTTCCAGCCTGTTGTTGTTGGCGAGAACCTCAGGCAGGTCCTCATGGAAATCCTTTTCCACTTCAATCTCTCTGAGCTTGAGCTGCTGCATGAAAATTGCCAGGGCTCTTTCCACGGCGTCGTTGATATCCACCTTTTCTCTTTTGACCTCCGATTTGCGCCCGAACTCCCGGAGGTGATTGATTATCCGCGACGCCCTGTCCACATGACTGTCGATCTCTTCGGCCAAAGTGTTGAGAGTTTCTTCTTTGATCGGCTCGCTCTTCCTGATCTTCTTTATTATGAAGCTGCTCGCCGTCTTCATCACCGAGAGCGGTTGATTGAGTTCATGGGCTATAGCAGTTGCCATTTCTCCCAATGTGGCCATCTTGCTCGCCTGGATCAGTTGCTGCTCGGCTAACAGTCTCTTGGTGATATCGCTCGTGGTTACAAGGAATGCTTCCTGTCCGAGGTACTCGGAAGGAGAAACGCGAATGTTTACATATATGACCCTGCCGTCCTTCGTGATATGCCTCACCTGGTTCATTGGGTCCGCGTTTCTGATCTCCAGGGCAAAGTCGTGGCTTTCTTCGCGTTCGAAAAGGTCGGTAAATGGTTTGTGCAGAATATCCTCTTTACGATATCCATAAACTCCGAAAATCATATCGTTGCAGTCGATAATTCTTAGTTCCCTGTCCAAAACGAAGATAGGGTTGGGAATATTATTGAATATCTCGCGGTACTTCTTCTCAGATTTCCTGACCTCTTCTTCGAGCGTCTTTCGTTCTGTCACGTCGACACTCATTTCCATTACTGCGGTGATGCTCCCACCGGCGTCCCTGATCGGTGAAGTGCGACAGATCCAGCTCGAAACCCTGCCATCCCTGGTTATTCCCGTTTCCGCGCTCAGGTGGGATTCTCCGTCCTGGAACGTCCTGAGAACGGGGCAGTCTGTGCACTCTTCGGTCCGGCCTTTGTAGATTTCATAGCAATAACAGCCGGGGTATGGATCGAAGGCATTTGCAAATTCCCTGTTATAGCGCATAAGCCTGAGCCCCCTGTCCTGGACAGTGATGTAGCAAGGCACCTGCTCGAACAGCTCCTGATATTCGTCTCTTTGTTTGTTGAGCTCTTCTTGCTTTTGGCCTACCTTGGCCGCCATAACATTTATGGCATGGGCCATCTGGCCGATTTCATCTTCCCAGCGAGCATCGATCGGGTGGCTATAATCCCCTTGCGCTATATGGCGCGTCCATGAGATCAACTTCTTTATGGGCCTGTTTACGAACACAAACAGAAAGGTGACGATGATCGCCGAAGTCGCCAGAAAGCTTATGATCGCAAGGGCTATTATCCTTTCCTCATAGACCTTGATCCCTTCGTCGGTCTCCTTTAGTGAGACCACTACGTCGAGCGCGCCCAGAACTTTTTTGTCCCGGGGGTGAACATGACAGCTCTCAGAGCTGCAACTGGGCTCATTATAGATCGGACTTATGATACCAAGGAGCCTGTAGCCCTCAGGCGACTCGAAAGTTCGTGTTCTTGCCGAAACAGGCAGCGCATCCAATGGCGGATCCGTTCTGTGGCAAACGTCGCAGGCTTCCGCTTTTATGCTGGTTCTTTTATCGACTTCAGTTGAGAAGCTCGAAAATTTGATCCGCCCCTGCTTGTTATAAATTCGAATATTCTCGATACCCTCCTGCTTGCCGATGTTCTTTGTTATCTCATTGATATCCTCTCTCGAATTGAGCATCATCGCGTAATGGGTGCCCAGCTTGATGGTGTTGCCGAGCCGGTCGCATGATTCAATGATGCTCTGGAGCCTGTTTTCTTTCTGGTAGTTTATGTTGAAGTATGCCCAGGTGAAAATGCAGACAAAAAGAACCAGCCCCACCAGAGCTATAAGCTTTGAGATAAGACTGCTGTAAATTTTGACTGCGCCCTTGAACATGGCCGGCCCTGTTTGTTGTTGACAGGAGGTCCTGTCGGAAAGATCCGAACAGAGTTGTTCCCCCGTTACATGCCAAAACCGATTAGGAACGATAAATGATTCCTGTTGGCCCTAACGCATCTGGACTCATAATTCGTTCCTATTCCAGCGCTGCATCCAGCATAGCCATAACCTGCCGGTCGCTGCAGCCCCGGACAACCGAGGCGCTGTTGGGGCAGATGGCAGCACAGGACCCGCATCCCTGGCAAGCGAGTTCGTCGATATCGATAACGTCTTCTTCTTCGCTGCGCCGCCGAAACCGATCTCTACAGCCCACCCACTCACCCGCGAGGCGCGGATTTGCCGAATTCAGGTAATCTAATTATTTCCTGCAATTTCTGCAAAGCTTTATAGTCCCAGTCAAGATTTTCTCATCGCTTTCGGAAAGTTATGAATTCGATCTCGGTCGTTAGCCGGAATCGAATTACAAAATCGAGTTCCAGCGCCGATAACCACCCGTGGATGGGGGACCAGGCCACTTAAGCCCCGTTACACCTCAATTTGAGATTTAAAATATTCTTGTAAATTTTTGTATAAAGTGTGATTAGATACTTGCAAACCGCTCCGCCCTTGTCGTAAGGGTTTCGCACAGATTGAGACGGCCTGTAATTTGCATCCTCAGGTCTGATCCAGCGCGCCGGTAAGAGCGCTCAATCTTATGAACCAGTGAAGCGGGAGGAAACGATATGAAAGAGAGCAAATGTGGAGTTTTGATTTGCTCCCTGTGTTTGCTTCTGGCCTTTTCGGCCCCTGCACTCGGACAGCAAAAACAGGAACAGTTAAAACCGGGCGAGATTATGTCAGAAGCTCAAATCAAGGCCCGGGCGGCGGCGGCCAAGCGCGAACAATTAAACCAGGAGTTATTTGCGGCCGTTAACTCGCAGGCATCCGGGACGGTCCTCAAGTTGCTTGCCGCCGGCGCCGATGTGAACGGCAGGGACCGTGATGGAATGACCCCCCTGATGCACGCGGCTCTCCAAGGCAGTTCGGAGTTGACCCAATTGCTGCTCGGCAAGGGCGCTGTGGTAAACCTGACGGACACTTTCGGAATAACTGCCCTCATGCAGGCAGCTTGGGCAGGCCACACTCAAGTAGTCGAGATGCTCATGACGCAAGGGGCTGACCTGAACCTTCAGAGCATCCTGGAAGTCCCCAGGCTAAAAAAAGCGGGAATTAACGCCCTTATGGGCGCCAGCATGAACGGTAACCTTGAAGTGGTAAGACTCCTTCTTGCCAGTGATGCTCGATTAAACCAGCAGGATGCTCAAGGACAGACCGCTCTTATGCATGCTTCACGGGAAGGCTTTTCTCAGATTGTCGACCTTTTGCTTTCCAAAGGCGCTAATACGGAAATAAAGGATGAGTTCGGCAGAACGGCCCTTACGGTTGCGACGATTTACGCCCACTACGATGTTGTTTGCCTTCTTGTCACGGCGGGCGCAAACGTTCACACCACAGACATTCACAATATGAAGCCCATTGTTTACGCCTCCGCGCTGGACCGTGGGGAAATCTACAAATACCTTCAGGCGGCAATGGCAAGGAGACCCTTATCCACCCAGGCAGTAGGGTTCAGGCGCGCTCCGTAAAAGGACATTTGCAAATGGCCGATAGGAAACAGGGTACTGATAGAAGACAAGCGGAGCGATTCAAGGTTGCATGGGCCGGTACGCTCACCTGTCTTTTCCTGAACCATGAAGAAAATGTTGAGGTCAGGGTGACGGAGGTCTCGGCAACCGGTGCGCGGCTGGAATTAAAAACGCTGAATGTCGGCCCTTATCATATAGTGATCGGAAGCGAATCGAGCCGGTTTACTTTGAAGGTCAGCCTGCCCGAGGCCGCCCTCTGGACACCGGTCAGAATAGTTTGGTACAGCACTGACCAGGAGAAAGATTCGTTCAATTTGGGTGTGATGTTTCTGCACGCATCCGACGAGCACCGGGCGGCAATCAAGAGGCTATTGGCGGATGTGCGCCTGGAAACATCCCTGTCTGAGGAGCGGAAATAAGGATTGTATCGCGCTAAAGATTTTCAGGCCATAATTTTGGATGTTGACGGTACGCTGCTGGACACTCTCCAGGACGTGGCCGATTCGATGAACAGCACTCTCCGCCATTTCGGATTTCCCACCCATGAATTAGAAAAGTACAAGTATTTCCTCGGGGAGGGCATAGAGAACCTTGTCAGGCGCTCCCTTCCGGATTCGGCCAAAACCGACCCCCGGCTGATATCCCGATGCCTCGAAATGATGCGGCAGATATATGAGCGCAACTGGAACGTGAAAAGCCGGCCCTATCCCGGAATTCCGGAACTTCTTGACGCGTTGACCGCGTGCGGCTTGAAGATGGCCGTGCTTTCCAACAAGCCCCATGATTTGACGCAAAGGGCGGTAGAGGGGCTTCTGCCCAGCTGGCGCTTCGAGGTCGTCATGGGCGAGAGCCCGTCTGTCCCCCGCAAGCCAGACCCTTCTTCGGCGCTGGAAATTGCCAACCGGCTCGGAGTTGAGCCTGCCGGCTTCATCTACCTCGGCGATACAGGCACTGACATGAAAACCGCAAATGCGGCCGGGATGTACGCAGTCGGCGCGCTATGGGGATTTCGAAACGCCGAAGAGCTTATCGCAAGCGGCGCCAGAAAGCTCATCGCAAAGCCCGCCGAACTGCTTGAACTGCTTTGATGGAAATCCGTTGAGCAGCTCTACCCCAACCGCTATCAAAAGCTTTGGGCCGTCCGCGCTCCTATTGCCCGGGCGCCCGGTACACGGGGGACTTCTTCACGGCTTCGTCCATCTCTTCCGGGGTCATGAGGACGGTCGTCTTGACCGTGACGAGCCCAGAGGACCTGACCGTTAGGGCGATTGACGCCAAGGTTACGTTGTCCGGCACATCCATGATACCTAAGAAGTCGTATTCGCCGAAGGTGTAGTACCAAGATTCCACGGTTCCCCCGAGCGACTTGAATAGCTTTTCCACAGCGGCGCGTCGGCCGGAGCCTCCATCTTTAAGCAGCCCTTTCAACCCGTCTCCCACATAGTTGCCCTGAGCGAGATACTTTGGCATTGTACGCTCCATTGTCTGAAAAGTTGGGGTTTATTAGATCGGTCTTCGAGTCGATTGTGCAAGCGCTATTGCCTGCTCACCTTCGAAGTCCGCAGTAACCAGCGCAATCCATCACGAATATGCTGAATTTAGTCGATATCCGTCTTGTATCTGATGGCCTTGACCCCGCCTCGTGATGAGCCGTGTTCGAGTTCTTGCCTCGCACGTTCAAGCCGGGCAAGTAGAGTGGATTCAGAGGACTGACGAAATGGAATCAGTTTTGCGCTTTGATTACTCGTAGGGATATGACCCCCGACCAAAGACGGGGGGTGGCTTCTGCCTGTCCCCACGTTCGAGTGGGTGCTGGAGGTGCGCTTGGAAATAGGCATCAACCTCAGGCGGTATCGAGGTAAATCGGATCACACTGCAAGACCCATTTTCAGCAAGGTGCTTGATTATTTTCCCGTAAAAATCTCTGACAGACAGTTTTTCACTTACATGTTCCAAGTTCATCTTGAGATTCGTGTGAACGCTGACCGGTTGATCCAACATAATCTCCGCGCAGTTTTTTGAGAGCCGGACGAAAGAGCCTTCCTGTTCTTTCACCCCAACGTCTTTTCCTTCGAGGACCGTGTACCGTATCGGAATTTGCCGAGCCAGTGTTATAAGGAGCTGTTCTTTACTTGTCAAAGCCAGGTTGTAACCTCCGGCAATCCCACCAACATCGTACACCCTCAACTGTTTTTCCGCCCCTTTCGGAAACACGTCCCATTGAGCGTCAATGCGCAAAATCTCTCCCGCTTCCCGGCGCACGGATTCTGAAATGAGTATCTGTCCTCCTACGGTATAGGATTCGATCCGGCTCGTCATGTTTACGCCACTGCCTACCACGGCATATTTGCTTCTTTTGCTCGAACCGATGTTGCCGACAATCACCTCGGTTTCGTTGAGGCCGATTCCCATCTCCAGATCAGGCAGGCCCTGGCCCCGGTTTTGCTCGTTGACCTTTGCCATTTCGTTCTGCATCTCTATTGCACAGGCTATGGCCCGTTTGGCTCGGTCCGGCATCTCTTTGGGCGCTCCAAAAATAACCAGCAGCGAGTCGCCTATGATCTCATTGATGGTGCCGTGATACTGTAAGATTACGTCTACCATGACTTCAAAGTAAGAGTTCAGAAGTTGAACCACCTGCTCGGGGTTGAGACGCTCCGACAATGCTGTAAAGCCTCTCAGATCGCTCAACATGATGGTGACCTTTCGTTTCTCGCCTCCCAGTTCCAGGGCCGAAGGATCGTCGAGCAGAGAATTCATCACCTCGGTGGAGAGGTAGCGACCGAACATTTTTTGGACGAGTTCCGATGATTTTTCAAGATCTTCGGATGTACGGGAGAGTAAGGTGGAAAGGGTATTCTTGTCTTTCAACGCCCTTTCCAATCTGAAGTCAAGCGTCTTAAACCCCTTCTCGATTTGACCGAGCAATCCCAGCACCATTTTTCTGCCGTCATCGGTAACAATCAACTCCCCGACGGCGTGCTTCAGCTTGTCAAGATTAGCTTTCATACCGCAAGCCCCCGAAGAACTTACTTCTCGTAAATCAGGACGGGCACGAGCGATTGATTGTGAAAGTCGCACCCTCCATGTAACGCAGGCCCTATTTCCCCATAGGTAAAGAACCCAACCATCGGAACGTCCCAAAGCTTGCGAATACCGGTCACTTCATCCTCAATCATTGGCCCAAGGGCATACTGTCGCGCTACGCAGGAAAAGAGAACCATGGCGTCCGACCTGGGAGTTTGCCGTTTGAATTCCGACATTTGTTCGATGGCATGATCGACAATTTCGATGCCGGGCGCCATGCCAAACCGTACTTTTGCGCCTTCAGGCACACCCCCCGCGTAGACCAATGACTTATCTTCGTTGAAGATCATCGGCGACCTAAGGACAGACGAGCCATCATCCCTAGTCACAAGCAGGGGATATTCAGCCGCGAGGGAGGGATCAACGCCAATGTTTAGATACTTCATATAGATGTCCTGTGCAGGCTCATTATCTATCTCGTAGACGATATTGCCATCGGCCCTGGTGACGGTTTTTGACGTGCCTATTGCCTTCCACCCGCTGAAAGCAACTCCTTGAAGACCAATGACATTCCCGTCAAAAACCAGGGCCATAACGCCATTTGATGTGAGCTGTGATGCGCTGAATGCAAACGTTTCTTGTGCCTTAGAATCGTCACCGGCAAGCCCCCCGAACAACGGAACCTGACGCCCCATTGCTGAAATAATCCCGTTGACGATGTGCTCGCCATTAGCATGAAGGCCACCGGACACTACCATGAACGCAGGATTGTCGTAAACGGTCTTTGCCCACTCCCCTATGTTTTGACCGACTTGCAGGGAGGACTTGTCCTTTCCATCAAACATCTCCAGTGAATAGACTTCGCGGCCAATATCAAGCAACATCGCCACAATTGAGCCCGCATGCACCTCGTCATTCAAAATCTCTCCAGCGGTGCTTGCTCCGAAAACGTCCATGTCGTGCCTGCCGAAGATTGCCCCCAAGTCTTTCAAGTCATGGGCAGGGGAGCTGAAAACGATTGCCAACGTAGGTTTGGGCCCCTCTTTGGAAGCATTTTGAAGATGACCTTCGACTTCTTGAACTGAAGTGGCGGAGAACACGGATGGCTTCATAGAGCCCTCCTTTCCAGTGAAGGTTGTGTTTAGCGTAAGCAGTTTACTTCTCGTAAATCACGACGGGCACGAGCGATTGATTATGAAAATCGCACCCCCCATGTAACGCAGGCCCTATTTCGCCATAGGTAAAGAATCCAACCATCGGAACGTCCCAAAGCTTGTGAACAGCGGAGATTTCATCCTCGATCATTGGCCCAAATGCCATGTGTCGAGCTTTGCAGGAAAAGAGCACCAAGGCGTCTGACCTGGGATTTTGCCGGTTGAATTCCGACATTTGTTCGATGGCCTCATCAATAATTTCGCTGCCCGGCGCCATGCCAAAGCGTACTTTGGCGCCTTCAGGCACAGACCCCGCGAAGACCATTGACTTATCCTGGTTGAGGATCAGTGCCACCCTGAGGACAGACGAGCCATCATCCCGATTCATAACGAGGGGATATTCACCCGCAAGGCCAGGCGCGGCTGCGGGATCATTGGGAACTTTCAGGTATTTCATGTATATGTCCAGTGCAGGCTGATTATCTATCTCGTAGACGATATTGCCATCGGCCCTGGTGACGGTTTTTGACGTGCCTATTGCCTTCCATCCACTGAAAGCAACTCCTTGAAGACCAATGACATTTCCGTCAAAAACCAGGGCCGTAACGCCATTTGATGTGACCTGTGATGTACTGAATACAAACGTTTCTATTACCTTAAGATCGTCACCGGCAAGCCCTCCGAACAACGGAACCTGACGCCCCATTGCTGAAATAATCGCGTTGACGATGTGGTCGCCATTGAAATGAAGGCCCCCGGACACTACCATTAACGCGGGATTGTCGTAAACGGTCTTTGCCCACTCCCCGATGTTTTGACCGACTTGAAAGGAGGACTTGTCCTTTCCATCAAACATCCCCAGTGAATAGAATTCGCGACCAATATCAAGCAGCATAACCACAATTGACTCTTCATGCAGCCCGTCATTCAAAATCTCTCCATTGGTACTTGCTCCGAAAACGTCGATGTCGTGCTTGGCGAAGATTGCCCCCAATGCCTTCAAGTCATGGGCAGGGGAGCTGAAAACGATTGCGAGAGTGGGTTTTACTCCTTCTTTGAAAGCATCCCTAAGATGAGCTTCAACTTCTTGAACTGAAGTGGCAGAGAACACGGATGGCTTCATAGAGACCTCCTTTTCAATGAAGGTTGTGTTTAGCGCCAACGATTCACTTTTGATAAATCAGGACCGGCACCAGCGTATTGTTATGATAATCGCATCTCCCCTGCAAGACAGGCCCGATCTCGCCGTAGGTAAAGAACCCGACGAGTGGAACGTCCCAAAGTTTGCGAACGGCCGCAATCTCGTCCTCCACCATCGGGCCAAGCGCAAGATGCCGCGCCACGCAAGAAAAAAGGACGATAGCCTCTGAGCGAGGAGCTTGCCGGCTGAATTCCGAGATTTGCTCGATGACATGGTCGATAATTTCAGGCCCGGGCGCCATGCCGAAGCGTACTTTTGCGCCTTCAGGCACGGACCCCGCGTAAACCAGCGACTTATCATCGTTGATATGCACCACTGCCCTCAGTACAGACGAGCCGTCATCCCGATTCAAAAGCAGGGGATACTGAGACGCAAGAACAACTGTAATTTCGACCGAAGGATCATGACCAAAATCGAGATACTTCCTGTAGATATCGAGTGTGGGTTCACCATTTATCTCATAGACGATATTGCCCCGGGCTTTGGTGACGGTCTTCGAGGTGCCAATTCCCTTCCATCCGCTGAAAGCCACCCCTTGCAGCCCAATGACATTGCGGTCAAAAATTAAAGCCACGGCGCCGTTCGAGGTGATCCGTGACCCGTCAAACACGAATGTCTCATGGGCCTTGAGATCGTCGCCGGCCATGCCGCCAAACAGCGGCGCCTGCCTCCCCATTTCGTTAATAATTCCATTGAGGATGCCATCGCCGTCGGCCAGAATTCCACCCGACATAACCATTAATGCCGGATTCTCGTAAACAGTCTTTGCCCATTCTCCGATGTTTTGGCCAATTTGAGAGGACGTTTTCTCCCGCCCCTCGAAAACCTTTAACCGGTAGGTGTCCCGACTGACGTCAAGCAACATCGCCACGATCGACTCCTCAAGAAATTCGTCGTTACATATCTCACCAGCGGAGCTTGCTCCGAAAACGTCGATATCATGTTTGGCGAAAGCCACGCTTACTGCCTTTAAGTCGTGTGCGACGGAGCTGAAAACGATTGCCAACGTGGGTTTTAGTCCCTCTTTGGAAGCATTTTGAAGATGAGCTTCGACTTCTTGAACTGAAGTGGCGGAGAACACCGATGGTTTCATGAGAGACCTCCTTTTCAGTGGAAGTTGTGCTTAGCGCGAACGATTCACTTTTGGTAAATCAGGACAGGTACGAGCGTATGATTATGAAAATCGCACCGTCCCTGCAAAAGAGGTCCGATTTCGCCGGAGGTAAAGAACCCAACGAGTGGAACGTCCCAAAGTTTGCGTACAGCCGAAATCTCATCCTCCACCATCGGACCAAACGCAAGATGCCGCGCCGCACAGGAAAACAGGACCATAGCCTCTGACCGAGGAGCTTGCCGCTTGAATTCCGAGATTTGCTCGATGGCGCGGTCGATAACTTCAGTCCCCGATGCCATGCCGAAGCGTACTTTTGCACCCTCAGGGACAGATCCGGCGTAGACTATTGACTTATCTTCGTTGACGTGCATCACTGCTCTAAGTACGGCCGAGCCGTCATCCCGATTCAAAAACAGGGGATACTCAACCGCAAGCCCAGCGGCGACTACCGGATCAACACCACAATCGAGATACTTCGTGTAGATATCGAGTGCAGGCTCACCATCCATCTCATACAAGATATTGCCTTGGGCTTTCGTTACAGTTTTCGACGTGCCTATTCCCTTCCACCCGCTGAAAGCCACTCCTTGCAGGCCAATGACATTGCTATCAAAAATCAAAGCCAGGACGCCATTTGAGATGACCCGTGACCCGTCAAAAGCGAATGTATCTTCGAACTTCATATCGTCGCCGGCCAGGCCGCCAAACAGCGGCACCTGCCTCCCCATTTTCGTCAATAATCCCCTTGACGATGTGGTCGCCATTGGCCCGATATCCAGCGGACACCACCATGAACGCCGGATTATCGTAAACAGTCTTTCCCCATTCAGCGACGCTTTGACCGATTTGACCGGACGTTTTCTCCTGCCCGTCAAAAACCCTTAATTGGTAGGCGTCGCGACTGACGTCAAGCAACATCGCCACGATCGACTCCTCATAGATTTCGTCGTTACATATCTCTCCATGAGTGCTTGCTCCAAAAACGTCGATGTCGTGCTTGGCGAAGATTGCCCCTAATCCCTTCAAGTCGTGGGCAATGGAGCTGAAAACGACTGCCAACGTGGGCTTTAGTCCCTCTTTGGAAGCATCCTCAAGATGAGCTTCGACTTCTTGAACTGAAGTGGCGGAGAACACCGATGGCCTCATAAAGACCTCCTTTTCAGTGAAGGTTCTGTTTAGCGCGAACGATTCACTTCTCGTAAATCAGGACGGGTACGAGCGTATGATTATGAAAATCGCACCCCCCCTGTAACGCAGGCCCTATTTCGCCATAGGTAAAAAATCCAACCAGCGGAACGTCCCAAAGCTTGTGAACAGCAGAGACTTCATCCTCAACCATTGGCCCCAGCGCCATGTGCCGCGCTTTGCAGGAAAAGAGCACAACGGCGTCTGACCTGGGAGTTTGCCCTTTGAATTCCGACATTTGTTCGATGGCCTGATTGACAATTTCGATGCCCGGCGCCATGCCAAAGCGTACTTTGGCGCCTTCAGGCACAGACCCCGCGTACACCATTGACTTATCCTGGTTGATGGTGAATGGCGCCCTGATGACAGACGAGCCATCATCCCGGTTCAAAACCAGGGGATATTCACCCGCAAGGGAAACCGCGGCTATGGGATCATCGCCAAAGTCCAGGTACTTCTTATAGATGTCCAGTGCAGGCTCATGATCTATCTCGTAGACGATATTACCATCGGCCCTGGTGACAGTTTTTGACGTGCCTATTGCCTTCCATCCACTGAAAGCCACTCCTTGAAGACCCATGACATTTCCGTCAAAAACCAGGGCCAAAACGCCATTTGATGTGACCTGTGATACGCTGAATACAGACGTTTCTTGTATCTTAAGATCGTCACCGGCAAGCCCTCCGAACAACGGAACCTGACGTCCCATTGCTGAAATAATCCCGTTGACGATGTGCTCGCCATTGGCAAGAAGGCCACCGGACGCTACCATTAACGCGGGATTGTCGTAAACGGTCTTTGCCCACTCCCCGATGTTTTGACCGACTTGCAAGGAGGACTTGTCCTTTCCATGAAACATCTCCAGTGAATAGACATCGCGGCCAATATCAAGCAGCATCGCCACAATTGAGTCTGCATGCACCTCGTCATTAAAAATCTCCCCAGCGGTGCTTGCTCCGAAAACGTCGATGTCGTGCCTGGCAAAGATTGCCCCCAATCCTTTCAAGTCATGGGCAGGCGAGCTGAAAACGATTGCCAACGTGGGTTTTAGTCCCTCTTTGGAAGCATTTTCAAGATGAGCTTCGACTTCTTGAACTGAAGTGGCGGAGAACACCGATGGCTTCATGGATACCTCCTTTTCAGTGAATGTTGTGTTTAGCGCGAACTATTCACTTCGATCATCTCTCCAAGCATGTACACTGAAATAAGGCGCCATTCCTTGCGGACGGTATCCATGGATTTCCCCATGGCCTGGCAGATCAGGATGCGGTTGACACCGGCGTGGCCTGCAATGAGTATGTCTCCACGGGTCGAGAGGAGCGCTGCGAAGAGGGCCGGAATTACCCTGAAGGCGCAGTCCTGGAAGCTCTCCCCCGCCGGGCGGACGAAACAGGACAATATTGTTGCCCCGCCCCGCATATCGGCCAGGGAATCGCTGTTGGACCTCGGCAGAGGAAATGAGAACCGAGCAATTGCATCTCTGGAATAATAACGACAGCCGACATTGCCAGGAGTCTTAGTCCCGGTTTTTAAAAGCCATCGACGGGGGCGGTGATGGTTTACTCCTCAAAATTTACCTCATAGAATAATGGAAATGTCAAGAGCTAAAGAGGCCGTTGCAGAACTTTCGCTGACCGTGAAAAGCAAATTAGCCGATGGATGAAATCCATTCGCTCAGGCTTCACATACTGCCATTCGTGCTTATTCTTTTTTGACAGGAAGAACGAGAACAGATTTCCCTTAATTGCAGGCTATCGCGCCCGGTCGTCGCGCCGGCCCTCTTTTTGTGCTTGACGCGAGAGGATTTCGGTATCAAAAAGGACTTGATCTGAAATCCGAGAGTCTTTATTGTACGGCAACTCGTGCGAGACCGCTCAAAACTGCGGCATGTTGGGGAAACAGCTTATGAAATTGAAAAGGGTTGCAGGGCTTTGGTTTTTTCTCATGTTCACCCTCCTTTTCTGTTCCTTTGCCTTTGCCGAAGAAGAAAAAGAAGAAATATTCACGGCAACCGTTCAAAAATTCGAGTATCGCATCCCGGACCTGACCGTGGTGGGGTCTCCGAGGTGGTACAATATCAAACATAAGGACACTCTCCTGGACATAGCGAGGAGAAACGGCCTGGGCTACAATTCCGTTGAACTCCTTTTTCCAAAAATGGATGCATGGATTCCGCCCAGGGGCAAAAGGATTTTTATTCCGACCTTCTGGGTGCTTCCGCCCAGTCAGCATTATCAACTGGTAATAAATGTCCCCGAGTTGAGGCTGTACTTTTTCGACCAGCGCAGTTCAACCGTTCAGACCTATCCGATCGGGATAGGCGACGAAGGATGGGAAAGTCCGCTTGGGTCCTTTTACATAAATGAGAAAAGGCCCAATCCGTACTGGTATGTTCCCGCTTCGCTCCAGGAAAAATATGGCATGGCTGTAATGCCGCCCGGCCCGGAGAACCCGATGGGGGAATTCGTCATGAAGTTTTCGGCAGGCCCCTACGGAGTTCACGGGACTTCCATGCCCTGGGGAGTCGGACGACTCGTTAGCCACGGCTGCATTCGCTGCTACCCCGAGCACATACGCATCTTGTATCCTCAGGTAGCGATTGGAACAAAGCTCGAGATCATCTACGAACCGCTCAAATTCGGCCGAAAAAACGGGCGGATACTTGTACAGGCCTTTCCGGATGTTTATAAGAAGATTCCTGATTATGCCAAATATGCGTTCGATAGATTGGCGCAGTATCCCCTTGCAAAAGATGTGGATCAGAGGAAATTCATGGTGGCGATGAGCATGCAAAATGGAGTCCCCACCGATGTGACGCGAAACGCTTACGAGGACGACTCGCTCAAGGTGGCTGAAATGACGCAGTAACAGGTGCAGTCGGACTCACTCGGCCGCGCAAACGGGGTGAGACCATCCGTTCACTCCCTTTCGGGCAAGAAAAGGAGCATCCGATTTCCCGGCGCCTCCAGTGTATATGGGGTAATGGCTGGACAAAAAATTTCTTGATTTTATAGAACAGGTGTCGTAGCATCTTAGTTGTTTTCTTTTAGGAAGGTCGCATAGGTGGTCTAAGACACTGCCAAAAGATCGATTTCGCTAATTTTGGACTCGAGAGGAGGTGGGAATACCACAGACAGTAAGGAGGGTTTCGAAAGCCACATGGTAGTTAATCTAATCGGTTTCTAAGGAGGAAAGAGCATGAAGAGAATAGTAGCAGTTTTGTTTGTTGTTGCATTGGCTTTTACGATGATCCCCGGTTGCTGCGGCACGAAGGCTACGACGGATACTTACGCGACCTGTATGGATAAGTGTCAGTCAATCGAACAATCATGTACAGCCAGCGCCAGAGCAGCCGAGGCTTCCGCGATGAGGGCTGAGAACGCCGCTCGCAGGGCCGAAGCAGCCGCTGAAAAGTGCGAAGCGATGTTCAAGAGACACATGAAGAAGTAACTACAGCATTTATCTTCTTGGAATAAAAGGCCGGGGGACTTCCACCGGCCATTTCTTTTTTCTGGGTGTCAGCGTCGATTCGGCGCAGCCATTCTTTTCCTGAGCAGAATTTCATTCCAGCCCGGCTTTACCAGGTCCTCCAGAATCGCCGTTTTCTCGAAACCTGCACTGCTGTAGAATTTTTGCGCCCTTAGATTGAAAGAGGATACCGTAGCCCATAAGTTTGTAGGTTTATACCGGTCGCAGACCCAGTCGATGACCCGGCGCCCAATTCCTTTGCCCCGAAATCCATCGAAGAGGGCCATGAGCTCGATGAACGGCCCAAAAAGCCACGGAGACCTCACTGACACAACCCCGCAAACATCTCCGGAAATCATTACAGCATAACGGCTGAGCGCCGGGTCCGCGTGCAGCAGATAAAACTCGAAGGCCTCCGGCCTGTATTCCAGGGTGAGCCAGGGGTCCATCGAGCACAGTATAATGCTCATTGCGCCCACATATTCCGGTCTGAGAGGCGAAAGAGAAAACTGTTGTTTACCGTCGATCCCTTCCATGCCATTCCTCTTTAATTTCACCCGCGAAAAACAAAGTGAGGAGACTCTCCTTCGCAACCGGATATTACAAACAGCGCAAAAAGACTACCTGAAACTCAGGACATAGTCTGCGAGCGCTTCCTTGTCCTGGTCCGGCAGGGCCTTTATATGTTCGAGCTGCCCACGCATCATGCCCCACTTTTCGCTCTCGATGAGCGGCTTCAACTCTCCTTTGAAAAATTTGACGAGCTTGGCCTTATCGGAATAGGTCTGGACGATCTCTGCCAGTGATATGGCCGCGGCCTTTTTGTCAGGTTTGTGGCCTATGCCGCATTTAAGCGTCACGAATATCTGTGCGCCGCCCGCAGCCCACGCTCCTCCGCCGGCCGCCAACGCAGTCACCAGGCCTCCCGCGAACGCCCAACGCGCCAGATAGACGTGTCGCGCGGTCGTCGTGCCCGCTAGGCGCTCGCACGACGCAGAGTGGTTATTTTTTTTCGGTAGGGTACTATATAAGTCTATCATACGAGGAGCGTAGAGTTTGAAGCCCTGCCGTGATTATCCGGTATCCGGAAACCGATACCCGGGAAGTTACCTCTTCGGCAACTGATCCAGATACCAGTCCATCGGGTCAAGCAGTGTAAAACCCCGTTCACGCAGGTGGTTTTTTACTTTAGAGATGTTGTTGGTGAGAAGATAGGGGAAAACGGCCCTTTTGCCTTCTTCCCACACCCGTGATACCAGGATGCTCCCGAATGAAACGCCCGTTTCCGTTATGGCGTCGACGATTTTTTTCATCTGACCTTGTTTGTTTTCGACCACAATACCGAGGAGGGCGCCTGGCTCCTGCAGCCCGAGCACGTTGACAAACGCCCGTGTCAGGTCCCGCACGGATATTATTCCTTTGAGCTTTCCCTCCGGATCGACAACAGGGAAGGCGCCTACTTTGAGGTCCTGCATCATCAGGAGCGCGTCTTCCAGCGTCTGGGTCGGGGAGACGGTTACAACGTTGGCGGTCATAATGTCTTTGACCTTCATGGCCGCCAGCCGTCTTTCCTCGGACGCTTTTTCAGCTTCGGCAAGAACCGACGAAGGCATGGCGCTTCTTATGTCCCGGTCGGTAACGATCCCGACCAGGATGTCATCTTCGACAACGACAGGCAGGTGCCTGATCCTGTTCTGGGCCATCAGGGTCTGCGCTGCAAGTATTCCCGTCTCCGGACTGACAGTTACAAGATCCCTGGTCATAGATTTGTCAATGAACATATGACCCCCCTTCAAACTGAGTGTGAGTGCTTACAGGTCCAGTAGTATTCCGACATGATTTCTGACGAGCTCCGGAAGCACATCCATCGAATATCCCCCTTCCAGGACGGAAATGAGACGACCGTCGGCATACTGGACCGCCATTCGAAAAATCCTTTTCATTATCCAGGAAAAACCCTCAGTCGAGAGTTTAATGTCGGACATGTCATCTGCGGCGTGCGCGTCAAAACCCGCAGATACAAGGATAACTTCGGGCATGAATTCATCGAACGCCGGAATCAGGTCCCTCATTATCTTGCGCCTGTATTCCTGATCGCCCTGTCCGGGAAGGATAGTAGAATTAAGAGTAGTTCCCAATCCGGGGCCTGAACCCTTTTCGAACTCGCGGCCCGTGCCCGGATACGCAAATGAGGGGTGTTCGTGAATTGAATAGAAAAAGACGTTGGGGTCCTCCTCGAATATGTGCTGCGTTCCGTTGCCGTGATGCACGTCGAAATCGACGATGCCGATTCGCCCGGCGTTCCACCGGACTTGCAGATAACGGGCCGCGATCGCTACATTGTTGAAAAAGCAGAAGCCGAGGGCCTCATTCATTTCAGCATGGTGACCCGGCGGACGCACAGCGCAGAAAGCGTTATCGATCTTCCCCTCCATAAGCATATCGACTGCGTTGAGAATGCCGCCCACAGCGAGCAGGGCCGTTTCGTAGGTTTGCCGGCAGATCTGGTTGTCGGCGCCGTCCAGTTCGCCAAGATCGAGCGAGCAGGCTTCCTCGAACCTGTGTATGTACTTGGGCGAATGGACCTTCTCTACCCACTGCATTTCGGCGGCAGTGGCTGGAATAAGGATGAGTTTCGGGAGAAGGTCCGCCTCCTCCAGGCCGCGCAGGATCGATGTCAGCCTTTCGGGAGCTTCCGGGTGCCCAGGCCCGGTTTTGTGCAGCATGAATCTTTCGTCATAAAGCAACCCCGTTCTTCTCATCCTGTTTCCCTCATACTGTGATATCAGCTCACGGAATCCGCAATTTCTGTCCTGGTTTCAGGTCGTTTGATTTCAGCTTATTGGCGGATTTCAGCTCCTGCGTGCTCATTTGGTAACGCTGGGCAATAGCCGAGAGGCTATCCCCCTTCTTGACCAGGTAAATCTTCTCCCCGGCTTTTTGTTTCGCTTTGGGTGACCCTGCCTTCGCTGACGGGATGGCCACTGCGATCCGGGACGGAGAGGACGCAGAAGCCGGAGTCACGGCCGGTGTGCCGGGAGCCGGTAATTCCTGCCCCTGTGCCGTAGAGTTTTCCGGGCTTACCGTCCCGACAGGTGCGTCATTTCCGGCCCTGAAGTTCCGCTCGAGTATCTTACCTGCCCCCACCGGGAGATTGATTTCATGGTTGCCCGCTGGGATATCGTCTGACCGGAAGATCGGGTTGAGACGCTTGATTTCGCGGTAGGTTGTACCGGCTGCGTTCGCTATCGTCTGAATCGGCACGGGCCTGGACAGCGATACGGTCACGCGGTCCAGCCTGAATTCCTGGTATCCCCACCCTTTGGGCAGGTCGTACCCGTACTGATTAGGATTACTCAGCACCGCCTTTACCGCGAGAATGCGAAAAACGTAGCGCTCGGTTTCCTGAGGAAGCTTCAGATCATAGTAGTCGCGAACGCCCTGGATGCGAGATTCGTCAAGGATGCGCTTGTCCCCGCAGTTATAGGCCGCAATGGCCAGAGACCAGCTATGATATTTTTTGTATAGGTCGTTCAATAAAAGAAAAGCGCTCTCCGTAGAGCGTTCAAAATCGTACCTCTTATCGACCGATCCTCTCCGATCCAACCCGTAAGCCGCTCCAGTGCCAGGCATAAACTGCCACGGCCCGGCCGCCCCCTTGGGAGAGCACGCATTCGGAAGCAGGTCACTTTCCACAATGGCCACGTACTTCAAATCGTCAGGCAAATTGTAGTAATGGAGCCGCTCCTCGATTACCGGGAAATAACGCTCCATCCTCTTCAACCAGAGATAGACCTGAGCGTGATTATAGACAACCAGGGTGAATTCCTTGTCGAAACGCTCATACACATCCTGCCTTTCGAGGGGGACCGGCTCGCCGCACAGGTCGATGCTGTTTGGCGGCGGGATGTAGGGAATGTTTACAGACGTGAAGGCAACACGGGCCGAGGCAGACGCCTTATTGCTTTCCATGACCTGGACGGCGACAGGTTGTTGCACCGTATCGGCCGTTTGCAATGACGCGCAGCCGCAGACCCCAAGAATTAATCCCACCGCTGCCGCAGCAGCTCCCAGTCTCTCTGTTTGACGCCGGCCTTTCATCTATAAACCTCTCCTCGTATGACAGACTTATATACAACACTTAACAATGTACCTAACACTTTGCGATGTGCTCCGCATAGCGCGGAAGGCATCCCGCCCGGTTCGTCTAATCTGGTCATTCCCTCTCACCGCCTTTTGGGCGGAAGTCATGCGCGTTGGGCCGTCAGCGGGATGCCTTGCCTGTTTGTGATGCCTGCCTTCAGTGCTGGATTTCGAGATCGTTGAAGAAGAACTTTATTTCCTGAGCAGCCGTCTCAGGGCCGTCAGAACCATGGACGATGTTTTTTTCAACATCGCTCGCAAAATCGCGCCTGATCGTACCCGGTAAGGCTTCTTTGGGGTTGGTGGCCCCCATCAGTTCACGGTTTCTCTGGATGACATTTTCCCCTTCGAGCACCATTGCAATGATCGGCCCCGATGCCATAAATTCAGTAAGCGAGCTGTAAAACGGCCGTTCCCTGTGGACCGCGTAAAACATCCCGGCATGGTCCAGGGTGAGCCGCACCATCTTCATAGCGCAAATCCTGATACCGGCCTGCTCAAGACGCCTCATGACCTCTCCAGCCAGCCCTTTGCTGACTCCATCGGGCTTGATTATCGAAAGCGTCCTTTCCATCGAACCCCCTTCCTCGTATGACAGACTTGTTAACTACACTATCGAACTTTACATGTTTACATCACAGCAGGCACAGATGTCCAACCTAAATCGGAAGGGTCAATGCAATGACGATGCCCTGCGTTGCCGCCTTCTCGGACTTCCCGGCAAACTGACGAATTTCATTTTTCTCTTCTTCAATTGCTCATGATATCCAAAGTTTGCGAAATTTTTCCAGTGAGAACGCAAAAATAGCTTGACAAACAGGCTGTTTAAGCTTTAAGGAATTGACTAAGTGGCGAATTGTGGGCAAAAGGGGCAAAAAGTGGGAATTTTGGACTCACCCAACTTTAGAGGACGCTCAGCCGCCAGGCTCGACGCTAAAGGGCGCCTGCGAATACCCGCAAAATTCAGGGAAGTCTTACAGGGCCATTACACCGACGCTCTCATTATCTCCCAATACGAGGACTGTCTAGTTGCCTATCCGCCCGAGAAGTGGGATGAGATGGAAGCCAAAGCATTGCGTCTTTCCCAGGTTCATCCCGAGCATCGCTCCTTTGTGCGGCTTGTAATTTCGGGCGCGGAAAAATGCGAGTTCGACAATCAGGGACGAATACTGATACCTCCCCTTCTTCGTGAAGATGCTCACCTCGACCAGGAGGTAATCATTGTCGGAATGCTCGCGAATTTCGAAATCTGGAACAAGGACACGTATGACCTCCAGGTCATCCGGGACAAACAGAACGAGCACAAGATAATGGAAAATATTGCGAATTCCGGGCTTTAGTATGGATGAAAGCCCAAGTGAAAGTCAACACATTCCGGTCATGCCTGAACCGGTGATTGAACTTCTTAATTGCAAACCAGGCGGTATTTACGTTGACGGCACGATCGGGGGAGGGGGATATGCCCGGTCCATTCTGGAAGAAAGCGCGGAGGACGGGGTCGTGCTCGGAATGGATTGGGATGGGGACGCGATAGCGCTTGTGCACGAAAGACTCGGCGGCTATGGAGAAAGACTCATTCTGGAGAAGGCTGACTTTGCCGATATACGCCGGGTCCTTCGCAAGCACGGCATCCAGGAGGTCGATGGAATCGTAGTCGATCTCGGCGTCTCGAGTTTGCAGATAGAGGACGCGCAACGGGGCTTTAGTTTTTTGAGAGAAGGGCCGCTCGACATGCGCATGAATCGCGATTTGCCTCAAACGGCAGCAGAGCTTGTCAATACTCTGCGGGAAAAGGACCTGGCCGACTTGATCTATCAATACGGCGAGGAGAAGCTGTCGAGAAGGATCGCGCGCGCGATTGTGGAGACAAGACGAAAGGGCCGCATTGAGAACACGCGGGAACTTGCCGAACTGATACGGAAAACCGTCCCGCAGACGAGGGACTCTTTCCGGATTCACCCTGCCACCCGCACTTTTCAAGCCCTGCGGATAGCGGTCAACCGGGAGATCGATTCTTTGGAGCGTTTTCTGCCCGAAGCCCTGGACGTTCTCAAACATGGAGGAAGGATCTGCGTGGTCGCCTTCCATTCACTGGAGGACCGGATCGTGAAAGAGACGTTCAGGAACTGGGCCCGGTCGTGTCGTTGTCCGAGCGAGCGCGTTGCGTGCGAGTGCGAAGGTAGACCGATGGTTCGGCTACTTACCAAAAAAGCTCTCCGGCCTTCGCTGGATGAAGTTGAGCACAACCCGCGCGCACGCAGCGCAAAGCTCAGGGCAGTTGAGAAATTAAGTCTGTGTCCATCGGTCACACCGGACTGAGTGTAGATTGTCAAAAGGCTGGCTTCGGAGGGCGCCACGGCCTTTTTCCCTCCGGGTTTGAGGGGGCCCGCAGGGGAATCTGGCCGGATTCACCCCGAAAGGGGATAGTTAGTGGTTTTTCGGGGCAAGGGGAGGGAAAGAGGGAAGCTTTTCCGGACGGCCGCGGGGGTGACCGTCCGGAGAACTTCTTCCCACGAGAAAAGGGACCAAAGCTTTGGAGGGGGAACAAAAGATAAGCGAAGATGACTCCGGCCAGATCGGAGGTTTCGAGAAATTCACCTGATAATTTAGCAGAAGGGGCGCAATTATGCAGGCTATCACCTCAAAGAAAAGGTTTTCAAGAAGCGGCTGCCCTTCAACACATTTTCTTTTCAGACGCGACCTTGCGGATTACTCCGAGCCTCAAAGCTCTAACCGGATTGCCAGGGCAGACATGTTCTGCAGGTCAACCGGGGGCAGTTTTGCACGGGACTTCCCTGGCGCCGGTCCTGGTCACAGGAGACCGGAATGGGATATATGAAGAGAGCTAAAGCAAACGCCCCAATTTTCAGCATGAAGCCGGCGAGCGATCCCGGTTTCCGGCAAAGGGCCCCAGCGCCTGTGCGCATGTGGGTCTGGCTTGCGTCGGCAATCGTTCTGGGCGTTGTCTTGGTCACCTGTGCGATTTTTTACGTCTGGCTCTACGTTCAGCAAATCCAAAACGGATATCGGCTTTCAAAAACCTACGAAGAAAACGAGATCCTCAGCACTGTCCATCGGAAGCTGACGATTGAGTGGTCTCGATTTCAAGACCCCCAGCGGCTGGAGGAGATTGGCCGAAACCAGTTCAGCCTGGCGCCGCCCAGGCCGGATCAGAAAGTGTTGATGCGCTAGCAGTTTGAAACGAAACCAGGCGCAGTTGAATTCGGGAGAGAAAAATGGAAAGGCGCGAGCATCGGAAATCTCTGAACTCCTGCTACCGGTCATGCCGCGTGCTCTTCCACTTTGTGGTGATTGCGGGCTTCTCCAGGTGATCGAACACTCGTTCTGGGTGGGCCGCGCCAATGCCTGTTTGAACACCAAGTTTACAGTCCCCGCATATAGAGGCACCATCTATGACAGGCAGGGGCGAGTGTTGTCCTACTCGGTTCCACAGCCTTCGCTTTATGCTTTTGGAGGCCAAATCGAAAACCCGTCAAAAACTGCGGCCCTTCTCAGCCAAATCCTGGACGAACCGGCCAGATCGATTGAAAAAAAGCTCACTGCTTCCGGCCATTTCGTCTGGATAAAGCGCCACCTCTCAGATCAGCAGGCCATCGAAATAGAGAAGCTAAAAGCTCCTGGTCTTAACCTCACCGATGAATACAAGCGGTTCTACCCGTACCGGGAGGTGGGCGGCCAGGTTGTGGGGTTCGTCAATATTGACGGCGCCGGTATAGAGGGCATAGAAAAATCTTTCGATGATGTGCTGCGAGGCAAGCCAATCCCCGTTTGTCAGATGAGGGACGGCGGGCGCAAGCGGCTGTGGCTCAATTCATCGGCGCCTCCCGAGCCTGCCGAGAGTTGCGGGGTAAAGCTCACGCTGGACGCCTTCATTGAATACGTTGCTGAGCGTGAACTGGAGAAGGCGGCGCAGCAATACAGGGCCAGAGAGGCGGAAGTGGTGGTCATGGACGTCGACACTCGCCAAGTGCTCGCCATGACAAGTTGGCCCTTTTTCGATCCGAACATTATTCCGGAAAAAAAGGACCCCAAAGAGGGGGTTGGGCGCAACCACGTCATCTCGGACGCCTTTGAGCCCGGCTCCACCTTTAAGGTGTTCCTTATGAGCGCCGCTCTCGATCAGAATATGGTCCGGGAGAACGACAGAATATACTGCGAAGACGGCAAATGCTTCCTGGAAGGCCATTCCATAAAGGACGATCACCCTCACGGCTGGCTCACCATGGAGGAGGTGATAAAATATTCGAGCAATATCGGGGCCGCAAAAATTGCGCTCCGTTTCGGCAGCGAAAAATACGCCCGCTACATTCACGACTTCGGCTTCGGATCTCCGAGCGGGATCGATCTGCCGGGAGAATTCAAAGGGCTTGTGAGACCGCAAAAGAGGTGGAGACCGATCGACCTGGCCACAACCGGCTTTGGACAAAGCATTGGAATTACCAGCCTGCAGCTCACCAACGCCATTGCCGTGATAGCCGGCGGCGGGGAATACGGCCCGCCGATAATCGCCGGCACTGTTCTTGACGCGGAGGGAAGATCGGTCAGGCAATTCCAATCGATCAAAACACGAAGAGTAATTCAAAAGAGAACAGTTGAGCAGATTCGTGCTATGATGGTTTCTGTAACTCAGAAAGGCGGGACAGGGGTCAATGCGGCGCCCGAGGGTTACACGGCGGCAGGCAAGACTGGAACTGCTCAGGTAATGGACAAAACGACGAAGCGTTACGCTTCGGACAAGTATACCGCAGTTTTTACCGGGTATGTCCCGGCCGAGCAGCCCAAACTGGTAATTACCGTAGTTGTCCACGAACCACATGGGGCTATTTATGGGGGAGTCGTTGCGGCGCCGGTATTTCGGAATATTGCCGCAAAAGTCCTGCCCTACCTGGGTGTAATGCCCTCTGTGCCAAATTCAACACCCAGTCCCGACATCCGCACTGCTAACGCCTCATCCGCTCAAGTCAAACAGGCCTCTGGCAGCAAGAAGACTGCGGGCGAAACGCCCGGCCCCAAATCCGCTCAGAAAACAGCTTCGAAAAAATCGGCTTCTATAAAAAGCTCAGGGGCCGTTCCGATTGTTGCGAAGAAGATTCAGCCGGCTCCGAAGCCCGAAGCGCCTGAAAAGTACTCGCTAAAGATCGATGAGCGGGAAGCTGGGGTTTATTAGCCGAGCTGCTTAATTCCTCTCTTAAAAGTCGCCTTTCTGTAAAAATGGTACTGGTTCTGAACGAAGTTTGTTAAATAAATAAAAACTTGGCGATGCGAATCTGATGAATACGCTCAAACAGCTTATACACGGTCTGGAAGTTATTGGCGCAAGCGGCAAGCTGGACGTTCCCGTGTCCAGTGTGTGCTGTGACAGCAGGCATGCGGAAAAAGGCAGTCTGTTTGTCTGCGTTTTGGGAAAGCGTGCAGATGGGCATGATTTCATTGACGACGCTCTATCGCGCGGCGCCGTTGCGATTGTTGCCCAAACCGAGATGCCCGCCGGCTTTTCAATGGGCTTTGTGCGCGTCCGGGACTCGCGCGCGGCGCTTGCCGCAATATCTGCAAATTTCTACGGTCACCCGGCTTCCAGGCTCAATCTCATTGGAATAACGGGAACCAATGGAAAGACCACAACCTCACTGCTCATCGAGAGCATTCTCCGGAGCCATGGATCAAGTCCGGGAGTCCTCGGTACCCTAGCCTACAGGTGGGCGGGAAAGCAAATTCCCGCTCCCATGACCACGCCCGAATCCCTGGACCTCCAGAAACTCTTTTACCGCATGCTCCAGGACGGAGTTACACACGTCGTCATGGAGGTCTCATCTCATGCGCTCGCGCTTGGCAGGATTGCCGGATGCGAGTTCCGGACCGGGGTTTTTACCAATCTGTCACAGGACCATCTTGATTTTCATTCGACTATGGAGGAGTATTTCGCGGCCAAAAAGCTCCTTTTCTCGTCCTATCTTGACCCACATCTTTCTGTGGCGGTAGTCAATGAAGATGATGATTACGGCAGAAGAATAATTGAAAACGGGACCCGCGCAGCCAAAATCATTCGTTACTCCGGCATAATTTCCTCCGGCCCCTGTTTGGAAAAAGGGGCAAATGGTGTTTTCGTCGAAGAAGTCCGGTTCAGTCCCAGGGGTATCACCGCGAAAGTCCATACATCTCAAGGGGAAATCAGGGTTGATTCCCCGCTCCTGGGCAGCCTGAACCTCTATAACATTCTGGCCGCGATATCTGCGGCAGTGTCGCTGGGCATTGCGTCAAACGCCATTGAAGAGGGCGTCCGAAACCTTACCCGCGTGGACGGGCGTCTTGAGCGCGTTGCGATACCGAACCGGTTCGGCTTTCAGGTAGTTGTAGATTACGCGCATACACCCGACGCAATGGAAAAGGCGCTTGCCTGTCTTCGCGAAATGACTGAAAACAGGCTTATCGCCGTATTCGGCTGCGGCGGCGACCGCGACAGGGGAAAGCGCCCGATCATGGGCAGAATCGCCGCAGAGCGGGCGGACCTGGTGGTCGTCACGAGCGACAATCCCCGGTCCGAGCCGCCCGATGATATCATCGACCAAATCGAGACAGGAGTGAAACAGACGGGGATCTCGGCATTGGGATCTGCCGGAGGGCTGTCAGCCGGGAAGGGATACATTCGGGAAGTTGACAGGCGAAAGGCCATCGAACTCGCGCTGGCGATGGGTCGTCCCGGAGACACGATTTTTATTGGGGGCAAAGGGCACGAAACCTACCAGATCGTTGGAACCCTCAAACATTCATTTGACGACAGGCTGGTGGTGAGGGAGTATTTTAACAGAACCCCGACCGGACAATAGAGAATATGTTCAGGACCGTAGCGACACTGGCTGAGGCTGCTGGAGGCGAGATACTTTCCGGGGACCCCGGAGCGCAAGTCCGGGCGATTTCCACAGACACTCGGAAGATTGCGCCGGGAGACTGCTTCATTGCCCTCCCCGGAGAAAACCACGACGGGCATGCCTTCGTTTCGGACGCCATCAGTAAGGGAGCCGGCGCGGTAATCGTGTCGGAGCGCATCGTCTTTTCCCGGAATACTCCTGCGGCCGTCATCAGAGTAGGCGACACCCTTTACGCGCTCGGCGAACTGGCGCGGCTCCACCGCATGAAGTTCGACATCCCGGTAATCGCCGTTTCCGGCAGCAACGGCAAGACCAGCACCAAAGAGATGATCGCGGCCATTTTCAGCCGAACCGGGAAAGTGCTTAAGAACAAGGGCAATTTCAATAACCTGATTGGCCTTCCGCTCACGCTGCTCGGCCTGAGCGAAGAGCACAGCGTCGCTGTCGTGGAAATGGGAATAAACGTTCCTGGAGAAATGGAGCGCTTGGCACAGATCGGCTCTCCCACTACCGCGATCATCACCAACATACACCCGGCCCACCTTGAAGGACTTGAATCGATCGATCGCATCATGGAAGAGAAGGGAAAACTCTGGAAATCGCTGGATTCGGACGGCGTTGCCGTGGTGAACCTGGATGACCCGATGCTTTCGCATTTCGCCCAACAGATCAACTCCCGAAAAATCACCTGCTCTCTCAGAAATGGCGCCGCCGATGTGTCCGTGTGCTCGAAGATCGTAGTTTCCGAGGGAAACACATCATTTCGAATAAACGCAGGGGGCTTCGAGATACCTGTGTCGCTACCGGTTATGGGCATCCACCATGCCCAAAATGCCCTTGCCGCAACCGCCGCCGCCCTGAGTACGGGGGTTTCAGCAGAGGAGGCCGGGGCCGGACTGTCCGGCTGCACGCCGGTAGCTCAGCGCATGAATTGCCTGAAGCTCCGCAACGGTGGGGTCCTGGTGGACGATACCTACAACGCCAATCCCCGCTCGATGATTGCCGCCGTGGAAGCGGTCCTTTCCGCAAGCTCGGGCCGTCCTTTTGTGGCGGTCCTTGCAGAGATGCGCGAACTAGGGCCGGACAGCCCTCTTCTTCACTTCGAGGTAGGCCGAAGGGTAGGGGCTGCAAAACCGAGCAGGCTGATCACGCTCGGACCTCTGGGCATCGAGATACTCAAGGGGGCGCAGGCTGCCGGACTCGATGAGTCCCTCTGTTTTCACGCAGGCGATCATGCCGAAGCAGCGGATTTCTTGCGGCGGGTTGTACCCGAGGGAGCGTGGATCCTGGTCAAAGGCTCCCGGGGGATGACAATGGAAAAAGTCGTCGAGGCAATGGCCGGGGAGTGTGCGTGAGAAGCAAAGAAACCTCCGAAAAAACGCTCGTGGTTGGGCTTGGCGCATCAGGCCGGGCCGTATGCGCTTTGCTCCAAAGCCGGGGGGCCAAAGTGACCGCGACAGACCTGCGCTCCCGCTCTGAATTCAATGGCGCGCTGAATAGTATCGAGCAGGCGGGCTGCTCGCTTTGCCTGGGGTCCCACCGGCTCGAAGATTTTCTCCATGCGGACCGGATAATCGTCAGCCCCGGTGTACCACTGGACATCGGGCCGCTTAAAGAAGCGAGAAGCCGGGGAATAGAAATAGCAGGTGAACTCGAGTGGTCCTGGCGGCAAGTCAGCCTCCCGGTGATCGCCGTAACCGGCACCAATGGGAAAACGACCACAACCGCCCTGATCGGCCAAATGCTGAAGCAGGCCGGAAGGCATCCCTTCGTTGGGGGAAATATTGGAACACCCCTCAGCCAGTGGATACTTTCGGGTGAGCATGCCGACATTCT
>JBEKQE010000039.1:0-31683 GCA_049520035.1 Syntrophobacteraceae bacterium | reverse complement strand
AAAGTGTCAAAGGATTACCTATATGATCTTTTGCATCGCCATGATTGGCGGAAAGTCGTGCCTCGGCTAAGGCGCCCCAAAGCTGATGTAGAGAAGCAGGAAGAATTTAAAAAAAACTCCCGGAGTTGGTGGCAACCGCCGCCCAGAGCTTCCCGCCGGAAGATACCAGGCCACTGAAGATGTTTTTCGAGGACGAAGCACGGTTTGGGAGGATCTCGGAAATTTTCAGTTGTTGGGCGCCTGAAGGCGTAAGGCCTGTCATTCAGGCCCAGATCGTAAGGCAGTATACCCATATTTTCAGTGCAGTATGCCCGCACGATGGTGAATCGTTTTCGTTGATTTTGCCCTATGCCGATAGCGAAGCAATGGAAATATTCCTGTTCGAATCATCTACCAACCACCGTACTCTCCGGAAGTAAACCCGGTAGAGCATCTGTGGGAACATATCAGGGAGAAGTTCTTACGACATGGTTATTGGGCCTCAATGGACATTCTCGATGCTGTGCTCGAAGAAATCATTGTCCAAGTGGAGAAATCGAAGAGCATAATTCAGAGCCTGGTAGGATTTCATTGGGCAATTGTTTAGTATGTGATAGCGAAACAGTATTAAGTCGCTATTGTTCGGGGAATTCTCGACGGTGGAAGAAGAGTGAAATATCAGTGAAGCAAAACCACTAAAAATCGGTAGAGTTAAGGTAGGACCTCAGGTTGACTTTCTTCTGTTTCAACCCGAGCTTTGATCGGAGAAGATAGCGGTGAGTCATGACAGTATTCAGGGAGATCCCGAGTATCGAGGCGATCTCCTGGTTTCTCCTGCCGGCCTTGACAAGGTTTGCGACCTGGACTTCCATCGAACTGATATGGGCGTGCTTAAGCGACAGATTTTTCAGGAATGGGGAACAGATTTCCGACAGATTTGTCTCCAGGGCCTCAATATACGCTTTATACTCTTGACTAAGATGACCATTTTTCAACTTCTCCACGTAGGGCAGAATCAGTTCCTTTACATTGGAGACAACATGCGCGCCAAGTTTCTCCTTTTCTCTCTCCGCCCGTTGAAGGAGCACTCCCATGGTAATATTCAATTCCCGAAGTTCCCTCTGCATGTTACGTTCGCGATCGATCCTTTCAATCTTTGCCTTGAGTTCCGGCAACTGGAATGGTTTTGCTATGAAGTCAGCCGCCCCGGCCCTGATTATGTCGCTGTAGGTATAAACACCGGTATGACCGGTCATCATGATCGTATCGAGTCCGGGGTCGATTTTGAGAATTTCACTGAGGAGTTGCAGGCCGTCGATGCCCGCCATTTTAATATCTGAGATAACGAGATGGAAATCGTTTCGTTTTATTGCTTTCAGCGCTTTGGTCGGATCGGTGGCGCTCTCGCAGGAATAACCGGAGGACCGCAAAAATTTAGTCAGCATGGCGCAAATATCTTGTTCATCATCGACGACCAGGACCTTTTTAATTTCCCTTCCCAAATCAGCCCCCTTTTTGCGCATCGAGAATCTTTCGGACCGCCTCGGATATTTGCCCCATGCCATAAGGCTTCATTAGGAGTCCAATCCCAAGCTCTTTCACGCTGTTAGGAGTAATTTTTTCACTAAACCCCGTGCAAAGCAGGATCGGGATATCGGGCCGGAGCCGACGGATTTTTTTGGCAAGATCCAGCCCGGTCAAATTTGGCATGGTGTAATCAGTAATAATCAGATCAAACTCGTTTGGCCTGGCGCTAAAGACTTCAAGAGCACGAAGGCTATCCGTCTCGGTGGTAACCTTATAGCCGAGTTCCTCTAAGATTGCGGTTCCCATTTCAACAATCGTCTGTTCGTCGTCCAGGAGCAAAATACTCTCTGTACCAATTGGAGCCTCACGAGGTGTCTCGATAGGAATAGGAGTTGCTGTTTCTATCCTTGGAATGTAGACACTGAAAGTTGTACCTGTCCCAGGTTCGCTTCGCACGGTAACGGCCCCTCCGTGCCGTTTGACTATGCCATGTACAACAGCCAGTCCGAGCCCACTTCCTTTTCCCACTTCCTTGGTGGTGAAGTAAGGGTCGAAGATGCGCTCCATAGTCTCTGCATCCATCCCACACCCAGTATCTGAAACCGTCAATCTCAGGTATGCGCCTGGCTTGAGATCAACTTTTAACTGATCGTCCAAATCGTTTTGGCTCAAATCTACGGGGGACAGGCGAACTTCCAGAATGCCCTTGCCATCCATTGCATGGGCTGCGTTGGTGCAAAGGTTCATCAACACCTGGTGGATTTGAGTTTGATCGGCCAGCGCGACACCCTTCCGGATCTTTTGCCTCATTTCTATCGAGGTTGGGAGCGAAGACCGCAAAAAGTTAAGGGCCTCCTGGATAATCGAACTTATATCGGCAGGCATTCTTTGCTGCTCTTGAGTGGAGCGGGAAATCGCCAGGATTTGCCTGATCAGTTCTTTGGCCCTTAGAGATGCATTGAGCACCCGCTCCAAACTTCCTCGCAGTGGACTGGACGGAGAAAGTTCAAGTAGCTCCATTTCCGTGTAGCCGATAATAGGCTGCAGTATATTGTTGAAATCGTGCGCTATGCCTCCGGCAAGCATACCGATGGCTTCCATTTTCTGTGATTGGCGGAGTTGTGTTTCGATCTTTTCCTTTTCTTCCTCCGCACGCTTACGCTCGGTGAAGTCCCAGGCAAGGCCTTTCACCCTCACTGCCTGACCTGTTGGATCGCGGAACAATTTTGCACGGGCGATGATGTAATGGACGCTTCCATCAGGCCAGACGGCTCGGTACTCCGTTTCATACGGCACATCCTGTCCAATGGCTCGTGCCAATGCCGCCTTGAGCACCTCACGGTCGTCAGGATGCACCGCGTTGAAGAACTCATCTGCGGTTCCGGTGAATTTAGCCTGGTCGATACCCAGAAGGCGGCAGACCTGATCGTCAAAAAAATGTTTGTCTTTAATTAAGTCCCATTGCCACACTCCCATATTCGCAGACCGCAGTGCAAGATCGAGCTGTGACTGGTTCTCCTGCAGGACCTGCTCGGCTGCCTTACGCTGAGAAATATCGCGGCAGACGCAAAACACAAGTTTTTGCCCAGCCAATTCAACACCATTGTGACTAATCTCGACATCATAGATCGTGCCGTCCTTACGGCGATGGCGCGTCTCGAAAACACTACCCTCCGCATCGGCAAGCCGCATTCGCTCCAGTAGATTCTCTTGTGTCCATTGAATATCCCAATCCCATACGTGGAGCTCACTGATTTCTTCGGCAGAGTATCCAAGCATCTCGGCATACCGTTGATTCGCCTCGTATACCTTGCCGTTCTGGTCAAGGACAACGATTCCGTCTCTGGACTGCTCGAACAGGATGCGTCGCCGGATCGCCTCTTCCGCCAGCGCCTCTTCCGCCTGCTTACGTTCGGTGATATTCGCAATCAAGCCATCGTAAGCTATCAGTTCTCTCCGCTCGTCGTAGTGTGGCACGGGTGTATTTCTCACCCAACGGATTGAACCGTCTCGATGAATGATCCGATGTTCTAAAGGCGATACCTCTTCTCCGGAGATTACCCTGGCGGCCTGATCTATCACAGCATCCCGGTCTTGCTCATAGACCATTTGATACCAGAGGTACGGATCAGCCTCGTAGTCTTCTGACGTATAGCCTGTCACCGCAGCGCAACCAGGACCATGAACAGTGGCCAGTGGACGGTTATCTTGAACTTGCACCGTGTAGATATAGTCCGTGACCGATTCGAGAAGCTGCTTATAGCGCTTTCCGCTTTCTCGCAACGCCTCCGCCGCCCGCTTGCGTTCGGTGATGTCGCGAATGTTGCATTGGATGACTTTGGCATGGTCCACCTGGTAAACATTGCTGACAAACTCCACGGCGATAGACCGCCGATCGAGGGTTTCCAGCGGTAAATTCTCGTAACGGATGTATTCGTTATCTTGCAGGGTCTTGAAAGCGTCCTTGGACGCGGCAATGTCCTTGAATACACCGAGTTCCCAGATATGTTGCCCGCATATTGCGCCGTAAGAATAACCGAGCAACTGCAACAGGAAAGGATTGACATCAACCACCTTGCCCGTATCGGCCTCGAGAATCAAGATACCGTCCTTGGCTGATTCAAAGAGCCGCCGGTAGCGTTTCTCGGAATTTTGACGCGCCTCCACGGTGTTGGCGAGGCTAGGTTGGTTTTCGCCATTTGTGTTTGACATAGTCACAACCTCGATAAAGTTGTCTTCCGGCTAATATGTTACTGCGCATTTTCTGCATATCTCCAGCACGTGGGGCGGGTCTTCGATGCTTGACGCAGCAAGAAGGTTCCGTCTTAAGGTTGTTCACGGGGACTACCTCACACAGACCCTTTTTGGTATTATAACCAACAATTCAATTATGCACATTCAATTATGCACAAGTTAATTATCCTTAAGGTCCTAGCAAAGATTTTCGGATACCCTGTGCGCACCCTTCTGTCTAACATGCACCATGTAAGAATATCCCCAAAATGGAGAACTAACGATGCTCAATCATCTTGCCAGAAGGTAGAACCTGACCGGAGAGACCTGGCATAAAAAGCATGATCCGGATGTGCTTATCTTCTGAGTCGTCAGGAATTCAAGGGCCGAAAGGGCTGCCGACACCATCTTTCAGCCATCTATCCCAAGTGGTCCAACACTTGTCTGACTCTTGCGGCAAGCTCATCGCTTCCGAAAGGTTTCTGGATGAAATTTACTCCTTCGTCCAGAATGCCGCGATGTGCTATCAGGTCGGCGGTATAGCCCGACATATAAAGGCGCTTGAGGTTCGGGCGGATGGCGCCAAGCTGTTCTGCCAGTTCCCGGCCGTTCATCTCCGGCATCACCACGTCGGTGATAAGCAGGTGAATATCACCCGGATGATCTTCGACAAGATGAATGGCGTGTCCCGGAGTCGACGCTGCAAGGACCGTGTAGCCCAGATTTTCGAGAATCATCTTGCCGAGGTCCAGGATCGCTTCATCGTCCTCGACCAGCAGGATGGTTTCCGTACCTGTGGGGAGCTTGTCGGCTGCCTCCTCAGATGGGACCTGTGCGGTTTCAGCCTCGAGCCGCGGCAGGTAGATTTTAAACGTGGTCCCTTTCCCCGGCTCGCTGGTGACATAAATAAAGCCGTCGTTTTGTTTAACGATGCCGTAAACGGTGGACAATCCCAACCCGGTTCCCTTGCCCAGTTCCTTGGTGGTAAAAAAAGGCTCGAAGATATTCTCCCGGACTTCCTGACTCATACCCGCTCCGGTGTCGCTCACGGTCAGCAGGACGTATTCTCCGGGAATGAATTCGGGGGTCTCTCCATTGGAATCGTCGACCAACACGTTCTCGGTCCTCATGGTGATGGCGCCTACTCCGGAAATGGCATCGCGGGCATTGACCGCAAGATTGGCCAGAATCTGGTCCACCTGGGAGGGATCGATTTTGACTTTCCACAGATCGAGTTCCGGTACCCAGAACAGGTCGACATCCTCGCCGATGAGCCGCCTCAACATGTTGAGCATGCCCGAGATCGTGTCGTTCAAATCCAATATCTTCGGGACGGCGGTCTGTTTGCGGGCAAAAGCCAGCAGTTGCCGGGTAAGGTCTGCTGAACGCAGGCCCGCTTTGAGGATCTCTTCGAGGTTGTGCTGGAGTCCCTCAGTGGAAACGCCCTTATTTAAAGCCATTTCCGCCCGGCCGATGATCACGCCGAGCATGTTGTTGAAATCGTGCGCCACGCCGCCGGCCAACCGCCCTACTGACTCCATCTTCTGGGCCTGAAGCAGTTGTTCCTCAAGTTTTTTCCTTTCCTTCTCTTCCCGCTTGTATACCGTGATATCGCGAAATGTGACCACGGCCCCCACAACTTCACCCTCTTCAATAATAGGCGCGCTGCTGTATCTGACCGGAAAACCTGTCCCATCCTTTCTCCAGAAAACTTCTTCCGCAAACTGGCTGAATTTGCCGTACCTGAAAGCTTGAACAATCGGACAATCCTCTTCAGGGTACGCCCCTCCATCTTCTCTGGTGTGATGATAAAGGTCATGACTCTTTCGACCGATGAGCTCATCGGCCATATACCCCAACATCCCGGTAGCGGCAGGGTTGACAAAGGTGTGTCTTCCCTCCCGATCCAATCCCAGAATCCCTTCTCCTGCCGAGTTCAAAATGAGCTCGTTCTGACGCCTGAGCCGTTCAACTGTTTGGTCTGCCTGTTTGCGTTCGGAGATTTCCCGGTACAACCGTTCATTGGAAGCTTTGAGGGCGGCCAATGTCTCCTTGATGCCGCTTAGGTCCCTTGCGACACAAACGCTGCCAAGGGTTTCCTTTTGGCAGTCTTTGAGCAAGCCAATGGAAATTTCAAGTGGGGCAATGCTGCCATCCTTTCTCTCCAGTCTCATTTCCCATTTCTTAACCGAGCCTTCCCGGCGCAAGCTCATAAGCATTTTTCCGAGATGATCTTTATCCGCGTATAGATCATAGGCAGACTTTCCCTTCATGTCTTCAAAGGTATAACCGATGAGATCCTCTGCCATTTTATTCCACCTGATAAACCTTCCATCATTATCCACAATGCCGATGGCATCGGGCGAATCCTCAAAGATATTCTCGAGGTAGGCATTGGTTTGCCTGATCTCCTCTTCCATCAGCTTGCGCTCCGTAATGTCCGCGTAAGTTCCCAGCACACCAATCACCTGGCCGTCCCGGTCATACATGGGCACCTTGCTGGTCATAAGCCAAGCCTGAGAACCATCCGGCCTGATTTGCGGTTCTTCATAGTTGAGCTTGGGCCTGCCGCTCTCCATCACCTCACGATCGTCGGCAAGATAGCGGTCAGCGGTTGCTGCAGAGGCGGTCTCGTAAGCGGTCTTGCCCACGAGCTTACCTGGGTCCTCATAGCCGTAATCCAGGGCGAAAGCCCTGTTGCAGCCAAGGTAGACCGAGTTTCGATCCTTCCAGAACACCCGCTGTGGGACATTGTCCAAGACTGAGCGGAGCATCTGACGCGAGTTGAACAGCTCGTCCTGCGCCCGCTTGTGCTCCAACAGTTCTTGTTCTAACAGCCTGGTGCGCTGCCTTACCTGTGCCTTGAGAGTATGATTCCATGATATGACCCCCAGGAGAATCAACGCTATCACGAGAAGCCCAGCGCAAACAGCGACCCGGAACTTCCTGCTTCCAACGATTGTTTGAGGGCCGATAGCAATCCACTTTCTGGCGATGACATCACGATCCTCGTCAGTTATGGATGACAACCCTTTATCCAAAATCCGATTGAGAACAGGCCAGTCCTTCCTGGAAGCAAAATGCAATCGATATGTAAAGCCTGTATCGCCGGCAACACGAAGGTTTGTGATTCCCGCCTTTTCGATGATGTAGGATGCACGTGATATCTCAACAACCATTGCGTCAGCTTCGCCAAAGGATACCTTTATCAGTCCGCTCAGTTCATCTTTGACCGGATAAATATCCAAATAGCCGTAATTGGCTTTCAAGAACTCGTGAACTGCACTGCCTTCCGAGCACACAATCTTCAAACCTGTCATTTTATCGAGGATGAAAGCGCCCTCCATATTCTTTCTCACAATGATCATGTTGGGCAGTTCAATGTAAGGATTTGAAAACAGAAGGTACTCCAAGCGATCCTGGGTTTTATGAGCTGCGAAAATCATATCAATGTCGCTATTTCTGGCGGCTTGCATGACCTCATTCCAGGTCGAGTAATACACCAGCTTAAAATCGCATCCGAGATGGTGCTCCATAAGTCTTATGTAGTCAATGGAAAGTCCTTTGTAATCTCCATCTGTTTCGCCACGCAATACTTGAGGAGGGATCTCGGTTATACCGATCCGTATAGAGGCGGTATGCTCCGATAACCACTTTTGCTCGTCGGGCGTGAGAAGATCTTTCCGGTTAACCTTGTTCTGGTCTGCACTAACCCCAAGACAAAGGACGAAAAGGATAACGAGTGATATTGTGCACAGGATCGATCTCAGATGGCTCATATCAACCTTTGCATTATACTATGCCTTTGGGCTGAAGGATATCCTACTGCTTTTTCTTCCTTCGCACCGTATGGCAGGAAACCCGCAGCCAGGCGGCCAATCGGGAATCGGCTATAAAACGTTTCATTGAACTGCTGCGTTATGCAGTGAAGCAGGTTCCACCAAAAAAGAAGGCACGAGTGAGCCGAGCGGCAAAGCTCAGCGGCAGGGAGGAGAAAAAGCATCGCAGCATGCTTAATCATTGGAGATCGCAATGGGCGCCCACGGAGGATAGGACCTAGCCAGGGTGATGAAAAAGGGTCCTCTGGTGGGAGAAACTCACCCTGCTAAGGCAACGGGTTCCCGGAGCAAAGGCCCCTATTGTGAAATCCGGCAAAGCAGAGTAGAGAATCCGGTCTTTGAGATTGTACATCGAGGTCGCAGCAGGAGTTGAAGATTCTTCAACCCCTTACGGCTATTCCTCCCACCATCTGAGCAAGGCGCTTCCCCACGTAAAGCCGGCCCCGAAAGCGGCCAGCACCAGATAGTCGCCCTTTTTCACCCCGGGGTCTCTTTCCACCACTGCTTCGTAGAGGCCGAGCGGAACGCTCGCTGAAACCGTGTTTCCGTAGTTTCCAATGTTTGCAATTACCTTTCCGTTTTCGATATTCATGCGCCTCGCGGTGGCTTCTACGATGCGGTTATTTGCCTGATGCGGGATCAAGAAGGTGACGTCATCGCCGGTAAGTCCGTTTTTTTCAAGAATCTCGGCCGCAACGTTCGACATTTCGCTTACTGCTGCTTTGAAGACGGCACGGCCATCCTGAAAGACGAAATGTTCCTTGTTATCCACGGTTTCGTGCGTTGCGGGCCTGCGGCTTCCTCCACCTTTCATACAAAGGTATTCCCCTCCGGAGCCGTCAATATGCAAAATAAAATCGAGAATACCAAATCCGGGTTCGGTGCATGCCTCCAGAAGCACGGCCCCTGCAGCATCTCCGAAAATAACGCAGGTGTTCCTGTCTGTGTAATCGATGACGGTGGAGATTACGTCGCTGCCTATGACAAGCGCCCTGTTGATTCTTCCTGCCTCTATAAGCTGGGCCGCAGTCGAAAGAGAGAAAAGGAACCCGGAGCACCCGGCTGACAAGTCGAACCCCCAGGCATTTTTTGCCCCAATCTCATTCTGCACGAGGCATGCGGTTGCGGGAAACATCATGTCGGGAGTCACCGTACCTACAATGATGAGGTCAAGCTCTTCAGGGGCGACTCCGGCCCTTTCGAGGCATTCCAGTCCAGCCCGAACCGCCATATAGGAACATCCCACACCCGGTTCCAGAATACGGCGTTCCCGGACCCCGGTCCGGGTTACGATCCATTCGTCGCTGGTGTCCACCATCTTTTCAAGATCGCTGTTTGTGAGCTTCCTTTCAGGCAGGAAGCGGCCGACTGAGCGAACATATGCGGTGCGTTTAGTCATCAGATCAATACCTCTACATTACTCCCTTGTAGTATCCACCATCTATCTGAATGGAATCACCCGTAATGAAGCCGGCCCGCTCGGACGCAAGGAAAGCGATCAGTGCGGCCACTTCGTCGGGTTTGCCCATTCGCCCAAGGGCCATTTGAGATTCCCATTTGCGGATAATCTCTTCGGGCGTTGCACCCTGTTTTTCCGCGACATCGACCGAGAGCTTGCGCACGCGTTCGGTGGCGATATATGCCGGACAGACATTGTTGACAGTTATGTTGTAGGGCGCCAGTTCGTTGGAGAGTGTTTTGGCAAGTCCTACGACCCCGATTCGCATCGTGTTGGACAGGATTAGCCCTTCGATCGGCTGTTTTACGGAAACCGAGGTCATGTTAATTATCCGGCCCCAGCGTTTTCCCATCATAACGGGAACGACTTCACGGGTCATGGTGATCGTGCTCAGCAGATTGAGGCGAAAACCAAACTTCCACAATTCTTCGTCAATCTCCAGGAACTTTCTATCCGGAGGACCACCTGAGTTGTTTACCAGGATATCCACCGTCCCGAAATGCTCCAGACCCTTGCGGATGAAATTCCTTGCCTCTTCGGTCACGGTGAGGTTGGCGGGAATACCGATGACCTCGTTACCAGTAATCGACCGGATTTCCTCAACGGCTTTGGGCAGTTCCGGATCATCCAACGCGCAGATGGCAACTTTGGCGCCTTCTTTGCTCAGTTCGATTGCAGTCGCTTTGCCGATTCCCTGGCTCGCGCCGGCCACAAATGCAACTTTGTCTTTCAATCCAAAATCCATTTTTCGAAACCCTCTCACAGAATGAATAAGAAGAGATTGCAGGCCGAATAAAACAGGCGCCTGCAACACCACTGATATCTTCTTAGTTTTGCAAATTGAATGCGGAAATCGACACTGAAATATTAAATCTTAGATGAGATTAAACTTTGTTTCAATATCAATCTTGAGGTGGGCACTTTTTAAATTTATGGAGCGGTGAGTGTGAAGCGGGAAGCGCATCCTGTTCCTTGCTTCCCGCTCCACGCCCAGTCCACACGGCTATTTTCCCGACTGATAGGGGTCCCAATCGCATCCCCAGATTTCGCTGTTGAGCGGCAGCTTATAAGATCTTCTGTCCTCGTAGCTGGGATACCTCCTGTCGCCGTTTTCTCCGCAACGCATGGAGACGGGGAATTTAGGCGCAAGCAGTCCGTTCTTTCTCGCTTCTTTTTCCAACCATTCCCGGTCGTCGGGATGGGCAATGGAGATCAACGCGGTCGCCCTCTCGTAACCGCTGAGTCCTCTCAAGTTTACGATGCCATACTCGGTGCACACATAGTTTGTCAGTTGGGCAGGCACATCCACGGTGGATCCCTCCGGGAGAAAAGGAACTATCCTCGAAGTTCCATGTTTGCTTCTTGAGGTCATGGATGCCACACCCCTGCCCCCCTTGGACATCGCGCAGAAGCTGACAAACTGGAAATATCCACCGGTACTGGAAATGGGCCGCTTTTCATAAAAGCCGGCACACTGCTGTCCAAGAAGGTCAACGGATACGCAGTTGTCAATGGCAATCATGTTGTCGATTCGGCTCAGGACCTGGAAATTGTTCGTATAGCCGATGTCATAGGCAGCCAGGTGCTGATTGCGATCGACCGTATCGTAGTACCATTGCACGTCCACCGGAAAGGCAAAGGTCCACACGCTCTTGTGCCGGTCGACACTTTTGTATGCATTGGTGACCTGGCCGGATTCGATCAGCTTGATCAGACCGAAATTGAGCATTTCCGTGTGAATCCCGAGGTCTTTAAAGCCCGCGTTTTCCATTGCGGCCACGCAAGCGGAGGGAAGTGAGCCGATGCCGAGCTGAACTATGTCACGGTCTCGCATTATGCTCATTACGTGCTTTGCAATAGCTTCTTCTTCGGGCTTTGGTTTGATAGCGCGCTCGTTAATCTGAGGCCACCTGTATTTTTCGCAGTCGACTTCGACCCAGTAATCTATGTCGTCGATATGTATGGTATTGAAGCGCCCTCCTTCTGCCCAGGGGTAATCGCTCCTAACCTCGAAAACGATTTTCTTGGCGGTCTGCTTGAATATGTTACAGTTGTTTGTGCCGTAGGACATGTTGAAAAAGCCGTGGTTGTCCACCGCTGTTGCCGCATTGAACCACCAGTCGATACCGCGCTTTTGGCGCTCGGCATTGATGAACCTGTAATGGTGGGCCCACATGCCGTAGGACCAACCCCAGTGAGCCCAATCCGTCACGTTATTGGTATCTCGGGCCTTGCGGTTCCACGGGAAAAAGAAGTATTCATGAACGCAATGATATTGCTGATGGGGATCGATTTCCTGCAGTTCATGGTGGGGATAAAACTGGGCATACATCCAGAATTCAATATCCCTCAGATCAGCAGCACCAGGCCCCAGTCTCCTCGCCACGGCTTCGGTACAAACAGTTGAATCTCCACCGACGCTTCCGTTGTTTATCCAGTCTCCTGATTTAACCATGTCAGCAATCTGTTGCGCGGTCCTCTTTTTGTCACGAATCTTCTGCTGAATCGGTGTTGTCATGGAAAACCCTCCCTTTAGATCGCAAATCGGATCACCTCTTATCTTCCCCGAAATCCCGTTGATTTAACCTGCTAGCCGGCAGCTTTGGGCGCAGTTGCCTGTTGGCCGAAGCGTTCGGTTTTTTTGGCAAATTCCTCTCGAGTAAGCTCGCGTGAAATGATAAGCCTCCGAATCTCGCTTGTACCCGCCCCGATTTCGTAGAGCTTGGCATCCCGCCAAAGCTTCTGGACCGGGAATTCGAGGCAGTACCCATAACCGCCATGGATCTGGATGGCCTGATCGCAAACCCAGGTAGCTGATTCAGCAGCAAAAAGGATAGCCGCTGCGGCGAGCTTTGTAAGCTCAGTGCCTTTACCTCCCCTCGAGGCGCTTTGAGCGGCCTCCGCCGCCCGATAGACGAGGAGTCGTGAAGCTTCGGTGCGGGTGTACATGTCTGCGAGTTTTTGTTGGATCATCTGGAAACTGGCAATGGCCTTGCCGAATTGTTCACGCTCCACCGAATACCTGATGGAGTACTCCAGGGCCTGTTGCGCCATACCAACGGAGCCGCCTGCCAGCACTATCCGCTCTATGTCAAGTCCGCTGGTCATCACGTTGACGCCTTTGTTCTCCTCACCTACAAGATTTACGGCCGGCACTTCACAATCCTCGAAGACGAGTTCGGCTGTCGGAGAGCCGCGCATGCCGCATTTTTTGAGCTTCCGCGCCACAGAATAGCCAGGGAAATCCTTTTCCACTATGAAGGCGCTTATCCCCCTTGCCCCAAGCTCCGGTGAGGTCTTGGCATAGACCAGAAGGGTGTCGGCAACAGGACCGTTAGTGATAAACATCTTGTTGCCGTTGAGAACGTACTTGTCCCCCTTCTTAACCGCACGGGTCTTAAGACTCATGGCATCCGATCCGGCGCTCGTTTCGGTCAGGCCCAGCGCGCCGATTTTTTCTCCGGAAATCAGGGGCGGCAGGTACTTTTCCTTGAGGTATTCGCTCGCATTCTTGTAAATGTTATTGGCGCACAGGTTGGAATGCGCCCCATAGGTCATGGCCAGAGAGGGGCAGATGCGGCTCATCTCTTCGATGGCCAGGGTTTGCATCAGTACATCGCCGCCGAGTCCTCCATATTTTTCACCGATGGTTATTCCCAGGATGCCAATCTCGGCGCATTTGTGGAAGAAATCGGGGGGGAACCAGTCCTCGTCGTCGATTTTCTCCTGCAACGGTCCCAGTTCATTTACAGACCATTTGTAGACAGTCTCTCTGATCATGCGTTGTTCATCGGTAAGTTGAAAATCCATGGTGCACCTCCGGGAAAAATGAGCAGTGAATTTGAAAACGGCCTCTTCAAACCTGTTGGGATGCCTATCGATCACCCGAGAAGGCCACACCTCGGGGTGCAGGAAATGCATCCCACAGGACGAAAACAACTCAACTGCAAACTTGACGGCGTGCAGCTCGCCAGATCATTGACCGGACTTACCGGTCACAACTCCCAGGGGATCAACTTCCTCCCTGAGAAGCTTTAACTCCTGATCGGTCGGTTCCGGGGTTTCGGGCAATACGTCAAGAAAAAGCATCTCGAAACCGGTATTTTCGATCACCTGCTCTTTGGTTACCCCTGGGTGAAGGCTTTCCACGCGCATTCGCTTGCTTTCAGGATCGTATCCCATCAAGGCGAGCGTGCTTATGACCTTATAGGGTCCGCAGCCCGCAGGCAATCCGGCCCGCTCCCTGGCGCCGGGGCCGGTGAGATAGCCGGGGGTAGTCAGAAAATCCAACTTCTTGACAAACCTTCGCTTGTCGTGAGGCGTGATAACAAGCGTCATCCAGCAGAGGCATGCCAGGTCGTTTGCTCCCCCACTGCCTGGCAGGCGCACCTTCGGGCGGTTGTAGTCAGTTCCGATCATTGAGGAATTGATGTTCCCATACATGTCGATCTGCGCTCCGCCCAGGAAGGTATAGTCGACAGTGCCCCTCTGGCAGGCCTCGAAGACTATATCCATGCCGGAGAGCAACAGGGCGTCGGTCTGAGTGTTGGAGTCGGCAACTGAAATAGGCAGCCGCTGCAGCTTCGGAGCAACGGCGCCGGCCTCGAACAGGATGCTCAGGTTTGGCGCGCCGGTCTTTTGAGCAAGCATTGCGGCGGCCAGCGGCATTCCCGTACCGATGACCGCAGTCCTGTTGTTTTCGAGCTGGCGGGCAGCAACGCACACCATCAGTTCCATCAGGTTGTAGCGGTTATTATTTGATTTCATAGGCTTCCTCCGCTCGCAGGCATGCGCCTTTCTTCATTTCGCCGCAAGGGTTCGAGTTCGCGCAGCTCAGCCATCCGCGATTCCCCGCCCTTCAGTTCCAGGTATTCTTTGAAATCACTGACACCGTAGATGTACTTGTCGAGGAATTGCTGGAAGGTATTGGGATCTCGCTCGGCTTCCATCCATTCGGCAAGGTGCTCTTCATCGGAAAAGTACTCGTAGGGCATGTTGCCCGGATAACTACCATACCGAACATGACAGACGGCATCGACCAGCCAGAAAGGCAAAAGGGTTTTGAGGGGATCCTTTCGAATCTCGTCGGTATCGACCAGGTGCTCGGTGGAAATTATAACGTGTTTAGAAGAGCGCCCAACCTCGTAATCAGCGATCGTGACACCATCGAGTTGGCAGTTGCCGAAAATGTCCGCCCGGTGGACATGGATAATTCCCACGTCGGGATAGAGCGCCGGAAGGGCCAGGAGCTTTTGCCCCGTGAAGGGACACTCGATCTCTTTTGCGGCGCTGTGCTTCATGACGTCAGATCCAAGAATCACGCGAGCGGGCAGAAAAGGCAAACCCATCGAAGCCGCCTTGCAACGCCATGCAAGGGCGGCATTGGACCATTCGGTCATTTTGACTGCGCCGCTCTCCATGTATCGGCGGGCATTGAGAGAGAGCCCCCTCATTTCCAACCCGACGATGTAGGCGACATCGCAGCGGTTGAAACACCGGCCGGCTGCAAGGATCTGAAAGTCATGGGTGGCCGTGTGGCCGGACAAACCGAGATTTTTTTTGCGCTGGCGCACAATTTCATGGAGAATTGCCGAGGCAATCCTTACCCCGCCGAAACCACCGGAAGCAAGGTAATCACCATCATGTACGAACCGGCTCACGGCCTCGGAGACACTCATCAGCTTGTTCGTCATGGTGCGCGGTTTCTGCCTGAAGAACTCCCGCGCCTCTTCAACATCGGGGGAAGAGAAGAGTTCTCCCTGTGGAGTTAGAGATGGGACTTGTTCATTCATCGTATCCTCCTTCATTTAGAAGAGCGCGAAGCCTCTGGACGAATTTTCCAGGCCCCAGGTCCCCACTTTTCAGGCAGAATGGCCTGCGCCGGCCAGTCCGTGGGTACAAGCTGGCCTGGTTTTTCGCCGGCTTTTTCGATGAGTTTCGCCAGACCCGGCCGGGCGTATTGCGGATGCCCCTCTTTCAGAGTCCGGCCGTTAATGACGGCTTCTGAACGGAGCCTGCGGCCTATGGTTTTCTCCATCCTGGCTCCGAGCCACAAGACACGATTCACATCGTAGCCGTGCTCGATTCCCAACTCGTCGATCATGACCACGAGGTCCTCCATGGTGATGAGCCCCACGTACCTCGGATCGTAATAATAGTCGCCCGTTCCCCTTACGGGACAATCATCGAGGAAATTGGTCGGCTGTCCGCCCAGACCGCCAAGGGTCCCCTCGAAGCGGCAAATACCGGCCTGGAGGGCCGCCAGGATCGAGGCCGAGGCAACACGCTTGGTCTCATGGAGATGGCACAGATGGGCCTCAGGATCGGGCATGGCATCAAGGACCATGGAGAAATAGCGGTAAACTTGAGCCGCAGAAGCGGAGCCATCGTGGTCGGCATGCTCGATGTCGTGGGCGCCTATAGAGAAAAAGCGCTTTGTAAATTCCACAGCATCCTCGAGCCTGGTTGCGCCGGTGATGGGGCTCCCCCAGATGGTGCTGACGGTACCGCACATTTTCATACCGACATCGGCTGCTTTCTGTATGCAACGTTCAGCCTCTTTCCAGTATTGGGACAGAGTCAGGCCGGAATTGGCAAAGTGGTGTTCGGGATCGGTAGAGACCATCATCAGAACCCGATCGGGACCGATTCCTCTTTTTCTTAACTCAATTGCGGTGTCAACGGCCGGTTCGCGAATCGTCACGGCAGTCATGACGATCTCATCGTAATTGACCCCCTTTCTTGCGCAGCGTTTTTTGAATTCTTCACTCCTGAGAGCGGTGAGCACCTGTTCGGCATCCCTGAACTGAGGAATGCCTTTAGGATTTCCCAGATTGGTCACCTCAATTTCTTTTGCTCCCGCAAGGATCAGCTCCTCGGCATAAAAAATCTTGGCGTTCGTAGAGATGGTTTTTTCTTCATGCTGAAAGCCGTCGCGCACGGTTATGTCACCGATGGACACCTTCTTTGGCATCTTGGGAAAGATTTTCCAATAATCATATTCCGTCATAATTCATCGCCTCCTTTTCACCTGTGATGTTATCGCCTAACGTTCTTTACTTTTTGAATAGCCTAAACCTTCAAATCTCCCCATTCGGTTTTCCCAATGGGTGCGCGGTAGCAAAGCTCAAGAGCCCTGCCCAACTTTTCACGCGCCTCGCTGAAGGTGATGACACCGTCATGGAACAAAAGAGAACCGGTCAAAAATGGATGCCCTTCGGCATCGTAGCGCTCTATCATCATATTGCGGAAATCCATCATTTGTTGCTCATCCACCGTTTCGCCTTTGTCGACAATGTTCTTTCTGCGGACACTTTCCACAATGAATGCCGCTGTCTTGCCGGACATAACCGTCGTGCGGCCTCTCATATTCGTGAAGCAAAACAATGGCTTGAAAGCCCTTCCGCACATGCCGTAGTTTGCCGCCCCGTGGTCGGGTCCAATGACGTACTGGATTTTCGGGACGTTCAGCACGCTGCAAGTACGGACCATGTCCGATCCGTATTTTCCAATACCGCCCCATTCTTCTTCTTTGCCTATCATATAGCCGGGCGATCCCTGGAAAAAGATCACCGGAAGCTTCGAGTTACCGCAGCGGATCATCCATTCCGTCGCTTTTCTGGCCGCTTCGATATAAATGACGCCGTTGCCGTTGGATGCAATGACTCCCACGGGCATGCCTTTGAGCCACATCTTGCCGGCAACGACAGTTTCGCCACGATTGAGGCCGTACGTGGGCTTGTATTCATGGAAATAGCTATCGTCAGCAAGACACTTGAGGGTATCCTTGATTTGGATTACGCTGTATGTATTGACCGGAGACGAGCGCATCATTTCTTTATAGTCAAATCTTGGCTCCACGGATTCTCTTCGCTCACAGTGAAGGCTCTGAGAAGGTTCGAACTCAATAATGTCACGGAGCTTCATGATCCCTTCTTCCTGGGACGTCACGCAATGGTCGCAGCCACCTGAGCGCTGCGTATGGACATAGGCCCCTCCCAGGTCTTCCATGGAAACCGTTTCACCGATGGCCGATCTCACCATTGGGGGGCCCGCCAGGAAGGCGAAAGCAAGCTTCTCTATCATGATGGATTCGGAAGCGAGATAAACGATGTAGGCGCCGCCGGCAGTATTCCCACCGGTGGAGAGGGTGTATTGTTTTATGCCCATGGCTGACATGCGGCACATGTTATAGAACATGCTGCCAAAGTGACCGTCGTCCGCAAAACAGCCTAACTGCAGCGGAAGGTTTATACCACCTGAGTCTGCGATGTATATGCAGGGTAATCGGAGGCGCTCGGCAATCGCCTGGGCCCTCATGTGTTTTTTCAGCGTGATGGGGAAATAGGTCCCTGCCGCATAGCGGTTTTCATTGGCAAAGATCATACAGTCTTTACCGTGAACAGTACCGACGCCGGTTATTACTCCCCCGCCGGGAATGTGCCCCCTTTTTTCCGAGAGGTAGATATCCCCTCCGTAAAGCTTTATCTGTCCGATGTTGTAACCCGCATCCAATCCAAGCTCGAAGAACTCCCCACCCGGATCGACCAACATCGTGATTAGTTCACGCATTGGTTTTTTGCCCTGCTTGGCAAGACGTTTGATCTGATCCTCACCGCCGATGTTGTATGCCTCGTTACGGCGTTCCACGACTATGGCATCCTGTTCTTCCCAGTGGTTAAGGCGCTTTGCGCGATCTTCCTCTTCCATAATAGCCCTCCCTGAGCGAATGACTCCCGATGTTAGATGCTTACCCCGCCTTTGGCGGAATTGAATGCGCACTATCAAATAAGAAAAGGCAACGTAAAATGTTGCTTGGAAAAAGGGAATGAAATTGGAACCGATTCTGTTCAGATTATAAGCCCTGCAAGGTTCGGACGAGCTACAGGACCCTGATAATTACAGTTTGCCAGGTTAATTTTCGCCTCGTTCAGTGTCTCGCCGGAAAGGCCGCTCGACCAAATCCGGCTGTGCAGTCTGAGCCCCATGAGCCTTTCGAGGAAACGGCCGCACTGAACCAAACGGTCGATATCTATCCCCGTTGCGATGCCCATCTCTTCAAAGGCATAGACGAGGTCCTCGGTGGCCAACCCGTGCGGCTCGCTCTTTCCTAAAGACTTTTCCGGGATGGCCGTTCTGAAGTAGCCATGGACGCCGGCTCCTCCAAGGCTCGATTTAAAAACGCGTATGCCGGACTCGTAGGCAGCCAGAACATTCGCTAATCCCATTCCGCGGTTCTCATAGAAATGAACTGCGAGCTTTGATGCATCCACCTCCTCCATACACATCCGCAGAAGTTGTCGCACCGTGACCGGGCTGGCCATTGCAAGTTCGTCGTTGAGGCACACCAGACAGCAGCCAAGCTGGACCAGTTTTGCCACCATGGCGTACAACTTCTCGCAGTGGGTTGCGTCTTCTCCCGGATAACCGAAAGCCGCACCGATGTAAGCACTGACTTTGACGGCATTTGCTTTGGCAATTTCACAAATTGTGCTGATTCGTTTGAGCTGTTCGGAGATGCTACGGTTAAGCGTGGAATAGCTCAACCGGTCGGTTAGAAAAACCCAGACCGCGATTTCATCGGCTTTGCAAGCGATTGCACTGCGGCATCCGGTTTCGTTGGGGACTAAAACCCGGCAGACTCTCTGCTGCCCCTCCCTGCCACTGCTGTGCCGGACTCCGGACAGTACGTCAACCGCATCCTTCATTTGAGGCGCAGCTTTGGGATGTACGAAGGAAGTAACCTCCACCTTCCTGAAGCCGCAATCAAACAGCATATTCACCAGGGCGATCTTCTTCTCGGCAGGGACATATTTTTTGTGGTACTGAAGCCCTTCTCTTGGACCAATTTCAATGAGCTCAATATCGGGTTGCATGGGTCTTTCTTTAGTTCGCTGTGTGTTCGCTACACCTGTGGCAATGGCTGGTTTTCGCCCGGAAAGGATCCTTTCCCGATTCAGAAAGTCTCAGTGTCTTATGCGATATTTCGGAACGAATTATATCTACTGGCAAGAACTGTTCCAGAAGGGCCTTAAGAGGACCGATGATTTCGTCATTCCGGCGAAAGCCGGAATCCATGGTTTTTTTGAACTATTTGATATTTCAAACAAAACGCTGGACCCCAGCTTTGGCCGGCGTGACGCCCCCACGAGGTTTTTACTGTAAAGTGGGAGGTTCAATCCTTTTTCAGCATCCTGTTAGGGACGGGAATTAAGAGGCGCTGGAGACAAAAAAGGAAGTCAGGCAGACGAAGGGACACCCAAGTGTATACTTACAGAAACACCCGAGTCTGGTGTTTCCTTTTTTATACAAAAGATTCCCGAGTTTTAGCGGGTTTATGATATCCCATGTTTTTTAAGTTTGAGGTAAAAGGACCTGCGGCTGAGGCCCAGAGCCTGCATAGCCTTGGTCCGGCTTCTGTATCGACTCAGGATTACCTCGATCAGGTCCTTTTCGAAAGCGTCCATAATATCCCTGTAAATGAAGCCGGGCCGTAAGTCCTCCGACTCGTGACCTGTTGGGGCAAGCCTCTTATCGAGCGCCGCTCTACCCTCCGAGAGCAGCAGATAATGGGGCAGATCTCTGGGGTTTATGACATCAGAATCGGTCATATTGAGGGCGTAGTTCACCACGCTTCGCAGTTCCCTTGCATTACCCGGCCAGGCATGGGCATAAAAGATATCCATGGTCGCCTGGCTGAATCCGGCATTTTTTTTATAACGCTCACACAGCACGGCGAGGAAGTGCTCGGCAAGCAACTCTATATCGCGGCCGCGTTCTCGTATCGCGGGCATATAAATGGTCATCGTGTTGAGTCGATAGTAAAGATCCTCTCTGAACTTCCCATCCAACATCATTCTGTTCAGATCCCTGTTGGTGGCGCTCAAAACCCGTGTATCAACAGGTATACACTTCTGATCTCCAACCCTTCTGAACTCTCCCTCCTCGAGAACCCTTAGAATCTTGGCCTGAGTGTTCAACTCGAAGTCGCCAACTTCATCAAAGAAGATCGTGCCTTTGTCGGCAAGATCAAACAGGCCCTTCTTGCCCTCCCGTCTGCCGCCGGTAAAAGTGCCCGAGGCGTAGCCAAAGAGTTCGGATTCGATCAAAGTGCTTGGAATAGCCGCGCAGTTTATGCTCACAAATTCATGGTTACGCCGCTGGCTGGACTCATGAATTGCCCGAACCAACAACTCCTTTCCAACCCCGCTTTCACCCATAACCAGGACCGAGAAGTCCGTTTTGCTAGCCTTGTATGCCATGTAGAGAGCGGCCTTGAAGTTGTTGCTAATTCCCACCAGCTTACGGAATGGAGAGGGCAGGTCGGCTCCCTGTGCGATTCTGGCATCCAGGTATGACTCGATATACCGTTGTTTTGCTTGAACATCCTGGCGGGTGAGGTCTTGATCGACCCTGTTCATATTGCGGAATGGAGAGGGCAGGTCGGCTCCCTGTTCGATTCTGGCATCCAGGTATGACTCGACATATTGTTGTTTTGCTTGAATATCCTGGTGGGCGGCCTCTTGATCGACCCTGTTCATAATTGTGACGGAACAGGTAAAATCCTCAACCGAAGGGATAAGCAAGACTGAGCAAACCACTCTGCTCTTCAGGGCCTCAACATACTTTTGAACGTCGAGGACTTCCGTGCGATTGGCCATCACCTTAAGGGTGAGTGAATCCGGTTCAAAATCGCAGAGTTTGCGATGAAGGATTGCCTCGGCAGGAAAGCCAATGATCCGGGCGCAGGCATCATTGAGGTAAACAACGGTCCCATCCTTCGATGTGATCAGAACAGCATCGCCGATGTGTTTGAGAATATGGAACTCGCTATTGGATAAAACAGACTGTCTGAGGTCATCCTCAGGATTATTTTCCAAACCCAATGCTGTTCTCCCGAAGCAGATTCAGATGAACCGCATCTTAAGCAGTACGAAGCGTGGAGCAGGGACCGGTTTTCGCTCCCTGCTCCGGCTTCCTGATGCGTTTCTTACATCACTTGCCCTTATATACCGGTTTTCTTTTTTCTCTAAAAGCAGTCAGACCCTCCAGACGATCTTCCGTGGGAATAGTCACCCAGTAGGCATTCGATTCTATGGCCAAGCCCGAATGCAGGTCGACCTCCAAACCGTGGTTCACGGCGTACTTTGCCTGCCCAATGGCGATTGGGCCGGCTTCACATATCATAGCAGCCATTGCAAGACTCTCATCGATCAAGCTCCCGGCAGGCGCCACCTTGTTCGCTAAACCGATCTCAAGGGCTTCCTTTGCATCGACTCGCCTGCCGGTGAAGATCAGCTCTTTGGCCTTACCCCGTCCCACAATCCGAGGCAGGCGCTGAGTTCCGCCAGCCCCCGGAATTATAGCCAGCCGCGTCTCCGTAAGTCCCATAGTTGCACTTTCGGAAACAATACGTATGTCGCAGGCAAGCGCCAGCTCAGTGCCGCCCCCCAGAGCAATCCCGTTTACCGCGGCAATTACCGGCTTGTTCATAGATTCAATGAAGGTAAACAAATTGCGAATCGTAAAAATGAATCGTCTCACCTGATCCTCCGGCAGGGTCGCCCTCTCTTTGAGGTCGGCCCCTGCACAGAAGGCTTTGTCGCCGGCGCCCGTTATGACTATTACCCGCACTTCCGGGTCCCATTGAAGGCTCTCCACCTTTGCTCCGAGTTCCCTGAGCATGGCGAAATTGAAGGAATTCATGACTTCGGGCCGATTAAGCGTTAAGATGCGCGTCTGTCCCGATCGATCTTCCAAAACCAGTGGCTGTTCCATTTTTCCTCCATGTCTCTCAAGAGATTGCCAGGCACACGGACATGCAACACCATATCAAAGCCGTCCGATTGCGATTGTGAAATTCTCCCCCGCCGGTATTTTCCGTTTCCACAGATAGAATCGCCCTTGGTATAAACTCAGCAAAGAACTCAAAAACGGTGGAAGTCTATGCACGATCTATCTAAAGGCGACAGGGAATCCGGACCCTCCTGACAGGGTGATGAAAAAGGATTGGAATTCCAACATCAGCGCGAAAAACCATATAGACGTCACCCCGGCGAAGCCTGCCCCGGAGGTGTCTAATCCGGGGGCCGGGGGCCAGTGTCTTTTGCTTTGACATCAATTAGTTGGTGAAAAGCCTGGATTCCGCCCCGGATCGGGTCAGCGGTGACGTCATTGCGGCGAAAGCCGAAATTTCCGTCATGCAGGCGGAAGCCGGTACGGAATGACGACATCATAAGCAATTTTCAGGCCTTTCTCCCACCAGAGAACTCTTTTTCATCACCCACCTAAAAAAGGGGTGTCAATCGCCAGGTTCAACGCATTTTACACTTGTGTTCGTTGAGACCGTCAGCGCCCTTGCGCCCGACACATGGAAGGGGCGCAAAAACAAGGTCCAAAGCGCTCACACACATTCCTAAGGATTATGCAAATGATAATGTTATTAGCGTTGTATACTTATATTCTATTGTATATCACAGAATGTATCACTAATTGAAGAGAGATTTCGGGTGCTAAATGAAGGAAAAGATGGATGCGGCGATTAAACCATACGAAAGCGGCTGTACTGTATCAAAATCTATACAATGGGAAATTCAAAAAAGTGGAAACCGGAATCGAGAAAAGAGAATCATCCAAGCCGCCGCCAGGCCCGAATGACCTCCAATCCATTGGAATCAGTCCAGCATTGCCTTGATCGCATCCAGGACCGGATTGAGTCTGGCCGGGTCTTTTTTTTGGGCAGGCGGTCCAAGATGTCTCTTTGCGCATTCGCACTGGTTCCATCCTTTCAGATTGTAACGGAGATCGACCTCCTTCCATTTCGGATGGCCGTTTTGAATCAGTCGGTCCAGATTGTCCGAAAGGACTTGGGCAAACCTGCCCACGTTCTCACAATTGCCCGATTTGAGTTCGAAATCGTACGAAATAAGGACGGCTTTTACTGCGAGAGTGTTTACCGGCTTGTCTTGCCATGCATATGTGCCGGCAGGAATTTGCGCTCCAGGATAGAAATCCAAAATTGGGTTGTTCATAACCGGGAGCAGTTCGAGGTTGTCTTCCTGCTTGATATTTTCGGTAAACAACTTAACGGGAGCCCCGGCCACATAAAACATGGCGTCTATCTTTGCCTGCTTCAACTGCATCAGTGCTTCGTCCGCGCCAATATTTACCATAACTTTGGGTTTGATTCCGGAGACTTCAAAAAGCAGTTTGGCCGTCAGGTAAGTGCCACTCCCGTCTTCTCCCACAGCCACCCGCCGGTCGGACAAATCGTTAAAATCAGTAATGCCTTTTCGAGCGACAATGTGGAGTTCTTCATTATATAACGGGAACACCATCTTTATTTTTTTGGCCACCATCTTCAAAGTTTCGTTAGATTGAACCGTGGCAACGAACGCCAGCACATCCGACTGCACCATTGCCAACTGGGCAGCAGGTTTTTTGTACACTGCATAGATATTTTCTATCGACCCGTTGGACGGGTAAACCTTGAGCTTGATGCCGTGCCCGGCCATAAGCTCCTGCAGGTTTAGACCGAACTGATAATAAGTCCCCTTTTCGTCGCCGGTTATAATGCCCATCTCGATGGCGCAAGAAACCCGGGCCGGGATTACTACGCAAATGACGCACAAAAAAACTGCTATGCAAAACTTCTTCATAAAAACCCTGTGCCATCGACTACTGCTGCATATGTCTTTTATTTATGTTCAACGATTGGATTCTTGAGTGGAATCTGCGAAAGATCTCTTGCAGCCTTTTGCGAATCCATGGATTTTTGTCTCAAGACACGATCTATCAATTCTTCGTATCTCTCATTGGACTTTTCCTTAGCTGAATCCGGCCGAACCTCTCCGGCTTGATATGCATTCGTTTTCGAGCCGTCACGGCTGCGGGCCTCAGCGGGGGCGGCGCCGTCCAGAGGGATTGCTTGAGGAGGGGCAGATACGACAGGCGAGGGGGCCTCCTGCTGCTGCTCGCTTATTATCGGCGCCTGGGGTTCATCCTGTTCATCCTTTGTTTCAGACGCATTATTTGAGAGCACCGGCTGTGGCAGGACTATCGACACCGGGTATTTTTTGGGCGGGGAGTTCCCGTCTTCGGAGGAAAAGAAGAAAAACCAGACGCAGGCCGTCAATACCGCCAGAAGTACAAGATATGCCATTGTTCGCGATGTCGCAGGATTAGACTTTAGGGAGGCGCGGAAAGGGCTCCCGCATTGGACGCAAATTCCTCTATTATAATCTTTCTTCGCTTTCAGATAATTCCGGGCGCCGCACGAAGGACAATAAATTGCGTAACCCAGTTCACCTGACGCTGAAGGTTTTCCGCACAGCTCACATCGGCCGTTCGCCCCAATAGCGCCTGCGCATCTCGGACTGCTACAAACCATGCTCTGCTGAGCGCTGCCTTTCGAGGCATTTTTTCTTTCCCGCATCGTACGACGATAACCATTCGAACGGAAAAAAGCTTTTAATGCGTAATATGCCGCATCGATTTCCCCCATCTTCTCTTCAGCTATTCGCCGAAGCAGGTCATTATCCAGCAAAAGATCCGGGCGCCAAACTTTGGCCAACTCCATATATGCGTCTTTCACCTCTTTGGGCGAAGCACCCGGCGCAAGTCCCAGAATCTCGTAGGAATCCTTCGGTCCCCCCATGTCCAATACCTTGTATGATAGACCTAGTAAACACCACCTCATAATATGCAGAAAGTGCAGACAGCCATCCAGCGGAGCCATCCGAGATGTATCGCCCTGCCGTAGCGTGCATTTGGACGCAAGGCCGAAATCACGCACATCGACAAGTGAAGTTAACCTGGTGTAAAGACCACTATCCGCAAAGGAGATGACTACCGCACCCCCGTCATTCCGGCGGCGCTTCTGAGCCGGAATCCAGCGGATTTTCGCAAGTTGTCACGCATAACCCAGAAGGAGATGACTACCGCACCCCCGTCATTCCGGCGGCGCTTCTGAGCCGGAATCCAGCGGAATTTCGCAAGTTATCACGCATGACTCAGTTAGTTCAAATAGCCAAGGGAAGCAGCCTGACGGTCTTGGCGTGCTTCAAGACCCTGGATTCCGGCTCTTGATCCCGGCTCAAAAGCACTGCCGGGACTGCCGGAATGACGACCCCCGCAAATGTCAAACTTTTGGGATCCCACCGGCAGAGCCGGAGGTTTACCCTGAACAATTAAATTTTCTTGGGATTCAGGGTTTGGGAAGCGTGAGCCGCACCACGCCTCCACGTCTGCTCGAAATCTCAATCGGCTTGCCGTCCCATCGGATGCGCACCCCTCCGCCATTGCCCACCACCAAATCGACTTTGTCCATGGCTTGCCACTTCCGGGTCTCTCCGGCCTCCAACAGCTCGGTTTCGGTATTCTCGCCATCGACGACGACCTCTATCCATGTCCTCTGGTCAGTCACTATCTCGAGGGAGTGGGCCGGTCGAACAGCTACGGGACGCTGGACCGAGACAACCGATTTTTCAACAGGTTCCGCAGGCGATATTGCATCCTGTTCGGACTTGGGAACTGAACTCAGAGCAACATCGGGAGAGGATGGCTCCCGAGGCTGCTTTTCGACCTCGGGCAACTCCCGATGCTGGAGCGGCAAGTCTTGATGACCTGATGTGGTTTTTTGCTCTGAGGGGATGGAAGGGGTGATCTCGGTTTGACTTACGGCCGGCTCATGGGACTTTACAGATGAATCTTTGATTTCCCGGATTTGCCAGAAAAAGGTCCCCAGGAAAACAGCGGCAAAAACCGCGATCAAAAGCGATACTGTCAGTATGTACCGAGAGGTTTTGCGGGACCCGGCTCCATCCCTTCCGGTGGTTTTCTGCGCGCGATCTGCGATCTGCTCCGTTTGGGCTTTCAAGGCAGTGGAATACTTCCGGAGCAGGCCTTCCACAGCGGAAGGCGCAACCAGTTTATCGCTGTTCCCCGACTCCAGCGCTTTTAAAACGGTAATGTTAATACCGGTGCGGTCGGAGACATCCTGCAATGTCCACCCCCGGCTCAAACGCTCCGTCTTCAAGTGCTCCAGGACATCTTTCATGCGGTCTCTTTCGGATTGGCTGCGGTTTTTCCACCCCGAGGCCAACGGCAGCCCCCGGCCTGGGTACTCATGCCATAAAACTAACAGATATTCCAGGCATAGATCAAGTTAATCATTCATATCATCTGAATTGGGCGACAATTTGCATGAAAGTTGCACTGGACCTCTTTTCAGGATATTCGTCCATGGAGGCCGATAGAAGATATCCGTGATGGCGCTAGCGAAGAATGTGTGGACATGGACTAAACAGTTGTGGTTAAATTCAAACTGGATGAAGGAACCTGGCGCTAGCCGCGCCCTGTATGCGTCAGATTGGCGCACATGGCTTAAAAGCCTCAAAAAGTAACCATTTTGGTTCTTTTATCGCCCTATTTGCTGGAGAACATATGTGTGAGAAGGCCGATGATACCGGGGTAGTGAGCTGGGAGCTTTTCAACGCTCTGTATGAAAACCAGTACGATCTTTTCCGCAAATTGAAATTCATTGTGAAAGCCGGAAAGGTGGACAACAATGAATCGATGGCATTGGAAATGATTGAGGATTACCTCAGGGGCAAAGAGGTTGATCTCAAAGATATCAGACAGGCTGGTTTGGAAGATTGGGGCCGCAGGGGGAAAACAACCGGCTTGCAGCGGTTCCCGGCGCCGGAAATGCCGGAGAATAACGGGGGGATTGGGCCGGACAAGTCACTGGTTCCTGTTGTCCCTGTAAGCAAGGTCTCTTTCTGGAGCAGGACCCTGTCCAGGAATAAGGGAGAATAGGTGTTGCCGAATTTTGCGGACTGATCTTTTTCAGGGCTTTCTAAGATTATGGCGGATTTCGAACGGTGCTGTAAAATTCTTGGAATAAAGCACGACGCCGGACCTGACGAAATAAAGCAGGCATATAGAGACTTGGTCAAAATCTGGCATCCGGACAGATTTGCCGGAGATATTCGATTACAGAAAAAGGCTCACGAACAGCTCAAGAACATAATTTCGGCTTACAGAAATTTAGTTGACAACAATGCCGGTCATTGCCAAACAGGCGGCGAGCCTGATAATACCAGGAGCACAATGCGGACGGTCGAGCATCGTCGAGTCGATCGGCGCTTTTCGATAATCCGCCGTACGGCTATCTGTTTATTCATTCTGGCTTGCTTCGGCTTTTTTTTGGCATCGGTCAGAAGCGACGTGGCGGAAATTCCTTATAACCTGGGGACTGCTTATCTGGGGTCCGGCCATTGTGATGAAGCTTTGAAGGCTTTACGGATCGCCGGCTTCATCAATCCAGGCAGCGCCAAAATCTACTACGCCCTGGGAAACGCATACTACCAATCGACTCTTTATGCTGAAGCAGAGGAAGCGTACGCGCAAGCGATTCGCATCAACCCGGATCATGAAGGAGCGCAACGCCGATTGGCTCTGCTGAGCGCGCGCCGGGGAATGCATGAAAACTCCGGTATTCGATAAAGCGGCAGCCTGCGGGCTTGATCTTTCATTACCCAAGGGAGCGTTGGATGCTTGCCGGGCAGGATATAACGGCGTAATCACGGGGGAGGAGCTGTTCGTATGCCGGAAGCCATCTTAGACGATAAAGTGATAAGTCTGCGGTCGTTCGAGTCACTCTACGATCAATATATTGGCTTTTGCCGACAACTCAGGTTTCTTGTTAAGAGTGCGTTAGTGATGGAGGAAGAATCGCTGGCGCTTGAAATTATTATTGAGTTTCTTGACCGCAAGGAAAAAGACCTCGAGGAGTTGAAAGCGGCGACCCAGGGTCAAATCAAGGGACGCAACCCCGAATCGGAACCGGTGGAGCTTCTTTTGGGACGTCTCCTGATGCAGCACGAGGACTACCCGATTCTGCGGCGCATAACCGAGATCAAGAGGAATGGGGGAACTAAATGGCAGGCGCTGCAAGCCATTATTCAAGAGCAGGCTGTCATCAAGGACGCATCCCCGCCGGACGGCGGCAGCGAATAAAGCCGGGCCAGGGTCCGCGCGGCCGCCGGTCCCCGTGAACGGTCAGCCGCTGAGACCTTTGAGGTATAAATATGGATCCATCAGTCAAGTTGATCGGGTATGATAGAAGTTTTATAATTTATTGGAACAGGCTGTTTCGAATTCTTTCCTTATGGCTATGTTTGTGTCCGGCCGCGATCGTCGCTGCCTATGAGGCATATTACTGGTTGAGGTTCGCAGAGTTTCTGGACCTCGATACTTATAAAACCGTTCCACCGAGACTTCTGTGTTTCTTTTATAATTTCACGAACTGGGAGGGGGTGAACCTGATCATTTATAAATTTCTTCAGCTCCCGATATTCATAACGATGCCCATTGTCAGTTTCTCCATAATCTTCATTTTTTACGAGAGCGTACTGGCGATATATTACCTTACGTTAGATTCAAGGACGCTCGTTAAAGAATTAGCGCGCAGGTTTTCCAAATAATTTGAGAAACTCTTGTGCTTCAAGCGAAATAGGAGACCCAGGCAGATGAACTGTTATCAGGAGTTTTTAAATCGCGGGGACTGCATTCTGTTGCTGGTGGATATTCAGAAGTCAATGCTGGACCTTTGCGTGGACCGGGACCGCACGGTGTTGAACGCCGGCGCCCTCATCGAGGCCGCCGAGCTTTTTGGGATTCCCGTTTTGTGCTCGGTGCACAATGCCAATAAGTTAGGCGGGTTCCTGCCCGAACTGACCGATAAGATTTCAGGGCCCAAACTGTTGGACAAGCTGGAATTCAACTGTTTTGAAAACGAACAGATCGCGCGGGCAATTGTGGAAACAGGCCGAAAGACGCTGCTGCTGGCGGGTCTGGAAGGGCATGTGTGCATTTTCCACACCGGCGTTGGAGCATTGCGTCTTGGGTACCGCGTTCATATCGCCCATGACGCAGTGTCATCGAGGAGCCTCTCTGATAAGCAAACCGGCATGAATCGCCTCGACAGGGCCGGCACTGTGATCAGTTCCACGGAGATGATGATTTTTGAATTGCTCAACCGCGCCGGCACAAAGGAATTCCGCGCGCTCCTGCCGCTGCTCAAAAGACTTCAGTCAAGCTGAACCAGGCTTAATACATGAAAAGCATATCCCGAGAAGGACCGAGTCAACACAGAGGAAGCCCGAAGGAGGCAACTCGCTCTGCGATTGGCCCACTGCGGCACAGCCTGAGATTGCCCCGATCGGTCTGGCCGGCATTTTTTCCTGCGGGTGTTGATTAGAATGTCGTATGATTTATGGAGATTCAGCGTTTCAAGAGCCTTTTCGGATGGAATCCGCGCCGGAAATGCAGTTCGGCTCCAGATGGAGGTCAAGTTGAGGCATTATTCAGGTCCAACGCTGGCAAGCTATCTATGTGTCGTGTTATTTGCAATGCTTCAGCCATTTCCCCTTCCAGCTTTTGGGCAAGAGGGCTCAACTATTCCGGCAGGTGAAAAGCTCATTGTCGGCGTTGTGCATGATCCCCCCTACCTCATCAAGGGCAAAAACGGTGAATGGACCGGTTTTAGTGTCGACATCTGGAAAGCCGTCGATAACCAACTCAGGGTACCTTATGAATTAAAGGAAATGAAGTTTCCCCAGCTTCTCGACTCCCTGAAGGAAAACAGGATCGATCTTGCAATCGATGGTTTCTTCCTGTTGGCGCATCGTGAAAAATATATGGACTTCACCGTCCCCCTCGGCAGTACCCGCCTAGCTCTGGCGACCCGGCCCGATAAATTGGATCATCCCTGGATGGCAGCTCTGAAGATTTTCTTGTCTTGGGGAATCGTAAAAATCATCGGCCTGCTGCTTGTATCCCTCTGCCTGTTGGGTTTCCTTCTCTGGTTCATAGAGCGTATGCATAACCCTGAACACTTTGGGGGCGGGTTCATAAAGGGGATCGGATCGGGCGTTTACTGGATCGGCTCCACGCTGGCTTCCGGGAACTGCTCTGGAGTCAGCCTGAAGTCATTGGAGGGAAGGCTCCTGGGGCTCGGATGGATGCTGGTCTGCGCCGTGATATTGAGCGGTCTTACCGCGTCGCTCACCAGTGCTCTCGTTGCCGGCAGGAACATGGCGAACACCGTTAGTGAAGAAACGCTTAGACGTTTGCACATCGCAGGGATTGAAGGCAGCGTGGAAGCCACTGTACTGGAAAAAATAAACGGGCGCCATACCCTGTACAGCACGGAGGAAGACGCCCTGGAGGCAGTGTTGAATAAACAGGTGGACGGGTACCTCTACGATGAGATCACGCTTCGCTATTACAGCGACCACGACTATAAAAATAAGATTTCAATCTATTCTACAACCCTGAAAAGGTTCGCCTTTGCCTATGGGCTCCCGAAGAACAGCGCATGGAGATCCAGGATCGATTCTGCCCTGCTGGACCTCATGGAGACACCCGATTGGGCGTTTATCCTGAGTCGTTACGGAATGGGACAAAATTTCGAGAGACTTCCGTCTGCCTCCCCTCTATCAAACACAGGCTGGACCGGCCGTTGAGGTATTCGACAACTTCCGCAACCTATCGCCTTCAGGGGAGGAACCGGTATGAACGCTGAGGAGTCGTTGCGGTTGCTGATGCCCGATATTCCCTGCTCGACAGGTATCGGATACACGTCAGATGGAACGTTCAGACCCACCACGACTGAGAAATTGGCCCTGGCGGTGACCGGGACGGGCAATTGTGGAAACAGGCCGAAAGACACTGCTGCTGGCGGGTCTGGAAGGGCATGTGTGCATTTTCCACACCGGCGTTGGAGCATTGCGTCTTGGGTACCGCGTTCATATCGCCCATGACGCAGTGTCATCGAGGAGCGCCTCTGATAAGCAAACCGGCATGCAACGCCTCGACAGAGCCTGCCCCGGAAGTGTCCAGTCCGGGGGCCGGCGCTGTGCTCAGTTCCACGGAGATGATGATTTTTGAATTGCTCAACCGCGCCGGCACAAAGGAATTCCGAGCGCTCCTGCCGCTGCTCAATAGAATTAATTCAATCTCAACAAGGCTTAATACATGAAAAGCTTTTCCCTGTATTGAATGTTTTATAACAGAAGAGAGATAGTTTTATCATTCTATTTTTGTGATGTAATTTGTAGTTTTATGTTTTGTATTGTAATG
>JBEKQE010000038.1:0-51181 GCA_049520035.1 Syntrophobacteraceae bacterium | reverse complement strand
AGCGTCGCAACAAGAAGCTGGTTTTACAGAGTGAGGATATCCAGAAACATCTCACCGAGCGGAATATCCGCAAAACCGGCGCAAGCCGCCTGCTCGACATGCTCATTCAATTTGAACTTGCAATGGGGAAATTCATTTCTTACCCCGTCGGAATTCGGTGCCTGGTCACGTGCATCAAGCCCGCAGTGTGATTTTTTAATGTACCGCGCTCTTTGTAGAAGGGCACGTATGGTTGGTCTATCCGTGACAAACCGAACTCAAGAAATCAGACAATTGATGAGCTTCGCGGGGGTAGGGTGTGCTACGGCCATAATTTATTTTTCAATTTTTGGCCTGATGTTCGACATCTTGCGTATACACCCCAGGATATCAGTATCTGTAGCATATTTCATCTCCGTGGCTTTCCATTTTAGTGCGAACCGGCTTTTTGTTTTCCAAGCACATACTAAGACTGTATATAAGGATATTTTTAGATATTTGTGTGTTCTATTGCTTAACTATCTAATCACCATAACTGTTGTCGAATTTGTCAGTAACTCTTTATCACTGTCCCCATACTTCGGTGTGTTAGCCAGCGTGGGTATAACTGTTATGACCGGCTTTGTATTGATGAAGTTTTGGGTATTTCAGTCTTTGCTGAAAAAAGGTCCCGCTGCCCAAGGATAGAGCAGCATTCATTCAAACATCGGGTGTAAACAATGAAATTCGAAAAGGTCATGGTAACCGGTGCGGCCGGATTCATCGGGAGCCATTTGGCTGACTGTCTGCTCGAAAAGGGGTGTTCTGTTACCGGTTTTGATAACCTATCAACGGGATTCACGGAAAATTTGGATAAGGCGGGGAGGTCCTCCAATTTCAGGATTGTGGAAGGCGATGTGCTCGATCTACCCGCTCTGACCAAGGCTATGACCGGTTGCGATTTTGTCTTCCACCTCGCCGCTAATGCAGATGTGCGCTTCGGGACCGAGCATCCCCGAAAGGACCTTGAGCAAAACACCATTGCCACCTTCAATGTACTCGAGGCCATGAGGGCAAACGGCATCAGGCGCATTGCCTTTCCATCGACAGGATCGATCTATGGCGAGCCGGATGTATTTCCAACTCCTGAGGACGCTCCCTTTCCGGTCCAGACCTCCCTTTACGGGGCCTCCAAACTTGCCGGAGAGGGCCTGATCCAGGCATACTGTGAGGGCTTTGGGTTTACAGGATGGATCTTCCGCTTCGTCTCTATCCTGGGCGAGAGATATTCACACGGGCATGTTTTTGATTTCTACAAGAGTCTTCTGGCAGACCCGCGGCGGTTGCGCGTGCTTGGTAACGGCAGGCAGCGCAAGTCGTATCTATACGTCCAGGATTGTATCAACGCCATGCTCATTGCCATTGGGAAACCCAAAGGCAAGGTCAATATTTTCAACCTGGGAGTGGACGAATACTGCCTGGTGAATGATTCGATCGGCTGGATCTGTGATCATCTGGGGGTCAAACCGGAACTCGATTACACAGGGGGAGAGCGGGGATGGATCGGGGACAGCCCGTTCATATTCCTGGACTGTTCCCGAATCAAGGAGCTTGGCTGGGAACCAAAGCTTAAGATCAATGAAGGTGTGCTCAGGACCCTGGAATACCTTCAGAATAATCACTGGCTGCTGGAGAGCCGCGGATGAACATAGCAGTGCTTGGAATGTGGCATCTTGGCACAGTCACTGCCGGCTGCCTTGCCGCCGCTGGATACAGTGTCCTGGGCTACGACCCGGACGAGGGGACTGTACGCGCCCTGAATGAGGGTGAGTTGCCCGTTAAGGAGCCCGGTCTGGAGGAGTTGGTTACAGCCGGAATGCGAAAAGGTCTCCTGCGCTTTTCCTCTATTCCCGAAGAAATCTCCGGATCGGATATCCTTTGGGTTGCCTATGATACTCCCGTGGATGAGGAAGACAGGGCTGATGTCGATCTTGTCATCGATGGCGTTTGCTCACTTTTTCCTCACATCAGGGCCGGAGCGCTTGTCATCAGCTCTTCGCAGCTTCCGATAGGTTCGGTGGGCTTACTGGAGGAAAAATTCAGGCGCAACTATCCCGATAGGCCGGTCTCTTTTGCCTGTCTCCCTGAAAATTTGCGCCTGGGAAAAGCCATCTCCGTTTTTACGAACCCCGATCGAGTGATTGCGGGCGTGCGCTCCGAGAAGGACGGCAAACGCATTGCGTCCCTGTTGAAGCCTTTTACCTCCAATATCATCTGGATGAGTGTAGAATCGGCGGAGATGACAAAACACGCCCTCAATTCATTCCTGGCCACATCCGTGACGTTCGCAAACGAACTTGCAGCCATTTGCGAGCACTACGGGGCCGACGCAAGCGAGGTCGAAAAAGGTTTGAAAAGCGATGCGCGCATTGGTCCAGGGGCATACTTGAAGGCAGGCAATCCATTTGCCGGCGGTACCCTTGCAAGAGACCTCAATTATCTTCTCTCCCTCGGGCAAACAAAACAAATACCCACACACCTCTTCTCGGCGGTACTGCAAAGCAACAACTCCCACAAACTCTGGGCCAGACGAAAACTCACAGAAGTTCTCGGAAACCTTGGAAACAGGAAAGTGGCGGTTCTGGGTCTGACCTACAAACCCGGTACGAACACTTTACGCCGCTCGGAATCAGTGGCGGCATGCAGGTGGCTTAACGAACAGGGGGCATTAGTTTCAGCATACGACCCTGCTGTGAAAAGTCTGCCCGAGGACCTGGCAGAATTCATCCTCCTTGCCCCTTCAGCAACCGAGGCGCTTCGAGACGCTCATGCAGTTGTAATCGCTACCGAATGGCCTCAATTCCGTGCGATTACATGTGACGATATTCTGGGGTATATGGCTCTTCCGGAGGTATTCGACCCGGGGCGCTTCCTTGATTCTTCCCTCCGGAGTGATAAAAGAATCCACTACTTATCGGTAGGAAGTCTCACATGAAACTTTTTAATAAAAAAGCCTTAATAACCGGATCCAACCAGGGATTCGGGCTTGCGGCGGCTCGCACCTTTGTGGACTCCAGAGCGGACGTGGCGCTGTGCGCTCGGGATGAGAAAAAACTGATCGAGGCCGTGGATGAACTCACTGCCAGGGCTTCGGGCAAAACCAAGGTCCTGGCGGTTCCCGCTGACGTTTCGAGCCGGGATGACGTGCGCAGGCTGGTGAGCACGGTTCTCAAAGAATTCGGCGGACTGGATATCCTTCTATGCAATGCCGGGATCTACGGTCCCAAAGGACCGTTTGACGATGTCAACTGGGACGAATGGGCCAGGGCCATAGAGATAAACCTGATGGGGACTGTCCTCCCGTGTTTGGAGGTGTTGCCAGAGTTAAAGAAGCAGGGGCAGGGGAAAATCATAATAATGTCAGGCGGCGGGGCAACAAAGCCCATGCCTTATCTGAGCGCTTATGCCACATCCAAAGCGGCTGTAGTGCGGTTTGCCGAAACAATTGCAGAAGAGGTCCGGCAGTATGGGATCGATGTCAATGCAGTTGCCCCGGGAGCGCTCAACACGCGTCTTTTGGATGAGGTGCTGGCTGCGGGCCCGGCCAGAGTAGGGCAGGAATTTTATGATCAAATGGTCAAGGTGAAAGCGCAGGGCGGCACGCCGCTGGAGGCAGGGACATCGTTATGTGTCTTTCTTGCCTCATCACGAAGCGATGGAATCACGGGAAAGCTTATAAGCGCTGCATGGGACCCCTGGAATGAACTGCCGGATCATTTGGATGACCTCAAAAATACCGATATCTATACCCTTCGCCGTATAATACCCCGCGAGCGCGGCAAGGACTGGGGCTAGAATGAACGTTGCGATTATCGGATGCGGCTTCATCGGGGACAAAAGGGCCGGGACTTTGTCCGGCTGCCGATTGGTTGCTTGCGCCGACATTGTTCGGGAGCGCTCTGTTGAATTCGCTCGGAAAAGGCCCGGCGTGGAAGCCATGCCCCAATGGCGCTCGGCAGTTGAACGCCCGGATGTGGATATCGTCATAGTGGCTACCACTCATGACGCTCTGGCAGAGGTGGCCCACGCTGCCGTGCAGGCCGGAAAGCACGTTTTGGTAGAGAAGCCGGCTGCGCGCAATGTCGCTGAAATCGAGCCGGTGATAGCGTCCGCCCTGGAGAATGGGGTGCTCGTAAGGGTCGGCTTCAATCACCGCTACCATCCGTCTTTTATCAAAGCCCGGGAAATCATGGCGTCAGGTGAGTTGGGGGAACTCATGTTCGTGCGCGCTCGCTACGGACATGGCGGCCGCATCGGCTACGACAAAGAATGGCGGGCCGTAAAGGAACTTTCGGGCGGAGGGGAGCTTATCGACCAGGGCGTTCACCTGATAGATCTGGCGCGGATGTTTCTGGGCGACTTCAATGAGGTCCAGGGGTTTGCGCATACCTACTTCTGGGACATGCCCGTTGAGGATAACGGTTTCATGCTGCTCAAAACGCCCAGGAAGCAGGTGGCTTTGCTCCACGCCAGTTGGACCGAGTGGAAAAACACGTTTTCTTTCGAGATATACGGCCGGGATGCGAAACTTGAAATATCGGGACTGGGCGGAAGTTACGGAGTCGAGCGGCTGGCCTGTTACAAGATGCTGCCCCAAATGGGGCCCCCCGAAACCGTGATTTGGGAATATCCCCTGCCGGATAGCTCCTGGCCGATTGAGTTCGCAGAGTTCATCGAAGACATACGGCTCGGGCGGCAGCCTGCAGCGGGTTTGAAAGATGCACGGGCAGCATTGGAGATTGTCGAGAAAATTTACAAGGAGTCAGGCATATGATTATCACGCGCAGTCCGCTCAGAATCTCTCTTGGCGGCGGAGGCACCGACCTCCCCTCTTATTACCGGGACCATAGTGGGTTCCTGATAGCGGCCGCTATTGACAAATATGTCTACATTACCCTTCACCGTACATTTGTCGACGAACTGATCATCAAGTACTCGAAGATGGAGCGGGTCAAATCCATAGAGGATGTACAACATCCCATTATCAGGGAATGCCTTAAGCTTACCAAGGTGCTGGCCCCGCAACTCGAAATAACGAGCATGGCGGACATACCGGCAGGCACCGGGCTGGGGTCCTCCGGAAGCTTTACTACCGCTTTGCTCAAGGCATTACATACATTGAAAAAAAATCTCGTCCATCCGCGCGAGCTGGCCGAGCAGGCATGCCATATCGAAATAGACCTCCTCGGGGAACCCGTAGGCAAACAAGATCAGTATATCGCCGCCTTCGGCGGGATTACCTGCTTCCGGTTTTTGCCAAATGGGCACGTTGAAGCCTGGCCCCTTGGGATTGACCAGGATACGCTCTACAGCCTCGAGGACAACCTCCTCCTGTTCTTTACCGGCTATGCGCGTTCGGCTTCCGCTATCCTCAAGGAACAGGATGATAAGACCAAGAAGAACGACAAGGAAATGATCGCTAATCTGCATTTTATGAAGGATCTCGGGAAAGAGAGCCGGAATGCACTGGAATCGGGCGATCTGGACCGATTTGCCGAACTTATGCATGTTCACTGGGAACATAAAAAGAGTCGCTCCGGCAACATGAGCAACGATTCGATAAATGAATGGTATGAGACAGCCCGCGCAAACGGGGCGCTGGGCGGTAAGCTCGTCGGCGCCGGCGGCGGCGGTTTTTTTATGTTCTATGCCCAGGACAAGGCAAAACTGCGGAAAGCGATGAGGGAGATCGGTCTGCCCGAAGTTCGCTTCCGCATCGATTTTGAAGGAACGAAGGTGATTGCTCAGTCATGAAGGCGAAGTTGCTTCCGGTGGCAATCCTCTCCGGAGGTCTGGCAACCCGCCTGCGGCCTCTGACCGGGACTATTCCCAAGGCCCTTGTGGAGGTGCAGGGTGAACCGTTTGTTTCTCACCAACTGCGGCTCCTCGAGCGCAGAGGGATCGAGCGCGTAGTTATCTGTGCCGGCTACCTCGGGGAAATGATCCGGGATTTTGTCGGCAATGGCGATAGTTTCGGGGTCGAGGTGGAGTTTGTTTTCGACGGAGACCGTCTTCTCGGGACGGGAGGAGCTATCAGGAAGGCCTTGCCGCGACTGGGCGACTCATTTTTTGTGCTCTACGGGGATTCGTACCTCACATGTGATTACGCAGCAGTTCAGGCTTCATTCCGGGAGAGCGCGAAGCTGGCATTGATGACGGTCTTTTTCAACAATGGCCAATGGGATACGAGCAATGTCGAGTTCATAGACGGGAAAATCCTGGACTACGACAAAAAGAAGCTCACGCCCCGTATGCGGTACATTGACTACGGTCTGGGGGTTTTCCAGGCTTCGGCTTTCGAACCAATCCCGGATGGAGAGCCCTACGATCTCTATGAGCTTTACAAGCTCCTGCTGTTGAAGGGAGATCTTGCTGCCTTTGAAGTAGGAGAACGGTTCTATGAGGTCGGCTCGCTGGGCGGGATTGAGGAATTGAGCCGCTACCTCGAACAGTCCGTGGAATTAATAGATAAGCATTAATAACTGAAGCCACCGTCAACTTCGGAATACGGGAGAAAACATGGGTTTTGCAGATCGGTTTTTGCTTGAGGCACAGCAGGTCATCGAGCGTATCGATAAGGAGGCCGTGGAGCGTGTGGCCGTCTTGATCGCGGATACCAGGAAGAGGCGAGGGCGCCTCTTCATTCTTGGAGTGGGCGGCGGCGCAGCTAATGCATCCCATGCCGTCAACGATTTCCGCAAGCTGGCCGGCATCGAGGCGTATGCGCCTACGGATAACGTCTCAGAACTTACCGCCCGCACCAATGACGAAGGATGGGCAACCGTTTTTGTCGAATGGCTCAAAACCAGCCACCTGAGTGAAAACGATCTGATTTTGGTGTTTTCCGTCGGGGGGGGTAATGTCGAGAAAAATGTGAGTCCTAACCTTGTTTCGGCGCTTCAGCACGCCAAACAGGTCGGCGCAAAGGTTTGCGGCATTGTCGGCAGGGATGGAGGGTACACCGCGCAAGTGGCTGATGCCTGCGTGCTCATCCCAACTGTCGAGCCGGCACGGATCACTCCTCACACCGAAGCGTTTCAGGCTGTAATCTGGCATCTGCTTGTCTCTCATCCCCTGCTGAAGTACGCTCAGACCAAGTGGGAATCGGTAAAATGAGAAGGACGTCTGTGCGCGCCGTTTTCCTGGACCGCGACGGGGTCCTCAACCGTTCCGTGGTAAGAGGCGGGAAACCGTACCCGCCCGCATCGGTATCTGAAGTCGAAATACTGCCCGGCGTTGGCGAGGCGTTGCAGAAGTTAAAAAAAGCCGGATTTATGACCATTGTAGCCACCAATCAGCCCGATGTGGCGCGCGGGACCCAGACCCGCGAGGCCGTGGAGCAGATCAATGATTTCCTAATGGCGGAGTTGGAGTTAGATGAAACAATGGTCTGCTACCATGATAACACAGACGCATGCCGTTGCCGCAAACCCCTGCCGGGACTGTTGGTTGCGGCGGCAGAAAAATATGGCATCGACCTGTCTGCCAGCTTTATGATCGGAGACCGGTGGAGGGATATCGATGCAGGGAGCAGCGCCGGGTGCAGAACGATTCTGATTGAGTACGGGTACGCTGAACGGGCTCCCTCGATCCCCCCGGACTTGAAGGCCAAATCCCTTTTGGAGGCGGCCAAGTGGATCATTAACAATCAAAATCTTTAAACTATGAAGGCTATTATGAAAAAAGTAGAGGACCTGAAGGTCAAGATATTTGCGGATGGCGCGGATAAGGCCGGCATGCTCGACATGTACGGCAGATCGTTCATTAAGGGATTCACCACGAACCCCACTCTCATGCGGAAGGCCGGGATACGCGATTATCGGAGTTTCGCGCATGAAATTCTTCAGGCTATACCGGACCGTCCCATTTCCTTTGAGGTTTTCTCGGACGAGTTTCATGAAATGGACCGCCAGGCGCGGGAGATCGCGAGCTGGGGTGAGCATGTCTATGTCAAGATTCCCGTGACGAACACGAAAGCGGAGTCCTCGGTTAATCTGGTTGGCAGCCTTGCCAAAGCCGGTGTAAAGCTCAATGTCACGGCCATGATGACCCTGGAACAGGTTCGGGATATGGCCGGCGTCCTGGCGGGAGGCCCGCCTGCGTTTATCTCCGTATTTGCCGGCAGGGTAGCCGATTCCGGCCGCGATCCGGTACCCCTCATGGCCGAAGCGGTTCGAATGATCGCCGGCCACCCGAATATCGAACTCATCTGGGCCAGCCCCAGGGAGCTGCTGAATATCTTCCAGGCGGACGATATCGGCTGCCAGATCATCACCGTAACCAACGACATATTGAAGAAGCTGAGCCTGGTGGGAAAGGACCTAACCGATTTCTCACTCGATACGGTCAAGATGTTTCGTGACGACGCCGTCAACGCCGGCTACCAGTTATAAGAAAGACCGGCGTATGCAGCAGGATCGCGATCCTCGATCTGATGGAAGGTGTCTTCAATCTGCCGGGAACTCTTGTAGTAATCCAGAAAGGAACTCTGGCAGGTGGAGCATGTTTTCCGGGACATGAAATCGGTTCTGGAGACCCGGCCCATTTTTCACCGCCGCGATGAGACCATTCGCGGCCATGTGTGTTGCGTTCAAGTTGATGTAGCATAGGGCCTTGTGCCCGTCCGCACTTCCAAGCGCCCACAAGGGGCTATACTACTTTCGTATGCTCGCTTCTCGCACGTTCTTGAACGCAACTTGGTATTATCGGCTTTTTCTGTACGTCCAGACCCCAACAAACGGGGTGTAAAATTCTAATAATTTGTCTATTTTTGGTTCGAGCCACGGGTTATCCTCCTTAAAATGTTTTGGGTTAATGTTTTATCGGGAGGGTGATCCATGGTTCAAATGATTTGAAAAATCAAAGTGTTTCATCCTTCGTTAGCCGGAACGGGCGCCGCCTCGCGCATAGGCGGGTGGGCTGTCGAGATCCTGCCTGCGCCGCCAGCCTCGCGGAGCGTCAAAATTCTGCGAGGCGAGTCCCACCGCCCCGCCGGAGCCCGCCCCGGGCTGCGCATCAGGCTCTGATCCGGGGGCGGGAAAGGACCCTTTCAGGACAAAAAATCCGGATGGAAACTATCTCTAGAACGCCTGGTAAATGAAGGGCGCCATCGGTAATCCGACACGATAAAGGTAATAATCAACGACCAGTGCGACAAAAGCGCCCAACAAAAACCACCTAGCCAGATCGACGAAACCAAATCTCATCGCCCCAGTACCTCCTCGCTTTGACCCGAACCGGTTCAGCCAGCCGCTCCGCCAGCTTACGGGCTCCGCTCGACGACATGTGAAGCATGTCAATATAGTCTTCGCCATCGAATCCATCCCGGTCGATCACAGGCGACAGGCCAAACTTGACCAGTTCATCGTGCAGGCGCAATATCTTTTCCCGCCACGCCGCCTGGAGGTCAGGGGGTATGGCCTGAACGATCGTCGGACTCATAGCACCGTTAACGATCACGATAAAGGGCCGCATGGGCTCGGGAATGGCAGCGGCCCACAGACCCCGCTCCCTATCCCACATATCTTCGTCGTGGGTTCTTAAGCAAAAGGTTCCTATTTCGGTTACCACTTCCACCTCAGCCTGCCAATTAATATAATGACGATCGGGTGGCGCCTCGGCTTCGTCCGGAAAGCCGTCCCTCGGCTTCGAGAATTCTGCCCAAGTCACGATGCTGGGGATGGTGGCAAGTCCCGTTAGGTGATAGGCGAGGGCGGTCCACAGTTCGTTGAAGGCAAGCGGCACATTGGCCAGCGCCCCCAGGGCCTTATCGCTGGAATGAAACCCCAGTGTCTTGACCGAGCCAGCCTCTCGGGGTTGCCCGGGCAACAGGAAACCGTTGAAGCGGGCATCCCAATAGAAATAGTGATAAACTTCCGCTCCCATAGAGAAAGGGACTTGATCCCGGTCCGGATTCTCCAACGACAAATCACCAATCAAGATAATCGGATAGCCTTCCTTCAGCAACCGCTCGGCAACGAACAGGCCTGGGCCAGGCAGTGGACAGCCACGCATCGCAAGATTCAAAACCACATATCCGTCGCCCAACGCCTCCTGTAACCGGTCGGCCACGGTGCCGCCGGGCCCTTGACCGCTGCCAAACATGACCGAACTGCCAGCGACGATCACATTGACTTTGTCGCGACGCGCCTGACTCAGGGTCAGTTGCCAGACCTGGCGCGCAGTGGGATAGAACTGGCCCTCCGGCGAGACCTGCTGATAGAAGCGCTTCACCCCGGCCAGCGAGTTGATATTGGCTGTGTGCTGCCCGGCGGCGACAAGGGCCAGAAAGCAACACAGGAAGCCTGCTGCGAAAGCCGCAAAGCGATAGCGCGACAGGCGGCGCGCCGCTTTTTCGACGGCGTCGCCGGATGCAGTGATGACGGGCGGAACGAAGCTTACTTTGGTCTGAATATCCAAGCCATCACCTGACAAACAACAGTTTGGTCATCTCCCATGCCTTTGCGACGGGATAGAAGAACAGAAGCCAACCCACGAAAACGAAAAATACAGTGGAGCACCAGCACAGCCCCAGAAAGCACCCGCGAGATATGACCACGACCGCATTCCCGCCAGGTAAGGCCTGCAACGGCTGATGAAGCTGTCCGCCCCAGCGGCGAATCACCCTGCCCAGGTTATTCGACAGCACCAGGCCCAGACCATGGTACAATCCCCAGAGAACAAAATTCCACGACGCCCCATGCCACAAGCCGCATAACGCCATCGCGAACAGGGCGTTTAAGCCCTTGCGAAACAGGCCATGCCGGCTGCCGCCTAAAGGAATATAGATGTAATCCCTGATCCAGGTGGACAAAGAAATATGCCACCGATGCCAGAAATCGTTGATGGAAACTGCCAGATAGGGCCAGTTGAAGTTTTCCGGAATCCGGATCCCCATCATTCTGGCAAAACCGATGGCCATGTCGGAATAACCGGAAAAATCAAGCAGAATGCGCATTCCAATCGCGCCGAAGATAAGCCAGCGTCGCTCGAGCGGCAAGACGGCATAATCATGGTCTATGAATCCGATCCATGCCGTTAGGCTGTCGGCCGTGAATTTTTTGACCACGCCCACAGCAATGCGGACCATGCCTTCCCTGACATCGTCCAGACTGACCTGTCGCATCCCGCTGCCTGCCGAAACGGTGAACTGACGATAGCGCTTGATCGGCCCGGCCACAACCGTCGGCCAGAAGAAAGAAAAAAGCCCAAACCTCAAAGGCGAACAAATCGGCCGGCGGCCGCGATGGATCTCGGTAAGGTAATGAATGAATTCAAACGCAAAGAAACTGATACCCAGTGGTGGAGCTGCCGGCAGCAGAGTTTTAGTGAACTGACGCCCCAACTGGGCCATATCTGGAGACAGGCCGGCCACCAGCCCCTGAAAAAGGAAATTCGTATATTTATAGAAGAGTAATGACGCGGTGCAAACTGCAATCCAGATTACACAAAGCCAACGGCGCCGTGACAGGCCAGCGAAATAGGTCCCAACAGCAAGAAGCACAATCGGCAACACACCGGCAGGCCCGGAGTAATATATGAGAAACAACGCACATCCCAGCAAAAGGACCCAGCGGCGCACTGTAACGTTCGGGACCGACCAATATAAACAAAAAAAAGCAATAACAAATATAACAAAAGTGTATGAAAAAAACAACATTGACAGCCTCCAGGTTGCTTTGTTTAGCAAAATGGCCGGGACTTGACCAGCAAAAACGTATAATCGGCCCCGATTTTCACACGACGGTCTTAGATGGATTTAGGCTTCAATCCACCAGAAGCTTATCGATCCCGCTCATCCGGCGATAAGTATCAGGAGGCAGTGCGAACTGCTGGGCATCAACCGCTCCATGACGACTGAACGGGGGCGGGCCGCCTTGCCTTGAGGCGGCAAATATGAAGTTTCCGGCGCACTACCCGTTCACCGCAGTTTCTCATGACCCCCGGAACATCCTAAACCATGAAAAGGCGCAACTTTTCGAGACAGAGGCGCACGGGCAAAAAAATTCTCGCCACAGGTACAGAGAGGCACTCCACCAGAGAGCCACAGAGGTAAAGACCGACACGGAGAGGGAGGGATATGGTGACAAGGCCCTCGCCGCTTCCCTCCCTGACCTCCCTATAACCAGTCTCCCCATCCCCCTGTTGACCCTTGCTTTTCTCCGTGTCCTCTCCTTGGCCGGGCCATGTCCCGTCTCTGTGGTGAACGTTTACGAATTGTTCGACGTTGGCAACAAGACGTCCGATCAGACCCGAAATGGTGCTTTGTCCAGTTTGCAGGATTCTGAGCAGGGCGCAAACCGGCGCCAGTCCCAAAGGATGCTCCCCCAATGTGGACAAAACCCTCTGTTGTCCAGGTTTATTTGTAGCGCCAAAACTTAAAATGCCCAACTTCTCCAAAATCGAAATATTCCCTTGCAGCGCCAACTATTATTGTGGTATTTTGCCTCCGCTTATGGGCTTGGGGTTTTGCGGGATAGGCAAACAGAATCAGTTAAGGGCTATAATTCTGAGGAGTTGCACAGGGGGGGCGAATTCGTCGTGCGCCTGCGTTTTCGATTGCGCCGGTTTCATGTCCGGAACGGTCCTGGGTATGGGAATCTCAAAAGATTTTAGTGTTCTGACAAGCTCTGAAGTGGGCTCGTTGCGCTGAAAGAGATGGGGTTCGATCTTTTCTTCAAGTTCTTTGACAATTTCTATCCTATGCCTTCGCTCCCTTTGAGCCTCACAGGGATCGAAGCACAGGATATACCGGCGCCGCAGCCCTCCATCTCCTATAATATTAATTAGTACTTGATTGCAAAAGTGCGCGTAACAAATTCGCGTTCGTCACCCCGGCAGAGCTTCTGAGCCGGGGTCCAGAGGTTTTCTTGAGATGAGAAGAGGACTGGATTCCGGCTTAAGACATGCCGGAATGACGAAATTTGAGGGTTCCTTTAAATAGTGCGCGAATTTACGCAAGTAGGTACTAGGCTACTTGGGTAACATTCAATATTCCTGATATCTTGTTATGTCACAATTACAACATGTTCTCGAGGAGGAAAAAGCTATGAGAAATACTTCAGTCTATGTTATTGTTGTGTTGTTAACCGTAATATTTGCATGTGGTAAGGTCGGTGCGCTTGATTGTGATAGCCAGGAAGTAAAAAGCCGTGTGGTGGCTGGGTATGCCGCAAAAGTACGAGACTACCTTGCAGATGGACTTGTTCATTCCATGAAAGGTAACATTGCTGCCGGAGATACTGGTTTGAATGTATTCGTGGTTAAAGGATATGAAAATCTAAAAGCAGCAGCCGACAAAAGCTACTCCACTCCGAGCGCACAGTCGGGCCAAAAATGGATTAAGGAACAGTTTGCTATTTTGGAAGATATGCTAAGTAAATTAACGTTGACAGAAATTAAGACTATAAGCAAGGATGATGGCAAGAAGAAGTGTGATTGCGAAGGTGTCGTGAAAGGAGACGAACACTTTGAAGCTGTTAAACAAAAATACTCAGTACAGCAGACATCTGCAGGCCTTAGTGTTGACTTAGTACTAGGTGAGGGTCCCTTTCAGACCCGTCCTAATAAATAGATTAAACCACAATTCGCATTGGTGGTTTCCATTAACTCGACAGTACAACACTGTCCAGTTTGCCCAATTTTAATCATGATAAACAAAAAGCCGCCCAACCGGCAAAATCCCGGCAAAGGCGGCTTAACATTCAATATGGCTCGAATCCGTGACCCCATCCGCTCATCCATTAAACGCCCCTATAATTCTGTGGTGAACGTTTACAAGTTTCCAGGCATATATCACGCCTATGCAGCAATTCCGGCCGTATTGGGGGAAACGGTCACAGGCATCCACATGGGCCTTTTGGCGGTCGGTCTTCTCTCGATCGTTATTCCGCATCTGCTTGCAAGGCCTTTGCCGGGCGCCGCCGGTGCGGCTCCGGCGGGGCAGCCTTCATCATCATGTCCGCAGACGCTTCCGTACCTGGCCTTTTTGCGCATGCAACTCACTTCTATTGACTCTGGAAGACTCATGGCCTTAATATAGGAGTCGAGGCGCCAGTACCTGTAGAGATATCTTCAGAAGGTAATCGACGCCCGAGGCAAGGGGCCAAAGGAAAAACCGGCAATATCGAGGTTGCACAGGGTATATCGGCCCATTATATAAGCGGCACATAGGGTATTGCGTAAAATGGAATATCGGGATGCTTGAAAAGAGAAAACACAAACGAACTCCGGAAGATTCTGTTCGTGCGATTAGCTTGAACGATCCGGCGTGTATTGGTGTAGACCTTGTTGCCCTCCTGCCCGGCGGCGACAACGGGGGAGCCAAACTATTGTCTATGGAGTTGGTGAGGAACCTGAGCAGGGTTGCTTCGAACTGGCAGTTTGTCCTCTTTACTTCTGAGAAAAGCCACGATGAACTGGCTGTCCTGGAATCCCAAAACGTGCGTCGCCTTTGCGTATTACAAACTGGTATATCCAGTTCTTCACCACCCTGGATTATCCGGGTGAGGAATTGGGTATATCGCGCACTGAGGACGATGCTGCCACGTGCAGTGAGGACGAAATTGGATGATGCGCTTACGAGAGCTGCCCGCCATGTGCACCGAGGGATCGTTCTAAGGGAAATAGGCGCCGATCTGTTGTTTTGTCCTTTTTCAGTCCCGTTTTGCTACGATCCGTCAGTCCCCGTGGTGTCAATTATCTACGACCTGCAATACCACTACTATCCTCAGTTCTTTAGCGAAGAGGACCGCCTCTGCCGGGAGAGGAATTTCAGAGAAACCAGCCGCCTGGCAAACAAATTGATCTGTATTTCGGAATACGTGCGGAAAACCGTGCTCGAGAACTCCAACCTTGAGCCGGACAGGGCAATAAGTGTACCCATTCAGTTGTTTCACCGCCTGAAAAAGCCATCGACCCAGGATGTCGATTCCATCCTGCAGCGCCTTGGCCTCAGCGGGAAAGAGTTTCTCCTGTACCCCGCCAATTTCTGGGCACATAAGAATCATAGAATGTTGATTACCGCATTTGCGATATATCGGGCGCGCCATCCGGAGTCCAACCTGCGCCTGGTTTGCACCGGGGCTCTTGAGAACGAAAAGAAGGTCTTGCAGGAAGCCGTATACCGCATGGGGCAGAAAGACTGGATTATTCTGCCGGGATTTGTTACTGAAGAAGAGTTTACTGCAATTTTTGCCTCATGCCTCGCTCTCGTTTTCCCCTCCCTGTACGAGGGCTTTGGAATGCCGGTTCTGGAAGCTATGGCCTTGGAAAAACCGGTTATTTGCAGCAATGTGACCAGCCTCCCTGAGGTTGCTGGAGATGCCGCTTTTTATGTCGACCCCAGAAAGCCTCGCGAGATCGCCGACGCCATCGAGCGTATAGCGACAGATAAGGACCTGAGGGAAAGGCTTATCGATCGGGGCCGCCATCGACTGGCCGAGTCAGGTGATCCGGGAAAAATGGCGCGCGAGTATCTGGACGTTTTTCTGGATGTGATGCGAAAACCGGGTCCAGGCGCTCACATATTGCACGGGATATATCCGGACGGCTGGGCCGGCGAGTGGATTACCCTTTCTTACGGAAAATCATCCGGGGCAAGATGTCTGGAGGTTGTTTTTCATTACCCCCACTGGACGCCTCATGGGGACTCGTCCATAGTGATTTCGGATCAAAGCGGCCGCTCACAGACTCATGTGATCAAAAAAGGCGAGACTGCGACAGTTAGTTTCGATCTTTTGAATTGCGGATCAATTTTGCAATTCCGGATTGCGCCCGTGTTTCAGCCGAAAGCACTCGGGATGAATGATGACGAGCGCATGCTGAGTTGTATTTGCCAGGAGTTCTGGATCACTTCTGCAACAGGGCGGGATAGCCTGCTTTGAACAATAATTCTTGAAAGGTAAATTTAATGAGTTGTGAATCTCAAAAAACCGCCCTGCTGACGGGAATTACCGGTCAGGATGGCGCATATCTGGCAGAGTTTCTCCTCAATAAAGGCTATATCGTTCACGGCATCAAGAGGCGGGGTTCACTTTTTAACACCCAGCGGGTTGATCACCTCTATGAAGACCCGCATCAGGCAAGCCGGCGGTTTATCCTGCACTATGGCGATCTGACGGATTCGACCAGTCTCATCCGCATCGTCCAGGAAGTTCAGCCCGATGAGATCTACAATCTGGCTGCACAGAGCCACGTGGGTGTGTCGTTCCAGGCACCGGAATACACGGCAGAAGTAGATGCAGTCGGCACCCTGCGCATGCTGGAGGCTATCCGCATACTCGGTTTGAAGGAAAAAACCCGATTCTACCAGGCTTCCACTTCTGAACTCTATGGCAGGGTGCAGGAAATCCCCCAAACGGAACTCACCCCATTTTATCCGCGGTCGCCTTACGCCTGTGCCAAACTTTACGCATACTGGATAGCAGTTAATTATCGGGAGGCCTATGGAATTTTTGCCTGCAACGGCATTCTGTTCAATCACGAGTCGCCCAGCCGCGGTGAGACATTCGTGACCAGAAAGATTACGCGGGCTGCTGCGCGAATTGCTCTCGGGCTCCAGGATTCCCTCTATCTTGGCAATTTGAGTTCACTTCGCGACTGGGGCCACGCGAAGGATTATGTAAGAGCACAGTGGCTCATTCTCCAGCAGGATATCCCTGATGATTACGTAATTGCCACCGGTGAGCAGCATTCGGTAAGGGAGTTCTGTCAGCGGGCTTTCGCGGAATTGGGAATCGAGCTGGAATGGAAAGGGAAGGGCCTATCCGAGCAGGGAATCATTGCTGCACTGAATCCCTCTGCTCTCTTGTCCCAATACTCCAGGCACGGCAGTCTCTACTCAATCAAAACAGGCAAGCCCGTTATTTTTGTAGATTCGCATTATTTTCGGCCGGCGGAAGTCGATAAGTTATTGGGTGACCCAGCCAAAGCACAAGCAAAACTGGGCTGGAGGGCTGAAATCTCCTTTGACGAGCTCGTAAAGGAAATGATAGCTTTTGACCTGCAGGAGGCTGTCCGCGAAAATGTGTGCAGGCGCAATGGTTTCGAGGTTACATCCAGTTGTGAAGCTCACATGTAGAGGAGTTTTTAGTTTTGAGTTTAAAGAATAAAGACTGATCTTATGAAAAAGGCACTCATCATAGGGGTCTCAGGGCAGGATGGCGCCTATCTTGCCGAGTTCCTGCTGAAAAAGGGTTATCGGGTCTTTGGAACGTCCAGGGATGCTCAGATGACCTCTTTTGGAAAGCTCAAGACTTTGGGAATTCACCAGGAAATGGAGGTTGGGTCCGTTGCCCTCAACGATTTCCGCAGTGTGTTGCAGGTGCTCAATAAAGTACGGCCAGATGAAGTGTACAATCTGGCAGGGCAAAGCTCCGTAGGTCTTTCTTTTGAACAGCCCGTGGAGACTTTTGAAAGCATTAGCCTCGGGACCTTGAATCTGCTTGAGGCGATACGCTTCATCGGCGAACCGATGAAATTCTATAACGCAAGTTCGAGTGAGTGTTTTGGCAATACGGAAGGATTGCCCGCAAATGAGAAAACTCCGTTCAGCCCCAGGAGCCCTTACGCCGTGGCCAAAGCAGCAGCCTTCTGGCAGGTGTCCAACTATCGTGAAGCCTACGGAATTTTTGCCTGTTCCGGACTGCTTTTCAATCATGAATCACCGCTGAGACCTGAAAGGTTCGTCACGAGGAAAATAATATCCACTGCCTGCAGCATAGCAAAAGGCGCAACCGCAAAACTCGAACTGGGCAATATTTCGATCCAGAGGGATTGGGGATGGGCGCCGGAATACGTGGAAGCAATGTGGTTGATGATGCAGCAGCAAGAACCCGAAGATTTTGTAATCGCTACCGGTAAGACACACAAATTGGAAGAGTTCCTGGAATTGGCGTTTTCAGCCGTTCGACTGGAGTGGCGTGAGCATGTCGAGTTCCACCAACATTTATTTCGTCCTACTGATATCCTGATCAGCAGGGCAAATCCAGCCAGGGCCAGGAGGGTGTTGAACTGGCAGGCAAGATATGGCTTGGCCGATATTGTTACAATGATGGTCGAGGCTGAAGTGGATCGGGGAGACATGGGCGGCCGGGCGCTTTCGTATTCCAGGACTGCTGCACGATGAATAGTTCTAAATTGTTGAGACCTATGCGGAATTCTACCCGGATCAGCATAGTCACTCCGTCCTGCAACCAGGGCAAATACATCGAGAGGACCATCCAAAGTGTTCTATCCCAGGAGGCTCAGGGATTGGAGTATGCTGTCATTGATGGCGGAAGTACGGATGGAACCATATCGGTTCTAAAGCGATACGAGGATCGGCTCTTATGGATTTCGGAACGGGACAGAGGCCCCTCCGATGCGATCAATAAGGGATTTCGCCGATCCAGAGGGCCTGTACTCGGGTGGCTGAGTTCCGATGACATTTATTACCCTGGCGCCCTGAAGACCGTTTTGGAGTTCTTCGAGGAGAAGCCGGATGTGGATGTGCTCTACGGCGACGCGTACTATATCGATGAGAACGACGAGGTAATTGAAAAATACCCTACCGAGGACTGGAACTGGACTCGTCTTCACGAGAGATGTTTCATCAGCCAGCCGGCTGCTTTTTTTCGCAGGAGGGTCTTTGACGAATACGGGCCTCTCGATGTCGGCGTTCGCTGCATGGATTATGAATACTGGCTTAGGTTGGGAAAGAACAGGGTCCGCTTCGCACACCTTCCCCAAGTATTGGCTGCAACCCGTTTGCACAAGGAAGCCTTTACAGTCGCAGGGCGAGTGGCCGGACATAAAGAAATTAATGGTTTCACGCGTAAACACCTCTCGAGGACGCCGGATCAATGGCTATTCAATTATGCTCATGCGATTGCCGAGGTGAAGGGGTACGACCGGCGCCGGCCGTTCAGTTTTATATCCACACTGGTCGTGTATTCACTTTATGCCGCTTTTCGCTGGAACAAAAGTGTGACTCCAAACATGGCCAGGATTCTCTCGGCATGGATTAGAGAGCATCTGGTTTCAGGGTTCAGGCGCTCTTAAGGAGGCGATGCTCGCGTTCACCACAGAGCTCTTTGGTGAACGAGAGACAAGAAATCTTATGAAAATTGGTTTTGACATCAGCCAAACGGGCTGCGGCAAGGCTGGATGTGGATATTTTGCGGACAGCATAATCCAGCAGCTTGCCCGGATTGATTTGGAGAATGAATATATTCTTTATCCTACGTTTGGGAATTTTTTCTGGGACCCTGACTGGAAATCCTCCACCCGCCGGATCGATCACCCGAGGTTCCGCCGCGCCGAAGGACATACGACCCTTGATAAGGCTCGATCTTTCTGGTCCAACCCGCCTGAGGATTTGGAAACCAGCCTTGGCAAGCCGGATATCATTCATTCAAATAATTTCTTTTGTCCCCATGGGCTGGAGAGCGCCCGGCTGGTTTATACGTTATATGATCTTTCGTTTTTGGATCATCCGGAGTGGCACACCGAGGAAAACCGGCTGGGATGTTTCGAAGGCGTCTTTAACGCCCGTTTGTACGCCGATGTGATAGTCTCCATTTCGGAGTACAGCCGCAGGCATTTTCTGGAAATGTTCCCACATTTTCCTCCGGAGAGAATTGTCGTTGTCCATCCGGCCAGCCGTTTTACCCGAAACCCGGACCTTGCCCGTCCTGCCCCGCTCTTACGTCTTAAGCCGGGAGAGTTTTGGCTGACGGTTGGCACGCTGGAGCCGCGGAAAAACCAGCTTGGGCTGTTGCGGGCTTACGCTCGACTCAAATCAAGTCTTCCGAAGACTTTTCCTCTGGTGATGGCTGGAGGCCAGGGCTGGTTGATGGAGGACATCCACAGAACAGTGGCGGATCTTGGTCTGGCGGAAGATATCATTATGCCGGGGTACCTCGATGATTCGGCCTTGCAGTGGCTTTATCAAAACTGTTACGCGATGGTCTACCCATCCTTGTTCGAGGGGTTTGGCCTGCCTGTCCTGGAGGCGATGAGCCTCGGTGCGCCGGTCATCAGTTCGGATGTCACCTCCATTCCTGAGATTGTGGGTGATGCCGGGATCCTGGTGAATCCGGCGGCTGAAGAAGATGTGTTTCAGGCCATGCTGAATTTGACAAAAGATCGCAGCCTGCGCGACTCGTTGCGCGAGCTCGGAATGAGGCGGTCAAGACAGTTCAGTTGGGAGGCTGCCGCACTCGGCGTTCTTGAATGCTATCGGGCTTGTACGCGGCGATTTCATGGGCTGTGAATTGCATTACATACTTTTGACCGCAAAGTTGCTGAGGTCCGGTCCAGGCCAGAATATGCAGAAGGGATATCAATGAACCCGTCCATAGAAACCGAAGCATTTAAAACGCTGTTATTGTCCGTCGTCATTCCTTGCTACAACGAGGAAGAGGTTATAGGCGAGACAATGAAACGGCTCAAAGCTTTCTGTTCTGAACTCGTCAACCTCGATGCTGAACTCATTTTTGTCGATGATGGCAGCAGCGACCGCACCCGTGAGCTTATTAAAAGCTTTGCCGCAGAGGACTCACGAATTCGGCTGATCGGCTTTGCGCGCAATTTTGGCCACCAAATCGCTGCTACTGCCGGCATTGATGCAGCCTGTGGCGACGCGGTTGTGCTAATCGACGCCGACCTTCAAGACCCTCCCGAGGTTGTTCATGAAATGATTGCCAAGTGGCGTGAGGGTTATGACGTAGTCTACGGAACACGTATCGAGCGCCCCGGTGAATCAGCCTTTAAGCTCGCGACTGCTCATGGTTTTTATCGGCTGTTAAATCGCCTTTCCGACATACCGATACCTCTTGATACCGGCGATTTTAGATTGATGAGCCGGCATGTCGCCAATGCGCTCAGAGCCATGCCGGAACGAGATCGTTTCCTGCGCGGCATGGTGAGCTGGGTCGGTTTCAAACAGACCGCGCTTCCTTACAAGCGGGCCGAGCGATTTGCTGGAGAGAGCAAGTGGCCGTTAAGGAAAATGCTTCGTTTTGCCATCGACGGGATTCTGTCGTTCTCCACCAGGCCATTACAAATGTCTGTTGACCTTGGAATGCTCTGTGCCTCTCTAGCGTTGGTGGGCATTCTCTATGCCTTGGGTTTGCGTTTATTCACCAATATATGGGTTGAAGGTTGGACTGCATTGATAATTGCTGTTCTCTTCATCGGCGGAGTGCAGCTCATTTGCGTTGGTATTCTTGGCGAATATATTGGTCGAATATATAGCGAAGTCAAAAATCGACCGCTTTACATTGTTCAAGAGCACCTGGGCTTTAATCAAGCGGGGCCGGTAATGTCCCGAAGTCCTGTAGTCATAAGAAGATGACAACTCTAGAGGAAAAGGCTGGGTCTAACACGGGCAGGGGGCGCTGGATCAGGCTCGGCTTGGGTTTGGCGATCACGGTCGCCTGTGTGGGCTTTATCGTCAGCCGGGTGGATTTCGGCGAGATGAGAGAGGCGCTCGCCCATTTTAACTGGTTTCTGGCGCCTGTCGGGCTTGCCTCGCTCTCTTTCGGCTACGTCATGCGGATAGTGCGTTGGGCCCTGATGTTGCGCGCAGGCGGCGCCAATGTCTCCATTGGGGATTGTGCTGCGCCTTTTCTCGGTTCGATTGCGCTGAACAATGTGGCCCCCTTTCGCGCAGGCGATCTCGTACGGGCCTTGGTTTTCCCCGGTGCAATCGGGGTCAGGCGCACGATGGCTGCTGCCAGCCTCGTACTGGAACGCCTGATCGATCTTTTGTCCCTGCTTCTGTGCCTCGGGGCCGGATTGACGCTGAGCGGGCTTTTCAGTCTACCGGGCTGGATGAAAGATACGGTGCTGTTACTGGCAGTGGGCGGGGTCGGGGCGATGGCGGCTATCGCCTTGTGCAGTGCGACGCTCACCCGCCTGCTGGGATGCATTGCAGAACGAATCGGCAGGGACAACGGGGGACTGCTCGCGAAAGTACTCCGAGTGACGATCGAATTGATGGAGGGGGCGGGCGCAATGTCCCGGCCGCGTACGCTCATCGTCCTCTTCGGGTTGTCAGTGCTCGTGTGGGCCGGTGAAACCGGCCTGTTCCTTTCCCTGATATTCGGTCTTGGGCTGCACGCCGGCCTCGCGGCTGGACTATTGATCATGGCAGTGGCCACACTTTCCACCCTTGTGCCGTCGTCGCCCGGATACGTTGGCCCCTTTCACCTCGCGGTTTTTACCGCCGTCTCAATGCTCGGCGGTTCATCGTCGCAGGCGGCCAGTCTCGCGCTTTTGACTCACCTGGGCCTTTGGCTGCCGACGACGCTTGCCGGAAGTCTCTTCATTGCTGCCAATCCGCAGTTGTTCAAGGGGATTAAAGGAAAGTATGCGGTCGACCCTGAAGCCGATGAGCTTAAACTGGCATAACGAAAGTGAAATCATGACGGACCAACACGATGTCATAATTGCCGGCGCAGGCTTTACAGGTCTTACTGCCGGTCTGGCCCTCGCCCGCACCGGGCGCAGAGTGATGATTCTGGAAAAGGATTCAACCCCCGGAGGCCTCGCGGGTTCTTTCGAATTTCGCGACGGGGTCAGGGCCGAAAAGTTCTATCACCACTGGTTCAACAACGACGCCTATGTACCCATTCTCGTGAAAGCAGTGGGAATGGAAGAGCATCTCGTCACTATGCCGTCACGGACTGGAATGTTTTACGGGGGGCAGTTCTGGCGGCTAACGACGCCCTTTGATCTGCTCCGATTCTCACCATTGTCTTTAATCGACAGACTCCGCCTTGGTCTCCTGGTCTTCAAAGCGCGGCGCGTCAAGGAGTGGAAGTCGATAGAGCATCTCTCGATCCGTGAATGGCTCGAACCGCTTTGCGGCCCTGAAGTGTACAAAGTGGTTTGGGAACCATTGATCCGGTCGAAATTTTCCATTTACGCCGATGAAATCAGCGCGGCATGGTTCTGGAAGAAATTGGTTCTGCGCGGGAGCACGCGGGATAAGAAGGGGGGCGAACAGCTCGCTTACTTTAAGGGAGGTTTCGGTCTACTTGCAGAGGCTTTGGCCAATGAGATCCAAAAAGCACGCGGCGCGATCCATTACGACAGCCCCATTACCGGTGTTCGAGTTGACAATGAACAGGTAAAAGCGGTCACAACACCTCATGGAGCAGTCATGGGGCGGCAGTTTTTGTTCACAACATCGTTCCCGGTAATTGCCGGTATTTTTGACGGGAACGCCGACGGGAAATGGCTTGGCCAATTGCGGCGAGTGCGCTACCTAGGCAATATCTGTCTGGTGCTTCAATTAGATCGGAAGCTCTCTAACATTTACTGGCTCAATGTGAACGATCCTGATTTTCCGTTCGTCGGCGTGATCGAACACACCAACTTCGATGGTCCGGAAAACTATAGAGGCAGCCATATTGTCTACCTTTCCAGGTATCTCTCCACTCAAGACCCGATCTGGACCTGCAGTGACGATGATTATCTGGGCGTGGCCCTCAAGCATCTCGAACGGATGTATCCCGGGATAGATCGCTCCTGGATACGTGACTACAAGGTCTGGAGGGCGGATTATGCCCAGCCTGTGGCCGAGAGGATTTATTCCGGTTATGTTCCTGGCAGGCGGACCCCGTATGACAACGCATGGATCTCTACAATGGCTCATGTCTATCCCGAGGACCGCGGGACCAACTATGCCATTCGGGAAGGTTATGCCGCTGCGGATATAATTGCAAAACAATTGGATGGAGACAACAGGTGACACCATGAGCAAGTCCTTTTCGAATGACATTCTTGTATTCGCACTGATTACCCTTTGCCTCTTTTTACCGGCAGCGTACACTCCCGCCCGTGCTCAATCGAATGATTCACAGGCACAGACCGGAGCGCCAGCCGAGGAAGTCCTGACCCCGTTCCCCGATATCGTGCTTCAGGGGAAACTGGAGTGCTCCCTAAGGCGGCAAGTGGTTATGCCCTATAGAGGAGTCATAACCAGCCTGGATGTCCGGCCCGGTCAAACCGTAAAGGAGGGACAAGTTCTGGCGCGCTATAAGCTGTGGCCCGATGTTGCTCAGCAACTGCAAAGGCAACTCGCGGCGCCACAGATCCAGGATATGGAACTGGCATTGGTAAATCTGGATAAGGCCCTGATCCCCCTCGAAGCAAAGTTGGCCGAGACGAAAAGCCTGGTGAAGGAAAATATGGCCCCGTCCCAGCGCCTGGTTCAGATCGAACAGGAAATCCAGTTTCAACGACAAAGCCGCAAAGCTGCTGAAAAACGGTTGAAGCTGGAGCGCCAATCAGTGGTTGAGTTCAGAGCTTCTGTGAAAGATTTGCTCGGAGGATCGCTCAATCCCGTGGCCGGTTCTGAGGATGCATCCATAACAGCCCCGATCGCAGGGCAGGTGATATCGATTCAGTCAGACCTGCGCGAAGGATTGGAAATCGGACCCGGAGCGTCCACATTCATAATCGGCGTTATGAACCCCATGGTGATCCATGCACAGATTCATGAGAGCGACATTGTCAACGTTCACCTGGGTGAAAAGGCCGAGGTCACAATGGAATCCCTTGCGAACCGCGCTTTCGAGGCCACGGTGAGCCGCTTTTCGCTGACCCCTCTGGCCGCCGGTGTGGCAGACCCTTCCTACTTCGACATTGAATTTACGATACCGAATGCCGATTATGTTTTTAAGGAAGGCTTCAAGGGCGAGATTGTACTTCAGCCTGCGAGGACAGCGGGATCGAGTCTGCCAAAAATCATCAATCCCTTCGGAGTGACGAAAAACGGAGATCAGTCATTCTTCTGGATTGGCGGCAGGAAAGAAACAGAAATCTGGATTACCTCGCCTAAAACTGGAAAAGTGGTCATGACGGGCTATTTTTCGGCGGGCGACGGTCCTCCGGGCAATCCCCAGCGCCGCTTTCTCCTGTCCTCTGAGAACTGCGGCGAAAGACAACTGGTGCTCCCGAAAAACGGTTGGTGCCGGATTACCGTCCCTGTGTCAGCGGGATCTAACCGCATCATCCTGCTTGCTCTGGATGAACAAACTCTGGCTAAACTGCCCGACGGGCGGGATGCCCCCTTCATAGGGGTCCGGGGACTTGCCGTGAGTGAAGTCAATTAGAATGAATCCCTAGGAGCGCTTGCCTTTCAACTTTGCGCCGGAGATTTAGCAGCTACGGATCTTCCATCGGTGATGGCCGGAGGACAGGGCTGGTTGATGGAGGACCTCCGCAGAACGGTGGCGGATCTTGATCTGGCGGGAGCTGTCATTATGCCGGGATGCCTCGATGATTCGGCCTTGCAGCGGCTTTATCAAAACTGTTACGCAACGGTCTACCCATCTTTGTTCGAGGGGTTTGGCCTGCCTGTCCTGGAGGCGATGAGCCTCGGTGCGCCGGTCATCAGTTCCAACGTCGCCTCCATTCCTTAGGTTGTGGGTGATGCCGGCATCCTGGTGAATCCTGCGGCTGAGGAGGATATCTTCAGCGCAATCCTGATGTTGTCGGAGAGTAATGGGCCACGGGTATCCCTGGTTGAACGGGGGAGGGAGCAGGCAAAGAAATTCACCTGGGAGAGTGCCGCACGCGGCGTCCTTGAATGCTACCGGGCTTGCACGCGGTGACTTCATGCGCTGTGAATTACATTAGATGCTTTTGACCGCAAAGTTGCTGAGGTCTGGTCCTGGTCAAACCTGAACAATTCGTCGTCTCCGCACTGGGACTGCAACTAGTCAACACGTAATGCTAATAGGGCCTAACCGTACGGCACCACCGTGCAGAATCAAACCCTTACCGCTGATTCTCATACAGAAATTGCTGCAGGATTAGTACTCAAGACAGAGCCAAAAAAATGCCTAAAAATTATTTTAAATGTTTCAGTAGTAGCTTCATCAAAAGGAAGTAATCCAATCCAGTATGAATACATCAAGGTGCAATTTAATATTATAAGGGTGGCGTATAGACATGTAACCGTGAAATAGTTAAACCTATCCGCTATACATTTAGTGCTTAATGCGATTGGAATTGCTAATAGAGGAATCACATCCACAAACGGCCTGCATCCAAAGCTTCCACCAAACCACCAACAATCCCAGCTTGAGCATACATATATATTGATTAGAATGAATGTGCTTATAGATAGACCTAATGCATTGTCGTTTTTGTACAAAAGTATCAGGCCAAAAAATCCTAAAAATAACGATGGAGACCAGAACAATAAGCCCTTTCTAATGCTAAATAAGAAGTTTATTAACTCTGGCCTACCCCAATTAAACTTTTCATCTTGATATGAGTTTACAATAAAATGCCCTGTCGCTATTTTCCAATAAATAAGCTGGATAAAAATAACTGGGGTTGCCGCCAATATAAATATAGTAGATTCCTTTATTAGAGTCGATATATTTCTATATTTTATATAGGATGAAATAAATAGAAATGCAATAATAATTGCAGCACTCAAATTTGGAAATCTTATCAATCCAATCATGCCAACGATCAAACCTAAAATCAGACTATTTCTAGAGGAGTACATTTTACTCTGGTCGTTATGATATTGCAATAAATAATATAAAAATATAGAGAATATAGCAAATGAATATATATGCGAAAATGATGCATCATAGGTGGCGTAATGGAATGTACTAGTGCCAAATATAGCAAGTATTGTAGAAGCCGATGATACAAACACGTCATTACTCTTTCGAAGCTGCATATAAATAATTGATATCCCAATCGACAAATAACATATCGCCCCAGCAATGATAGAATATTGAAATATGTATGAGTAGCCGGTACTATCTGCCTTAAGAATAGGTGCTATAGTCTTGGCTGCAAGAAAAAAAGGTAATTCAAGTATAGCTGTGCCTACAGTATACGGATTAAGTAGCCTTCCGGTTCCAGGGTAAATACGAATTCCAACGGATGCCTTGTTCTGGATTGGTGTTTGGAAATTTAAGTCATGATCCACGAATATGGATGGCAAATAGGCATAATAACCGGCCCCATCAGACCTAATTGGCTGGCCGTTAAGCTTATTAATATAGATAAAAAAACACGAAATAGTGGCAAGCGCAATTACCAAGAAATTAAGAGCCAACAATTCAATTGTCATTTTTTTAGAGGGAGGATATTTCTGAGTAATCTTCATTTATTCTTTCCGGTTGTTTCATTATTTTTTATTTGTATCGCCATCTCTACAATAGTCTCTGATCTGGCTAATTAATCACGCATAACAAATATGGGACTTTGTACCAAAGTCATCCGGCAGCGTCTGAACATCCTTTAGCGGAGAATCTTTGCTCAAAGAGGTGAAAGCGAGCAAATGGTTAGTTACCAGTGTCTCCGCACTCGGAATGCATGAGCCGGCATAGTGCATTAAGCTGTGTGCTATGCATCGAAACCGCATTTTCAGGTCGGATTGTGCACCCAAAAACTTCTTGAACAACCCCAAAAGTTGGGAACCTGGAGACTCCCTTCCGGTAGGCGAATTCAGGAGCGAGAATCCTGGATGAGACTCTTTCTTTTTAGGCGTTAGAGTGAGAGTGCGCAGCCCGATGCCCAATAGCCGGGTATCGGGGTTGATGCCGTGTGAGGCTGAGAGCGGACTAGTAGACTGCGGCGTCAGGAATTCGATGATAATCGGCGATTTCTTAGCCAAAATGGCTTTAGTTACCGGAATTGAGGTGCTTTTTGCCGAATCGAAGTTAGAGAAGTGGTACACCGTCTCGCCATTCACCACGACGTCAACCGGTTGTCCGGCGAAAGCGCAGAAGTCGCCCAGTTCAAGGACCATGTCTTCGGTGGGCTGAGGCGCTATGAATCCCACGACAGCTTTCACTCCCGTAGACCAGGCGCCCCAGTCCCTAGGTCCGTCCCAACCTTGAATCATAAACGGTTTCGGGTTTGGAGATTGATTTGAAAAATCCAGCTTTGTACCCCACGAATAGGTAATCCAGGGAGGCTCGACCGCCAGCCACTGCCGTTCCGCGACCTTATACTCAAACAGGCCTTCCGCGATGCCATACAGATAAGCCCATTGCCAAGCCCGCAGCGAATAAGATTGGTCGCCGACCTCCAGATCCCATCCCGGTGGAATGACCCCGGAGGAACCGTTGATCGTCGGTATCCCTATCATTTGTGAGATCAGCATCGCATCAATCTGCTGCGCATAGGATGGACGGTCTGCCTGGGGCGCAATAAAGAAACAGCGGCAGGTCTCAGGCGGTGAGGGCACGACTGCAAGCCTTTGCAACTCCTCCGACCTCGAAATATTAGCGGGCAAACCCAGGTTTACCTGCTCCAGGAGACACACGGCCATCAAAGCGTACAGAAGCAAGCGCCGGGGAAAAGACAGCAAACGCAGGCCGCGGTCAACACCGATCGCAGCCGCAGCTACCAGGAACCCGGAGGCGACGACGCCGAACCGCCCGCCCACGCGGATCGCCGAGGCCCCGGGGATTATGGCCGCGACGACTCCAAAAGCGGACCAATCATTAAAGCTGGCCGTGATCAGGAACATCAACGCGACCGCCGCGACAGACCCCAATATCCAGGTTCGAACGGCGATGTCGCCGGCTCCGCCGAGGATTCGGCGGAGCCACGCGGCGAAGGTGGTGGTCATTGCCGAAACCAGGAGGAACGGCGTTACCGCGAAGCTACTTTCGCAGGGGCGGATCTGGTCAGGCGAGAGGACGTGACTCGCCTTCAAAACGCTCCCCCAGATCATGTTATTTCCGCTTACATTGATGAGGAATTCATAGATGCGAGGCGCTAAGAGCAGGTATTCATCAAAGGATCGACCGTGGCCGTGAAACTCCCGCAAGACGGGGCCATAAATCGTTGCGAACGGGATCATGCCGATGGCAAACCCGCACATACACACTGAAAAAAGCCGGAGAACACCCATTATGGGGTGCCGGTGGGCAAGCGTTCGAAGAGCGGACGGATGCGCGGCCGAGGAAATGAGAATCGCGAGTACCGCCAGGAAGTTAAAATACCATGCCACGTAGTAGGCAGTGGAAAAAGTCAGAGCATCCAGTATCCCGAAAAAAAACATGGCCGAGAAGGAACGGACGCTCAATCGGTCTATGCCTCTCAAACCTTCGAGAAGCAAGAGCGCTAACGCGGGGGTGAAATGCACTGCAAATAATTGTGGATGGCCAACCGAAGCCGCGTTCGTAAGCATGTTTGGGAAGACGAACAGCGTCGCTCCTACCAGGGCGACTGACGTACGAACTCCGGCAAATCGAACCAACAAGGCAGTAAAGGAAACAAATCCGATCAAAGACAGTGCTACCCACGTAAGCTGATAACTTAGAAAGGGGTCGCATCCGAGCAGGCGGAGCGGCGCGTAGAGGGGGATGTCCAGCAGGAAGGCATCCGAATAACCCAAGACGCCGCTCTTGGGATAGAACATGGCCGGCGAGATCAACGGCGCCAGGCCCTGGACCACATGATAGAGGTGCTCGTGAAGGTATACGATCAACCGCCCATCACCTATATCTCCAAACACTCTATCGAAGCCGCTGAACACGAACTGGCGGTAAAAGACCAGACCACCGGCCCCCCACACGGCGACAGCCAAAATCATAAATCTCCATCCCGTTACCGGCGATGGCCCTCTCTGCATGGTCCGTCTCCCTTCCATATCTGGGAAGGATTATAATTTTGAGAGTTCAGTCTCGAAAGAAGAAACTTCATAATGGAGTCAAGCAGGGGATAATGATGGAAAGCGTGATACACGGCAGCTCCCCGGCAGTATTTGATCTCTCCCAAGAACCTCCATTTTCTCTGTGTTTGCTTTTGATGACGTTTGGCCTTGGTAAAAGTACTTCAGGAGGAATCGCTCCTGTGAAAGTTGCCTTTTAAACCTTAGTTCCTCGAAAATCAAGAAAGTACTATGGCCCAAATCCGTCAGATGGAGCAAAAGCTGCGTGCGCGCAGTTGGTGACAAACAGACAGAGGCCATAAGGCCGGATTTCGACAGGTCCATTTGCATTGTCGCCTGTGTGGGCTTTATCGTTAGCCGGATGGATTTCGGCAAGATAAGAGAGGCGCTCGCCCATTTTAACTGGTCTCTGGCGCCTGTCGGACTTGCGTCGCTCTTTTCACTTGCGCGTTTGATTCCGATATAGGATAATTGAGTCAGCCTTCTGGGCGTTGCACGAGCTTTTTCGTGCGGAATCCAACCCCGAAATGCGCTTCGGCCTACATCGCGCCCAACTCGGTGCATTATTCTGTAGTAGAGGTGCAAACTGTGAGCATCACCAATGCGGAAATGGCCGGAAGCGACGTGACGGCCACAAACCCCAAAATTGCGGTTGTAATACCAAGCTATAAGGTTCGCAAAGAAATCCTCGGCGTAATAACCCGCATTGGCGCAGAGGTTGATCGGATTTATGTTGTCGATGACTGCTGTCCTGATGGATCGGGAGATTTTGTAGAAAGCAACTGCAGAGACGAGCGGGTCGAGGTCGTTCGAAATTCGGAAAACCAGGGAGTCGGCGGTGCAGTGATGACGGGCTACAAAGGTGCCATTGCCGACGGGATGGACATTATCGTCAAGGTTGACGGTGACGGCCAGATGGACCCAGGTTTGATCGCGGATTTTGTGGCGCCGATCCTGGCCGGCGAGGCAGACTATACGAAGGGGAACCGCTTCTTCGACCTGGAAAAAATTCGCGCAATGCCAAAGATTCGCTTATTTGGCAATGCAGTTTTGTCGTTCATAACCAAGCTGTCGTCAGGCTATTGGGACCTTTTCGATCCGACCAATGGATACACGGCGATTCATAGTGACGTAGCAAGGCGTCTACCGTTCAAAAAAATCAGCCGCCGCTACTTTTTTGAAACCGATATGCTCTTTCGGCTCAACACGCTGCGCGCAGTCGTCGTTGACATTCCGATGGATGCGAAATATGGAGACGAGGTAAGTGATCTGAAAATCCCTAAAATTGTTGGCGAGTTTTTCTTTAAAAATATCCGGAATTTTGCGAAAAGGGTCTTTTACAACTACTACCTCAGGGATATGTCTCTTGCGTCCATTCAGTTACCCATTGGATTAGTCATGGTGATCTTTGGCACTGTCTTTGGAAGTTATCACTGGATAATCTCCTGGCAAAACAGACTGCCGACACCAGCAGGCACGGTGATGCTTTCCGCAATTCCAATAATAATTGGCATCCAATTTATTCTGGCCTTTTTGGCGTATGACATCTCCACAATGCCCCGGCGGCCGTTACATCGCAAACAACTTAAATCTACAAATTAACGAGTATTCGAGGTTTGAATGTCTTTGAGTCAGCTTTCCCTTATATTTTTGACCGTAATTGCACTTTCTGCAGGTCAAATTCTCTTTAAAATGGCAGCAGGCAGTTTTGAATTTTCCGCCGCCGGACTTATTAACGGCCTGCTGAATACCAAGCTCATTATTGCGCTGGTCGTGTATTTTTTTGCCACGCTTACGTGGCTGTTTGCGCTCAAAGCCACTCCATTGCGGGTTGCGTATCCTTTTGGCGCTTTAGCTTTCTTTATCGTTCCGGTACTTGCCCATTTCCTGCTGGGAGAGAGCATAAAGTGGAATACTTTCGCAGGGGCCGCTTTGATAGCAGTTGGTGTATGGGTATCAGTGTATCAATAGGGACGTGGTTATGTGTAATGAAATCTGCCCGGTATGACTGAGTGAATTTATCTGCCGGCTAAAAATATTGCCATGCTACATTATATACGTCGTTTCGAAACGACGGTAGCGAGGATGGTTGCGTGTGAAGGAAAACTCAAACAGTGGTACAGTACTTAAAAGCAATTGCCTTATTTTCGCAGCGATCGTTTTGTTTATTGCTCTTTTATTTAGAAATAACGGCATCTATCCTTTTATTCCAGATGAGTACTTCTATTGCAAGTTTTCCAGGCTGATACCACTAGAGGATGCAACAGTCCCAGATTACCTTTATCTCGCGATTTATCGTTTAACCAATATTTTTGGAGACGAATTTCTCAATTCCGCAAGAATACTAAACACCCTGTTTTTTGTTGCGGCCATGCCATTTATTTATCTAATCACCAGACAAGTCTCCACCAAGCGGACGGCATCAATTGTTGCGTTGCTGGCCGCTTTGGGACCAATTAACACTTACACAGTTTACTACATGCCAGAGGCACTCTATTTTTTCTCGTTCTGGCTCCTCACATGGTTTATCTTGCGGTTGGATTACACATTCGATTTAAGATCATGGTGTTTTGCCGGAATACTATTAGGCCTTTCTTCACTGATTAAGCCGCACGCCCTGTTTCTTTTGCCTGCAATTGTAGTCTATATTTTGTATGTCAGCAGGAAAAAAGAAGGCAAATGGGCGCTGCAGGCAATACGGAACGCTATTATTTTTGTCGCCTTTGCATTTGCGACAAAATTTTCAATTGGTTATCTGCTTGCAGGTAAAGCTGGGGCTACCATTTTCGGCCTGAATTACACTTTCACAGCGAGCGTAGCAATATCCAAGTTGGACCGTTACTTCGAACTTCTTTCGTTATGCACTAAAAGTGCTAAAGGTCATATTTTGGCGATCTGCTTAATGTTTGGGGTGCCGATCGCTTTTGCAACCAAAGCTTCATTTGACTCCGTACTCTCTAAAGAGGAAACAAGATCCGGCCATAGGATTGCTGTTTATGCGCTTTCGGTTTTAGTTAACCTTATTCCGGTTGTCATTCTTTTTACAGCCTTTGGTGATGAAGCTCCGCGTATTCATATGCGCTACTATGATTTTGCGCTTCCCTTGCTGCTCGTTATCGCCGCTTATCAATTATCTTTAGAGCCAGCTTCTGACATGCTCAAACGGAGGGCGATTGTTGCTTTTCCAATTGGAGTAGCGATTTTGTACGCCGTTTACACGTTCTTGGGGCCCTATAAACCAAACATGGTTGATTGCCCGGAATTTTTCGGTTTTACTTATAACTGGACTGTCTTCTATGTCCTGAGTGGGATATCCTTCCTGGCCCTTGTTTTATGGGTACATTCAGCTCGCGCCGGGGCTGGAATTTTTATCTATCTGCTCATGCCGCTTGCGGTGGGTTTTTCAACCTACTATGCTAATCAGGAGCTCAGGGGGCGTCTTGTGCCGGACGTTTTTGACAGGGCGGGGATTTTTACAAAACAGTTCCTGTCGAATGTGTCGAATGGGGAGCTTTCCAGGCTTGTAATTGTCGGCTCAGGTCCTATCCGCATGTGGGGATCAGCGATTTACCTTGATAACCCCAAAGTATCTTTTGAGACGATTCCCGAGGGAGCTGCCTATGATTTGTCTAAGCTCGCAGTTGGCAAGGAATGGATTTTAGTTATCGGAGACCATTCGTTGCCTGAAAATACGTGCTATCAACTGCAAATGAATGGTTTTACACTCGCACGTGCGACTTGCACAACCACCGTAGACTTCACAAAATTTTCATGGCCCGGCGTTATTGCGAGCGCCCAAGGCTTGTCTTCCGATGACACGTCGGGGGCATTGTCTATAGGTGATGTTGTGATTCTGGAATTTTTTAACCCTCTTCCGGAAAAATTCACTGTTCATCTCGTTGCAGGCGCTTTTGGTCCAAATGTTGGGAAAGAGTTTGTGGCCCACGTTGGGGATAGCGCCATCAGATTTACATTGGCAGCTTCATCTGAGGAGAGAGTGTTCGAATTTAACAACCCCCAAAAATCGAAAATCATAAAGATTGATATTCCGTCGCCCTGCTCGCCAAAGGAGTTAGGGCTGAGCCATGATACCAGGAAGCTAGGCATGACACTTACGGAGTTGAGGATTGAACCCCTTTGACCTGTCTACCCGGCGAAATAGCTATCCCCTGCCCGTTCAGCGTGCGTGCCTCTCTCCAATGGGAAAGCCGAGACTCAAGCACCCGCCAGGAACAAAATCCTCTTTTCTCGTAGTACAAATGACCGTCATGTGGCCGTTCTTCCGTGCGGGAAATGCTCACCGGTTGCAACGTCTGGCCACCGTTGAAGAGGTAGTGGAGTAAAACGGAAGGGAGAAGTCCGATCCAAGTTTTAAGTTGCGATGGATAGCGAAGGCAGTATCCTAAAAATCGGAAACGATTTCCCCACGGTATCATAGTCCACTCGACCGGCCCGTTGCCGCATAAAGGCAAGAGCACACGGTAGAAAGGCCCTGAACGTCGGTAGCCGTTGTACAGGGGGAATTGCCGCACCAGGTGCCCCATCTCACGCTCGTGGAATATCTGCACGGCTATCGCATGAAGCGCGTCGTGATCAGGATGCCCTCCCTCCCAAGCCATGACATAAACTGAAACAACAGGAAAAAGTCTCCGAACCCATACACCCAGCCATTCAGAAGCGACCTGCAAATTTTCGGACAAGCAGCCGTCATCTATTGAAAGAAGACTGCCCGCAAAAAACACATCATCGCTGTGGACACCCAAACTGGACAGAACGGACAGCGACTCCTGATTTCGGCGATCCGGATTTCTCCCGCATGGCGCCCCGGTCGTGAAATAAACGCACATCACCCGGTGTCCACGCTTTTTTTCTGCCAGTATCTGGTGCAAAACACCAAACTCATCGTCCTGATGAGCGAATAGAAAGAGCGCAACAGGTGCGGCCATGGCATGTTCAGTAGGCATCGAAGTCGAGAAACGAGAATGCAATATGACCTGCTTCGAGCCGAGCGGCCGATTGCGTCAAGGAACGAAAAATCACATTCAACGGTGCAGGACGCAGGCGCTGTGGAATGTTTGTGTAGCCTGTGAAACTACAAGCTCGTCCAGGCACTAGCCCGAGGAACAAGCGAAACGGCGACGCCATGCCCTTATCCCCACCTTGATAGCGAACACTTCCGGGCAGCTCGGCATAGGCGCTCAATATCTTACCGAATGCGCTAGCTTGAAAGCCTATCCGGTCTGGTTTGCGAAAGCTCAGAATCGGGTTAACCGGGCTGCTGCACCGCCACATTAACGACTCTTGAGTCCACACCCTTTCGAATTGAGCATTGCTTGAGGCCATGGAAAAATCAATGCCAAGGCTTCCAAAACCAATCTTAGCGTTGAGAGGTTGAACTAATTGGAAACCTAGTTTTCGCACGAAGCCGGGTGTGCTGTTTGCATTGGCCACACCATAAACAGTACAAAATCCAAGATCCGCCGCAGCTTGGTAAGTCATCTCGGCCAGTTTTGTAAAAAGCCCTTTCTTCTGATACTGGGGATGCGTTGCAGTATTGAGTGACAGCAAAGCCTTCTCTAGTTTTCCATTAACTCGAAGTGTAGCGGGAATACATACGTAGTGGGCTGCCAATGTTTCACCATCAAACGCATCAAAGCCTACAGCCAGCCCATCCGGGTTCTCTACGTACAACCAGTTCAAGGTGATTGGCTCAAATTTCCTCGATTTCAAGAAACAAGTGTAAAATAGTGACTCATAGCGATGCAACGATTGCTCGTTAAACTTTACCGGTGAATAAGTAAACATATAAGCACCCAATATCTACTCAACAGAAACCACTTCACGGCGATGACCCGCAGTAAGGTCACCTTACCCGCCAAAACGTCCCCCCAAGATTTGCGCCGAGACAAATACATACACCATAATAATCAAATAGTTGACAAAAACCACAATTGCAAATTTAATAACCGTAGCCTTCGAACAAACCGGCCTGAACGTTAACCTCGAATGCAAAGCGCAGTTCGCAAACACCCCAATAGATTAACCCCGTCGCCAGACCAAAATCAAGAAAAAATAAGATTGGCTTGCAGAGCTTTTGCCTTTTTGCAGTTCATGGTTGGGCGTTGCGGCTGAAAATCCCGGATCCTTCCTTGAGCAGTTGCTGTTTCCAGCGAGTGATCCGGTTGGGACGCGCCCCGTGCTCACTTGCAAGTTCATTGAGGGTTTTTCCCTCTTTCACGGCTTCCAGAGCGGCCTTGAACTTAAACTGAGCATTAAAGCTCCTTGGTTTTTTTGCCATTGTTTCGGCCCTCCACGTATCAGGTGGATTTTAGCCTAAATCAACCTAAGAACATGGTCTGAAAATGGTGGCCGATTACACATAAAAAAATTAAAAATGGAAGACCTTGTTACTACGTCCGTGAAATGGCCCCCATCGACGGAAAGCCCGAACATTCGTAACCAGAAAGATTACACGGGCTGCTGCACGAATTGCTCTCGGGCTCCAGGATTCCCTCTATCTTGGCAATTTGAGTTCACTTCGCGACTGGGGCCACGCGAAGGACTATGTAAGAGCACAGTGGCTCATTCTCCAGCAGGATATCCCGGAGGAGTACGTAATTGCCACCGGTGAGCAGCATTCGGTAAAGGAGTTTTGTCAGCGGGCTTTCGCGGAATTGGGAATCGAACTGGAATGGAAAGGGGTAAATGCCTCCATTGAAAGCCTATCTCGGGTTCATACCCGGCAACTTGCCTCATGATCGTGCCTTCTGAATCACGGATCACAACTTCCTGCCGTCGTTGTGGTCAGCTAAAAGATCGACAGGGTCCAGATAAGCCTCTGTGCCCTTGAGGACATTTTTCGCCCTCCTTCACGTGAGGCAGCATCTGATCCTGCACACCACGCATGGAAGAACCGGAGCTGCTAAATCTCCGGTGCAAAGTTGAAAGGCAAGCGCCCCCAGGGACTCATTCTAATTGACTGCACTCACGGCAAGTCCCCGGACCCCTATGAGGCCGGTATCCCCGCCGGAGGACACTTGAGCCGGAGTTCGTTCATCCAGGGCACGGAGGGTGATGCGGTTAGGTCCCTCTGACACAGGGACGGTAATCCGGCACCAACCGTCTTTCGGGAGCACCAGTTGCCTTTCGGGGCAGTTCTGAGAGGACAGGAGAAAGCGGCGCAGGGGATTGCCCGGAGGACCATCGCCCGCCTGAAAGTAGCCCGTGATGACCACTTTCCCATTTTTAGGCGAGGTAATCCAGATTTCTGTTTCTCTCCTGCCGCCCATCCAGAAGAATGACTGATCTCCGTTTTTCGTCACTCCGAAGGGATTGATGATTTTTGGCAGACTCGATCCCGCTGTCCTCAAGGGCTGAAATACGATCTCGCCCTTGAAGCCTTCCTTTAAAATATAATCGGAATTCGGTATAGTAAATTCTATGTCGTAGTAGGAAGGGTCCATCGCCCCGGGGGCAAGAGGGGTCAGCGAAAAGCGGCTCACCGTGGCCTCGAAAGTGCGGTTCGCAACGGATTCCATTGTAACATCGGCCTTGTCACCCAGGTGGACGTTGACAATTTCGCTCTCATGAATCTGTGCATGGATCACCATTGGGTCCATGACGCCGATTATGAATGCGGGCGCTCCGGCCCCAAGTTCCAATCCTTCGCGCAGGTCTGACTGGATCGATATCACCTGCCCTGCGATCGGGGCCGTTATGGATGCATCCTCAGAACCGGCCAGGGGATTGAGCGATCCTCCGAGCAAATCTTTCACATAAGCTCTGAGCTCAACCACTGATTCGCGCTCCAGCTTCAACCGCTTTTCAGCAGCTTTGCGGCTTTGTTGTTGAAACTGGATTTCCTGTTCGATCTGAACCAGGCTCTGGGACGGGGCCACGTTCTCCTTCACGAGGCTTTCCGTCTCGGCACGCTCTACTTCGAGGGGGATCAGTACCTCATCCAGATTTGCCAATGCCAGCTCCATATCTTTGATCTGGGGCGCCCCGAGCTGCCTTTGCAGTTGCTGAGCGACATCGGCCGCCAGCTTATAGCGCGCCAGAACTTGTCCCTTCTTTACGGTTTGACCGGGCCGGACATCCAGGCTGGTTATGACGCCTCCATAGGGCATAAGCACTTGCCGCCTGAGGGAGCACTGGAGCTTCCCCTGAAGCACGATATCCGGGAACGGGGTCAGGACTTCCTCGGCCGGCGCTCCGGCCTGCGCCTGTGAATCGTTCGATTGAGCACGGGCAGGAGTGTGCGCTGCCGGTAAAAAGAGGCAAAGGGCAATCAATACACTCTCAATCCATCTTTTCATAAAAAAGTGGCCAAACTTATAAAGTGACTAATAAGATCTCCTGTATGATGATCTCCAAGAGGAATCGCTCCTGTGAAAGTTGCTTTTTAAACCGTGGTTCCCCGAAAATCAAGAAAGAAGATCTTAACCCGGGTTATCCATGAGTTACCGTGAAATTTATGATGTATTCTTGGTACTTATCGCATATTATGCCAGAACTCAATCCGACAGGGGGGAAACGTCATGCCGGCGCCCGGTGAAACTCAAAAGGAAACAATCAGTAAAAAAGGGCGGCAACATATGCAGGCAAACCTCTACGAGGCGGTTCAAAGATTGAGGTCAAGCATGTTCGTCTACCGGCATAGGCAATTTGACGGCAATATAAACCGCACATCACGCTGGCTCTGGCTGATTATCGTTTTGGAAGGCATTCTGTTCTGGCGTTATGTTAGTACACAGGTTGCGCCGTTCTACGCAACCGGCTTCGATCAGGCCGGCTATCTTGCAGAGACTTATCGCCTTTTTGAAGCCATGCGGAGCGGCAATTTCACGGCCCTTGCCGCCGATATTTTGGGGCCCTCTCATCCGACCGGCATTACTTTCGAGATACAGGGTGCGCTGCTTGCGCTCCTTCTGGGCACAGGCCGGGCGTCGTTGCTGTCGTTGAATTTTCTCTATTTTGCCGCTCTACAGGTTGTCTTGTTTCAGACGGTGCGCTGGAAGACCGGCAACTCACGGCTGGCTCTTATAGCCGTTGCACTGCTCCTCTCCCAGTCTACACTGACGCACATGACCGGGGGAATGTTTGATTACCGTATTGACTTTGCAGCGTACTGCACGTTCGGGATCTGGACTTGTTTCGTGCTTCGCTCCGGCTTGTTTAAAGAGCGGCGCTGGTCTGTGGCCGCCGGGTTTACCACTGCATTGCTTATGTCAATGCGGTTCCTGACCCCTGTCTATTTTGTGCCGATTATGGCCGTCATCTTTCTCTTCCTTATTGTTCGGTATGGCTCCGCAAAGAGCTCCTTGCGTAGAGCTGCATACAGCCTTCGCATTTATAACTTTTTCATGGCGGCTGCAATTTCCGGTTTCCTGGTTCTGCCCCTGTTCTGGCTCAAACGAAGCGCAATTTATGCATACTATGTCTTTCAGCATGTGGCTGGGCCTGGGAAACACATCCGTAAATTGGAGCAAGGCATCAAGAGTGCTGCCGATGCGCTGACCTATTATCCCAAATCGATCGTGAGCGAGCACCTGGGTGGTGTGTTCCTGCTGGCAGCATCTATTTTGTTCGCTGCGACTTTTCTTCTGACCGTCATTGCCAGGCTGCGCGGGGCGAGCAGGCTGCGCCCTCAGCTTCATTCCTTCGTTCCTGTGCTGGCCGCCATTTTGGTTCCATTAGGCGTTCTGACTTTCGACCCAGCCAAATCGCCGGTTGTCGGTAGTATTGTTTGCATACCCTTACTGCTCCTGCTCATTCTGGCCTGTTCCGTGCCGCTCGATGCCTGGCCCCCTCGCCTGCACCCCGGACTATCGGCACGCTCCTTCTCGCAAGCAATGATGCAGACGGTCGCGATGGCGCTTATCGTGACCGTTACGCTGGCAACCTTCATAATCCGTCTGAACGGCCGGCCCGCCTTCAATTACGAAAACGATGACCTCAGGCTTATCAATGAAGTTGAGGATTCTGTGGTGTCCTTTGCTGCAGTCAATAAGTTGTTGACGCCTGCTTTGTCCGTGGATCACGTAAGTGAGGCATTTCATGCTAGTACAATGAAAGTTGCTGCATATGAACGCTTCGGGAAGCTGATCGATTTTCAGGAGAAGCTCGGTTGTACTAATGTGATATTCCAGACGGATCGCGACACTGCTCTCAAGCAAATCGAGGAAAGTGACATAGTCATTTTGACCGATTTGCCCAAGACGGGCGTTTTCCCTCTCGATCAGTCAGTACGCAATTACTGGAATGACCTCTGGGCGTGGTCTAACGGCCACCTGGTTCTAGACAGGGTTTTCGAATTCTCTTCTTTTAATGCCTATCTATTTGTTCGGCCATTGGCGGCAATATCCGGCACGTCTGGTGCCTGGATTACAAATTCAGGTATAACGATAAGGACTAATGCGGCCTTATTGAGGCGCTTTCCGATATTTATCCTGGAAGGAAACACAAATTTCGAATGGCTTCCCCGTCTACCGAAGCCTAAAGCGGAACTTCTTGGCGATGACAAGCAAGTAGTGGAGACCATGCCGACTGCGTTCAAGCGCGACGGCAGCCGTTACTCGATCTCTATTGACGGCCGTTCTGCCTTGTCCTCGAACCAGGATCCCGTGCAAGTGCGCCTGACCTTTGATATTTATTTTGTCCCAAAGCTGCTTGGCGTCAATGAAGATAACCGTGAGCTGGTGATCACGGCGCCTACCTCGGTCAAGCTGATGGCAGCGGACGAAGCGGGATTCCAGCAGAATTAACCGGCTCTGCTTGTTTTGGAAAACTCAAACAGGAGCCTGGAAGCATATCTTGGGTGCCCCATGCATAGCCATGAAGGATAAGTTACTGGCAAAGTCTTTGATGGTGGCCACGCGGTCGCCCCAGAATTGATCAGTCGGCCCTTCCAGCGATTCGCCGCCTGCGTCCATGGCGGCCCGATACGTCGCGTCCACATCCTGCGTGTATAGATAGAGCGATATGGGCATGGGAGAAGCGCCCTTCATTGCCTCGCCCAGCATCATAATCGAATCGCCGATCTTCAGCTCCGCATGCATCACGCTGCCGTCGGGTGCGGGAAATCTATAAATTTCCGTCGCCCCAAACGCCTTCTTCATAAAGTCAATCAACCTCGCCGCCCCCTTGACGGACAGAAGGGGCGTCACGGTGTGGTAACCTTCCGGTATCCGTTTAACACGCATGGAATATCTCCTTTTTTCAGGACTACTTGTTTAAACAACCCCCGACGCTGCCCGCATGCGAAGCGCTCCCCCCGGAGACGCGGCCCCGGGGGGGGGGGGAGACCGGGTGGGGGGGCGCGGGGTAGACGGGGGGTGGCGGGGACGCGGGGACAAAACCCTCCCCGTGTCACCCCATCCCCGCGTCTCCGCGTCAGTCTCTAAGCCAGACTAGTCTGTCGAAAATTTCAACAGTCTTTCAATGGGATTCGAAATTTTCAACGGTTCTTATCCCTTTTGTGTCGATAATTTCTACACCTGCTTTATTAAAGCCGGCAACAGCTCGCCGCCCGGCTGGATGGTCTGTCGTAACACGTTGATAGATAAGTATATTTTGTAAATCCGCTCTTCGTTTTCCATAATGGCATGGGGTTTGCCCTTAAGGTAACAGGTCTTTCAAACAAAAACTTAAATTATGAGGAGGTAAGGGCGACATGAACATCTTAGCACATATAGCACAGGCAAAGCAGGCTGAATACATTATCGCGCTGCTCGGTCTATTCGGCTTCATTGCATTTTGGCGTGTGCTGAACGGTCCAACAGTCGGGCTGGCAGCAGTCAGGGATGTGGTGAGGACTTTTGCTGAGCGGTTCTCCGGCTTCCTTGCCCCCCTGGATGTCATGTTTCATCCCGGTCATGCCTGGGCGAGGCTGGAGGGCATGAACACCGTCACGGTAGGCATGGACGATTTCGCCGCAAAACTTCTCGGTTCGGCGGATTCGATTTCGTTGCCCAAATTGGGATCCCAAGTGAAGCAAGGGTCTTTAGGCTGGGGGTTCAAGGCCGATTCCCGGGTGATTCACATGCTGTCTCCGGTTGAAGGCGAAGTGGTGGCGGTCAACCACGAGGTGGCCCGCTCCCCCGGCGCGGCTTTTGAAGACCCTTACGGGAAAGGTTGGCTGTTCAAGGTCAAGAGCAACAACCTGACTTCCAATCTGAAGAACATGATTCCAGGCGGCATGGTCGGGGAATGGTTTGAAAACGTTCGCCAAGAACTCGCCGGCCGGGGGTTGGCCCCAGCCTTAGCCCCGCTGTACGCTGACGGTGGTGAGCCCATCCGGGGCATCGCTAAAGAGGTCGATCCCGAAGGATGGGACGACCTTGCAAGAGAGTTTTTTCTCACTAAATAGTTTCCATCCGGCTGCAAACACTATGAGGGAAGACAAAATGAGCAAAAAGGCGACTTTGTCAAAAAACGGAGGCGATGCCGGGAACTGCAGCAGGCGCAGCTTTCTTAAACTTGTCGGAGCGGGAGGGGCGATGGCTTTGCTGGCGGCAAATCCTGCGCAGGCGGCTGAGGCCGTCGGGCGGTCGCCTGGAGATGAGGCGATGGGCGTCCTTGTAGACACCACTTTATGCGTTGGATGCCGCTCCTGCGAAGCCGCGTGCAATCAGGTAAACGGGTTGCCCAAGCCCAAAATGCCTTTCGAGGACGACGACTCCCTCTTCGAACAACTCCGGGACACTTCCCCCGGCGCATTCACGGTAGTCAACAAGTACACGGTAGACAAAGGCGTGGAGATTACAAGAAAGCAGCAATGCATGCACTGCGTGGAGCCGGCTTGTTCTTCGGCGTGCATCATAAGAGCGATGGAAAAGCGATCAAACGGTGCAGTTACATATCGAAATGATCTCTGCCTGGGTTGCCGCTACTGCATGGTGGCCTGCCCGTTCAACGTTCCCAAGTTCGAGTATTCAAAGGCATCGCCGTTAATCAAGAAGTGCCAGTTTTGCTTTGAGCGCCAGGAGCAGGGCGAGCTGCCAGGTTGCGTCGAGGCGTGCCCGGTGGAGGCCCTGAAATACGGACGGCGCCCGGAGCTTCTCGAAGAGGCCCGGAAGCGCATTCACGACACCCCCGACGCCTATGTGCACTATATCTACGGTGAACACGAGGCTGGCGGTACAAGTTGGCTCTACCTCGCGGGCGCGCCGTTTGAAAAGCTTGGTCTGCCCCAGCTTAGCGACAAAAACTACCCCGAGCTTACCTCAGGCGCCATGGGGACCGTGCCGGCTATATTGCTGATGTGGCCCGCGCTGCTCGCCGGCTTCCATTATCTTTCTCACCGCAAGGACGAGGCTCATGAAGAGCGCTCGCGTCATCATGTTTCACGTTGAGGAAATCGACAATGAAAAAGCTGATCTATCTGCTGGTAGGGGACCCGAAGAAGTTATTCACTCCGTTCAATCTGATAAGCGGACTGATCATCGTCCTGGGGCTGGGGCTGATCGGGTTGCGACTATTCAAAGGACTCGGCGCCGTCACAAACCTGAGCCAGACGACTCCATGGGGCCTGTGGATCGGTTTTGATGTTATGTGCGGGGTCGCACTGGCAGCGGGGGGCTACACAATCGCAGCCACGGTGCACCTGTTCGGGCTGAAAGACTACGAGCCTCTTGTAAGACCCGCTATCCTGACCGGGCTTCTGGGTTACGTCTTTGTCGTCGTGGGGCTCGTTCTGGATCTTGGCCAGCCGTGGCGCATGCCGTTTATCATGATATTCCCCCGCGGCGTCACTTCGGTGCTTTTCGAAGTCGGTATGTGCGTGGCTGCCTACCTTACCGTTCAGGCCCTTGAATTTGTACCGGCTTTCTGGGAGTGGCTCGGATGGGACAGGCTCAGGCAGTTCTGGAGCCAACTGACGATATGGTTGGCGATCCTGGGAGTAGTGCTTAGCACTCTGCATCAATCCGGCCTCGGTTCGCTTTTCCTGATAGCGCCGACAAAACTGCACCCGCTTTGGTATTCGATGTATCTGCCGCTCTTTTTCTTTATCTCGAGCATTATCGCCGGACTTTCGATGGTGATCGTGGAAAGCGCGCTGTCTCATAGACTGTTCACTTACAGACTTTCGTCTTCTTCGCATTTCGATCTTGACGATCTGACGCTCGGGCTTGGAAAAGCAGCCGCCGCCGTGCTCTATGTTTACTTCTTTTTGAAACTGATCGGTCTGGCCGACGGCAATCACTGGGATCTGCTCAATACACCCTACGGTCATCTATACCTCCTCGAGATTGTCGGCTTTGTTGCGGTGCCGTGTGCTCTGTATGTGTTCGGAGTAAGGACCCGCAATGTAAGAGTGGTGAGGATAACCGGGGTTTGGACCGTGATCGGGATACTCTTCAACCGGTTCAATGTGTCGATGATTGCGATGAACTGGCAGAGCAGCCCTCATTACAGGCCGAGCTGGATGGAAGTAACGGTTTCGTTGGCCCTGGTGACGATGGGAATCTGGCTGTTCAGGTGGATGGTCAACCGGTTGCCGGTGCTGTCGACAGATAAGCCTGTTGTTGGAACAACTACCCTTAAGGAGCTGTGGTCGGTGGAAGCGGAGAAAGCCTGAACACGGGCAAGCGTTCACCTTATTAACAGAAATGGCTATGGATTAAGGGATTTAGGGAATTGAGGAATTAACTCCTGCATCCCTTAATTCGGAATTCTTCAATTCGTTTTATTAGATTTCACTAATTCATCCCGACACTTATCACAAAACAGGCTACTTTTGAAATCGATTTCCTCCACGTAGGTCGATGATTTCATGACACATTCGGGATTATGACAGTGGAAAAGACCGTAGGTGTGGCCCAACTCATGGATGGCCTCTTTGAGGAGGCGCTCCTGCAGAAGCGCGGGATCATCGGGCAGGCCGTAAAACTTGTTATCCAGGCGGTAAGAACTGACAACGGCACATCGGCCGTTTAAGCGCGCCTCACCGAAAACGAAGGTCAGCACGGGAATATACAGGTCCAATCCGGTAACGGCGAGCACCTTGGAGGCCGCCGCCGGGAGATGCTGTTCCAACCGTTCGATAATCGCAGAGGAGCTGTACTGGTTCCTGTGAAGATCCAGGAAGTCGCGACAATCGAAGTCAGAGCGCGAAACGTTCACTTTTGTAAGAAATCGGGCTTCGAGTTGATCGCGCAGACGCTCTATTTCGTGCTCACCCGCGAATTCAATAGTAACCAGCAGCATCATTCTGAATATTCTGAATCTGGCATACGAGGTTCTAATAGCCCAGGCAGTATTTCTTGATTTTGTTGTATACCGTGGCCCTGTCAACTTCGAGCAACTGGGCGGCCAGCGACACGTTTCCCCCGGTCTTGTTCAAGGCGAGTTGGATGTGGCGCTTTTCGATTTCCGCAAGGGACAGCACCTCACCTGTATCTGAAGGCGCCCGCCAGTCGATAGGGCAGGGAAGGTCCTTCACGGTGATCAAGGGAGGCTTTCCCACCACAACGGCCCTTTCGATCGCATTCTGGAGTTCCCTGACATTTCCGGGCCAGGGTTGTTGTTTCAGCCATTCCATGGTCGGAGGGTCAACGCCTGTGAAGGGCTTGTTCATAGCTGTGGCGAACTTACCCACAAAATGGTTCACCAGCAGCGGGATGTCTGAGGCCCTTTCTTTGAGAGAGGGCAATTGAATGTTGAAAACGTTCAATCGGTAGTACAGGTCTTCTCTGAACGTCCCGTCCTTGACCGCATCTTCCAGGTTCCTGTTTGTCGCAGAGACGATCCGGAAGTCCGCTTCGACGACCTGGTTGCCGCCAACCCGTGTGAATCGCTTTGTTTCGATGACGCGCAGCAAATCCATCTGGGTCTTTCGGCCGATGTTGCCTATTTCGTCGAAGAAAATGGCGCCTTTGTGCGCCAGTTCGAACCTACCCTTGCGTCGATACTGAGCGCCGGTGAAGGCCCCTCTCTCGTGGCCGAAAAGCTCGCTCTCCACCAGCGTGTCTGTCAAGGCGCCGCAGTTGATTGTGATAAGAGGGAAAAACTTGCGCCTGCTGTTGAAGTGGATGGCCCTGGCGACAAGTTCCTTGCCCGTGCCCGAAGCGCCCTGGATCATCACCGTAACGTCAGTCTGGGCGACGGTCTGAATCAGCTTCAAGATATCCTGCATCTGCCGGCTTTCGCCCACGATCTGATCAACGGAGATCAATGACCGGATTTCTTCTTTGAGGCTGAGGTTTTCTCGGAGGAGCCGGCGCTGTACGGCCGCGTTGCGAATGAGTCTGCTCAGGTCGTCCGGATCGACCGGTTTGGTTATGTAGTCGTAGGCGCCCTGCTTCAGGGCCTGCACTGCGGTGTCAACCGTGGCGTAGGCCGTCATTATTATGATCGCCAGTTGGCTGTCTATTTCCCTTAAGCGCCGTTGAAGCTCGATCCCGTCCATTCCGGGCATTTTTATGTCGAGCAGCACGATGTCGAAGCTCGAATCGCGCAGTTTGTCCAGCGCTTCCATCGCCTCCGCCGCAGTCTCCACACGGTAGCCCTCCGGGAGGAACCAGTGCTTGAGAGATTCGCGGACCGACGGCTCATCGTCCACAATGAGCATTGACACCTGATCTGTCATTTTTTCAATCTCCGGCATATTTCAAAACGTTTTGCAAACTGACCGCCGGCAAACCTGCGATCACAAATCCGAAACTACAGGCCCCTCGAAGATCGGTCTCTTTTCTTCCTCCGTTTTTATCTCTCTCGGCAATGTGAGGATAAATGTCGTTCCCCGCCCCGGTTCCGATTCGACCTCGGTTTGCCCCCGGTGTTGCAGCATGATGCCGTAAACGACGGACAGACCCAGACCTGTGCTACGTCCGTCCGTCTTTGTCGTGAAGAACGGCTCGAATATGCTCGGCCGGATTTCCTGAGGAATACCCCTGCCGTTATCTGCGACGCTGATGCGGAGGGCGTCCGGGCCGAACACATCCTGGGTGGCGACAGTAAGGGCGCCGCCACGGGGCATGGCTTCCACGGCGTTCATGAACAGTGCGATCAGCACCTGCACTATCTGGTTTGCATTGCCGATAAAGTTCGGGTCCTTCGCCTCGAGCTTAGTTACCGTGCTGATCTCATTTATTTCGAAATGATGGTTGGTTATTGAAAGACTCTTGTAAATAATATTGTGGATGTCAACCTTTTCCATGGCAGATTCGGAACTTCTGGAAAAATGGAGCAGATCTTTGACGATGTTTCCACAGCGCTTGATCTCGCTAATGGCTGCTTCGAGATACCCCAGGGCTTCTTTCCTTTCTTCTTGCGTCATTGACCCCGCGTTGATTTTGCGGGAGGTCAGCCTGACGTAAGTCAGGATGCCGCCAAGGGGGTTATTGATTTCATGAGCCACGGTGGCCGCGAGCTTACCCATGGAAGCCATCTTGGCGACGTGGACCATCTTGCGGGACAGCTCCCTGTTTTCAGCCTCCGCCCGTTTCAGGCTTGCTACCATGCTGTTAAACGAACGCGCCAGATCGGCTATTTCATCGTTCCCTTCGACCTGGATGCTGAAATCCAGATTGCCCTTCTTGACCTCGCGCGGTCCCTCCGCAAGCTTGACCAACCGCGTCTGCACCATCCGCATTATGAAAAACCCTGCGAAAAGCTCGATAACCGGGATAGCGCCGATGGAGTAGAGAATCATCAGATTGCGGCTGGTAAGGATATTCCGATCCACTTGCGCGAGGCTGAACTGAGTGTCGAGCACGCCCAGTATTTTTTGTTTGGAAGGCGACGGATGGCAGCCTGGTGCGGCGCAGGCGGGCTCATTGCGAACTGACTTTAAAACTCCGAGTACGCGGTAGCCATCCGGGGAAGCGTAAATTCGAGGCCGAACGGCTTCAGGAATAAATTCAAGCGGCTTTTCGCTGCTGTGGCATACGATGCACTGTGCGTCCTTTAAATCCACCTTTTGCCCTATTTCCTGGGTGCTTGTGCTGAAAACGACACTTCCTTTCTTGTCGTAAATTCTTATGCCCTCAACTCCGGGTTCGCTACCCAGGATATTGATCGTCTGCACGATGTCTTCCAGCCGGTTGAGCAACATGCTCTGGCGCATGGATCGTACGAGCAGTCCGTTGGTGCGTTTGGCCGAGAGGATTATTTCCTGCATAACATGCTGCGTATTGGCCCGGATAATGACAGTAGTCAGGGCAATGAACACAATTGCGCTGACAAGCAGAAGCAGGCAAAAGAACCTGAAGACGAGTGAATTGGCAATATTGCGCAAAGCTTTTCCTCGTGCTTAGCTGAGCGGCTTTCCACCGTTAAAGGCTATTCTTACGGGAATTCCAGCTGATTGTGAGGGGATCGATCGTAATTTCCAGATGAACGAATGGTATTCTAAACCAACGCTACCACTAATGGAATAGCGCTGATCATATTTCCTCCCGAGGCGAGTATGCGTTCTAACGGTATGGATTCATTTTGCACGGGAATGGCAACTGTGGCGGAATCAAGCTGCTCAATGCGCCTGAAGACACTATCATGAAGGAGAGGATGAGAGAAGATCGGGAGCGCATGCCAGGGAGAAGGACTCCTCAATAGTTTCCAGGCACCTTGGAACCGGCTTTGCACAATTTTGATCGTGAATCGGTGAACGGCAGGGTTGACCGTCTTCTTGAAAGGGAGTAAGGGAATGTGACACGTGACGGAGGCTCGGATTGGAACTCTCCTAAAAGGGGTTTGAACGTTTGACTTAGGGAGTGATGCTTTTCAATTGCCAAGATGACGTGCTCATCAGCAATGCCACTGTCGTTTACTCCCAACACTCTCGTCATCAACGGCTTGCAGATTTCAGCCGGCAGGTCTATTCCCCGCTTTGAGCCGCTTTAGATCCGGGTTTTCCAAGAGGATAAAGTTCCTGAAGATCCCAAGGGCCTTGAATCGCTCTTTCCCAAACTGAACCTCATATGTGCTGAACAGGATGTAGTCTGTTCTGACGGTTTGGCTGCTCATCACACCCCCCACTATATCACCCAGGATCGTGCTCAAGAACTGGCCCTGAGGGTCTTTCATTTTTTCCTGAGATTCCTTCATGACATACTGGCGGACATAGTTGCTGAGATCATCCATGGAGGGGTTCGTGTAGACCATCAGGCCGGCCAGAGCCAACAAAACTATTATAATTGTTAAGGATTTCATGCTTTTTTCCTGTCACCCCTGCTGGTAGATCGGACATGTCGTAATATGGGCTGCCCTGGCGCGTACATAATGTTGCTCACGATGAAGACACCTTCATCATATGGTTCTCCTTTGAATTTACTTGCTGATCAGCCCGGCCGAAATCGGACCTGTTTGGGCCAAAACCGAAGGGCCGGAAATTGCTTCTCCAGCCCTTCGGATTCCTGTATGGATGTGCAGTTAGAGCTTCTTTACCTTGACTGCAGATGGTCCTTTGGCGCCCTGCTCGATTTCGAAGCTGACACGATCTCCTTCCTGCAAGCTTTTGAAGCCGGAACCCTCGATGGCGCTATGGTGAACAAAGACATCTTTTCCGCCTTCAGCCGTGATAAATCCGTAACCCTTCTGATCGTTGAACCACTTTACAGTACCTTGAGGCATAACTCTTCACATCCTTTCATATTGTTGGTTTGGACCCTTTTAAGCACATGCGACATTAATGTCAAATCGCGGTGGAGGCAAGAAATGAAGCACGAACGCCCAAAGCGGATGATAGACACATCGAGCGGATGCCTTCCGCGCTCCGCGAAGCAGATCGCAAAGTGTTAAGTACATCCTGAAGGGTTGTATATAAGTCTGTCATACGAGGAGTGGGTCCTGAAACTGAGAAAATCAGTCTCATTGACATATCACTTGAATGTTCTATAGGGAAATAGTATGGTTTTGCGGGCTATGGGGTTATCCCAGAAGATTTTTGGGGCAGAATCCGGATAATATGGGGCAACGATACTGGCTCTCGTTCCAAATCCCCCGGCGTGTGCAGGCGAGGATTTGTTTATTGATCGGACTTGACCTCGGCCCTCCGGACGTGATATAGAAAAACGCTCAATTCCAGTGGGACGTGCCAGCGATTCACGATTGAGTATCCCTTAATGAAGAACCGCTAGAGTGAGTAATGAATTCCAGATCTTGCATGATCGTTTCGGCCCTTGTTTTCGCTTTTTGCATCTTGATTCTTTCCTCCGCCCCTCCCGTCCACGCTCTGGACAACGAGACCTGCTTTTCCTGCCACGGGGAAGAAACCGAAGAAATTCCCTTTGTTTCGCAAGGCGAATTCGAAGCTTCGATCCATGGGAAAAATCTTTGCATCTCATGCCATACGGATGTGAAGGATGTGCCTCATGCAGAAAAACTTGCGGACGTCTCCTGCGGCTCGTGCCATCGGATCGAAACGACACTTTATGCTAACTCCGAACACGGGCGGGCCCTCTCCCAGGGCGTGAGCGAGGCCGCAACCTGCACCTCCTGCCACGGGAAGACCCACACCCTGCTCTCGTCGCGCAACCCGGCCTCTCCGGTCAATCACAGAAACATCCCCAACACCTGCGGCTCCTGCCACAGCGAGACCGAATATATGGCAAAGTTTCACCTGACCGAAAGGGAACCGTTCCAGAGCTACATGAGCACCGTGCACGGCCAGGCTATCCAGGGCCAGCAGTTCACAGCGGCGGTCTGTTCCGACTGCCATGGAACTCATGATCTGCGCCCCTCCTCCGACCCGCTCTCAAAGGTAAACCGCATGAATGTGCCGAAGACCTGCGGGCGCTGTCATGAAAACGTGAGCGAGGTTTACTGGCAGAGTGTTCACGGAAAGGCCGTGAAGTCGGGAATCAAGGAGGCGCCGGTTTGCACGAACTGCCACGGCGAGCACACCATCCGGGGTATCCACGACCCTGCCTCCTCCGTCTGGGCCGGTTCGGTGACAAAGACCTGCTCGGAATGCCATGAATCCGAGAGGCTGACTCAAAAATTTGGACTGCCCACAAACCGTCTCAAGACTTATCAGGAATCCTATCACGGCCTGGCTGCAAAGGGCGGGGACCTGAAGGTGGCAAACTGCGCCTCCTGTCACGGCTGGCACGATATTCTTCCGTCCGATGATCCCCTGTCCTCGGTCAATGCGAACAACATGCATTCCACGTGCGGAAAATGCCATTCCGGTGCGGATAAAGGAAACATTCAGGGTTTGATCCACGGAGGCCGGCCCCTGGGAGGGCGGCAGCTCATCAACTTTGCCCGGCTGTTCTATTACTTGCTGATACCGCTTCTGATCGGCTCCATGCTGTTCTACAACCTTACGGACTACCTGCGCAAAGCGCTGTCGGGCCGGAGCGGGAGCCAAGCTCACCCGGAAATCGCTCAAGAGGAGGCGAGAGTGCTGCGCCTGACCCCAAACGAGCGGATTCAGCACGCGGTTCTGACCATCACTTTTGTCATACTTGCCTATACCGGGTTCGCCCTGAAGTTCCAGGATGCATGGTGGGCGACGCCGTTCAACCTGGCCGGAGGAGAGGCCGTCCGCAAGGGTATCCACCATTG
>JBEKQE010000037.1:0-32711 GCA_049520035.1 Syntrophobacteraceae bacterium | reverse complement strand
AGGGTTGCCGATATACTCCATCCGGACCTTTCAAAAAGGCTGAGATTTCCGTCCTTGGGCGATCCACCGAGGGCAAAACCTGTGAGAACAGATTTCAAAAGTGACGCTCATTTTAAGGCGGCATTGGCTCATTACCACGCGGAGCAACAATCAGAAGCGGAAGTTTACCGGAAAGCGCTTCGATAGAGACGATGGGGGCAGGGGGGCAGGGTTCGCGCAGTATCGTAACAGGGAACCGCAAGCCTGCCCTTATTTTTCACTAGAGGACAGAAGGCAAGTTCTTTGAGTGGAACTTGCTTTTGGAAGGCGGACGATGAATCACACAGGCCGGGGGGAGATCGTGGCTTCTACGGACCAAATTGCAGCGCTACACAATGGCTTCGCATGGTACGCTCTCTATTGCCAGGTAAACCACGAAAGGCAAGTCCTGAAGAGGCTGGAACAAAAGGAAGTCTCCTGTTTCTTGCCGCTTATGGAAACCTGGAGCAAGAGGCGGGACCGCAGAAAGAAAATAGAGCTTCCGATGTTTCCCGGCTATGTTTTCGTTCACGTCCACTTGGACGCCTATTTGCACCTAACCGTGGTCAAGACGCCTGCCGTCCTGTGCTTTATCCGAAATTCAGAGGGGCCTTTACCAGTTCCACACCATCAAATCGAGGGCCTACAAATCATGACGAATGCAGCCTTGCCGTTGACGATCTACAGTTTTTTGAAAGAGGGTGAATCTGTCAAGGTAGTGCGCGGGCCTCTTGCCGGTTGTGTCGGCATTCTCGACCGCGTGGACCCCAAGAAAGGCCGGTTAGTCGTCAACCTGGACATATTCAGGAAGTGCGTAAGCGCCGAACTTGATATCGAGGATGTAGAGCCTTCTGGCAAATTTGCTACAGGGTAGAGGCCAAAATTGCGAATCTTAAAAAGAGTAGGTTGGTTTGTACTCATCCGTACTAAAATCATTCTTACAAGAAAAACACCTCCAGAGGCCGGTTTCGATTGACTGAAGCCTGATTAATTTGCTTTTCGAGTCGAAGCAGACTTGGCAATATGGGCCGTCTTTTTGATTCTCCTTGGAAAGCCAATAGGATCTGCCATCGAAAGTAAGACCTTGTTTTATTGAGAGATTTTCTTCTAGTTGTTTGATCTTCGCTTTGAGAGTTAGGTTTTCTTCATGGAGAGCCATTATTGCTTCGCGATACTCAATGAGTTTTTCTTGAGCCTCCAGAGTTGCCCCCTTCTTAATTAGCTCGACAATTTCTTTGTAGCTGGGCAAAACAGCCATTCTTCGTTTTTCCTCAATGTGTGCAAGGTGCAAGACAAGTATTTATTCCATCACTCTCAGTTTTGGTAACATATGGTTCCGATTCTTATTTCTGAACCCAGGGTCTTTCCAGTCATTTCCGGTAACTTTGCCCCTACAATTAGGACTCCCGCATTTGCAGGGTTCTAGGGTGAATGTCGGATTTGACTCTGCTAGCCCATAATCATATGTTAACTCGTCACCCTTCTTGATATTCTTAATCGCATAAAAATCGCCATTCTCATTAAAACCAACAATGCCATCACAGGAGTGATTCATATACCATTCAACAGATAGTTTATTAAAATCAAAGTCTTTGGGTGGAATGAAACCTTCAGGAGTACCAATACAAAAAGCATGGATTTTGTCTTTAATATCATTATCAAGTGATTCTATTGATTCCCATGTTAATAAATCGTCATAGTCACTCGTGTGTATACCTTCTGCAATAAAGTCCCCTTCATTTATATCATCCACAGCGAAAACGCCAACGCCATCAATTTTAGTTGAAGGTCTAAGTTCTATAATGACTTTCTTGAATGCTTTTGTATTGTGATATCGATCAGGATCTTCTGAAAAAATGAACTTCTCTTTGTCAGATAAGTATCCTTTCTCAACATCGTTAGTGGTTATTTTGCATATCTTTGCATATTTTGAGTTGCGCCTTTTTGTTTCTTTTTTCAAATATTGATTATACAAGCATTGCAACTGTTCGTAATAAGAATCATCTGGTTCATTAGGTGCTATTGCCCATTTTGACCTTATGGCATCTATAGTTCCATTGTCAAAACTATAAATGAAATATCTACTAGCATACCAACCTAAGCTGCTATGCCATATCAAGTCTTTGCTTAAAACGCCGTCAGCAGCGAGAGTACTAAAATCCTCTAAAGGCTCTAATACCTGTTCTAACAGGTCTAAATTACGTGTTTCTAAACTCAGCTTATCAGCGGCAATGATATCCATAGCTGCTTTTCTTCTAGATCTCATTTCAGCGGAGTTCCATTGCTTACTATAATCCATTAATGCATTCACCTGTAATTGTTTCTGTAGAGTACGTATCTGAGTAAAGACAATAAATGCAGCTAGTAATCCAATTCCATAGGTCAGAATTTGCCCATTGCTTAAGTGAATTAGTACCAAAAACCAGTTAGGAGAAGGATATAAATAATGATACAAACTACAAACTATTAATGTAATGCAGATTGTAAGAGCAATCAATAATACAATTGCTGGATACTGCTTCTTAATATACTTAGTAATTGCTAGGTAGCGATTCTTAATATATCTACCGATACAGTCCATTTTCACTGTGTTCTATCCCTTCCGGTTTAGACTCCGAGACAACCGGCCCGGCCATAAGCCGGGCCGGTCCATCCAAAAGTGCCTCAATGAGACAGAATGAAGAAATACGGGCAGTTTTGCGCTATTCTGGCTCATCCGCCTTAGCTTTCTTGCGCCAGGCGTACAGCTCATCGAACTTAGCTTGTAGCACCGGGGACAGACGCTCGTACATGTCTCCAACTGAATTTAAGGGATCATCTAAATGTACACGAACATTAAAACCAATGGCTGCTTTTGCAGCATCTGGTTCGACTTCGAATCGCAGACCCTTTTCAGTAGCCTGCACAAACAAGTCATTCAATTCTTCCATTTTTCGTTCAATATCGTCCACTAATTTGGTTATATCGTCTTCCATGCTGGCTCCTTGGATTTTTAAGTTTAAGGCTGTTTACACTAAGAGCTTGCCATGTTTTTCAACGTGAGCATTATACAACTTTCGACAAAGACAGCAATGAAGTTCTCCCCCCTTCATTTTGTGCTTGACACCATGGTTGCAATAGTTATAATGAGTGCATATTTAGATGAAAGGGGGACAGGATGAAGGCGACCGCACAGACAACAGAATCAATCACCGTCAGGATGCCGGGGGAAATCTTGTCTTGGCTTCGTAAGAAGGCGGCACTCGAAACCATTCAGCGGAACCGGCAGGTGAGCATCAACAGCACCATTGTGAACGTACTCAGGCGCGAAATGGAAGCCGACAGAAAGGAGGGTTAAACATGGCAATCCGAAAACGCGGTAACGCATGGCAGATTGATTACTTGGACCCCACAGGAAAAAGGGTCCGGGAGTCCTTCAAAAAAAAGAAGGACGCAGTGGACGAGCTTGCAAAACGGGTATCTCTCATTGCAGAGAAGCGATACCTGGACGTGAAAAAGGATTACACCACAACCCTGGAGGACATTCTCAAAAAATATGAACAGAATTTCGGGGATCAGCCGAGCTTTGATAACTGGAAGAAATTCTGTTTCACTCGATTCCGGGAGAACTTCGGCAAGGATACCCGGCTTGAGAATATCCGGTATGTCGATGTCGAGACCTATCAAAAGCATCTAAAACGATTGCCCACAAAAAACGGAACCGTCAGGACCGACGCGGCCGTAAACCGAGAAATGTCATGTCTTCGTCATGTGTTCAATAAGGCACTCGAATGGGAGATGATCGAGAGCAGCCCATTTAAGCGCGGGAAATCCCTGATTGTAAAGGAGAACAATGAGCGGCTACGCTTCCTGTCAGAGGAAGAAGCCGGAAAGCTGATTGCGGAATGCCCGAAACACCTTCGGCGAATTGTAACCTGTGCTCTTAACACCGGGATGCGGAAGCAGGAAATCCTTAGCCTCACATGGCCGCAAGTCAGAAACGGCTTCATCTATCTTCGGAAGACGAAAACCAATGAACCGCGCGAAATCCCGATTAACGACGAGCTTGAGAGAATGTTTCATGAGATCAAACGGGAACAGAAACCCGGCACTGAAATGGTATTCATTTTTGCAAAGGGGGAGGACAAGCTAAAGGGAGAGGACCCGGTACGCAAGCGCCAGGGTTTAGTGCCAGTGGCCGAAGCGATTACCAGCATCAAAAGTTCATTCGGCGCTGCGGTTGCCAGGGCAGGGATAAAAGACTTCAAATTTCACGATCTTCGCCACACCTTTGCAAGCCAACTGGTGATGAGAGGGGCCAATCTCAAAGAAGTGCAGGAACTTCTCGGACACAAGCATATCAACATGACGATGCGGTATGCTCACCTGAGCCAGGAGAGCAAGAAAAAAGCGGTAAACCTTCTCAATGGATTTACCGCCAGCAATGCTTCCACCAAGCCTACATGTCACAAAAGTGTCACAACTTCCGTTGTCACACCCCGCAAAGTCAATCGGGGCGATAGGATTTGAACCTACGGCCCCCTGCTCCCAAGGCAGGTGCGCTACCAGGCTGCGCTACGCCCCGATAAAGCTGTCCCTCTTATCACGAGCAAGACCTAAAAGCAAGAGCAGGTCAATAGATCTCACGCAGAGAAAATCAATCAACAATTCACAAATTCACTCATCGACTAAACCATTCCACCTTGCGGTCCGTGCCGGAGTTTCATGGCGCAAAGCTCTGCATAGGCCGCATCGACAAGGTCCTGCGCGACGGTTGCACGTTCGGTGAGGGCGCCCACCCCAATGGCTGTCGTGATGAGGATGGCAGTATTGCCTTCCCGGTAAGGGGATTTTCTCATGGTGGAGGAAATATAAGGCATGACCTCCCGCGCTTCCTCCTCGGGCACACCGGGAAGAATGATTAGAAACTCATCGCTTCCGTACCGGCCCATAAAGCAGTCCTCCTTCGGAAGGATGGCTTCCAGGAGCCGCGCCGCATGCCTGAGGACCTCCATTCCGCTCTCGAACTCATCCCAGTCATGGACGAAATTGAGGTCAACAACCAGCACTGAGAGCGCGCTCCCCGATCGGCGCGCCTTTCTGAACTCCTTCTCCAGGATCGTATGAATCTGAAAAAAATTGAAGAGCCCGGTCAGTTGGTCCTTTACCGTGAAGTCACGGACCTTTTCATAGGTAAGGCAATTCTCCATGGAAAGGGCTATATTTATTCCGAGTTGTTCCAGAAGGTCGGTCCCGTCTTCCGGATTATATCTTCCGGGGTCTGGGCTGCCAAGCAGTAGGGCCCCGAAGAGGATGTCACCTATCTTTAGCGGGATCAGCGCCCCTGAGCGCAGTGTCCGGCCGCTCTCGGAGAACATTGGGGGATAGCCGTTTCGTTCCGTAGAAAAGAGCACCGGCTTGAGCCCGGGTCCGATAAGCGCGTGCCCCGATTCGCCATCCAGGGGCGAAATCCAGGTTTTGGAGTCTATTTCGCGGCTCGTCCCCGGCTCGCCCTGGAAGAACCTCTCCAGCGCTTCGGGATGCGAAAGGAATAAAACGAGGAGCCCTGTCTGGAATCGGTCTTTTATCTCCCGGAGCAATTCCTCGATGAGCCGGTCCAACTCGCGGGTCCTGAAAAGGATTCGCTCGACAGCCGCAAAATGCCTCCAGATTTTTTCGTTTTCCAAGGCGTTGGCAAGCACCTCGGCCAGTTCTTTTCGCAGAGCTTCGTTTTCTTGCCGGAGTCTTTGAACAGGGCGGCTCTCAGAAGCAGTGCCGCCGCGTGAGGCCGGGACCTTAATGTCGGGTGCCGGCGGATCCTTTTCCCTACTGCGTTTTGACATCGAGTTGAGCACCTCCGGTGAACACCCGCCCTCAGGACCGGCTACCCTGAACTTTGGGCCGCTTGCGGCCGAGCTCGACGAGAGTGAGGGCTTCATCAACCGCCCCCAGCGGCGTCTGGGCGGCTATCACCCCTGGGACCTGATACGGCGGCTGAAGCGCAACCACTCCTTTTCCGATTTTTAGGGCAAGCGCTATTTCGGACAGAGTGCCATATCCGCCTCCGATCGCGATCAGCACATCTGCCGTGTGGACGATGATCGAGTTGCGCGCATGCCCCATGTTCGTTGCTATTGGAAAATCAATGAATTCATTTGCATCCGCCGTTTTGGGCCCAGGAAGAATTCCGAGCGTAACGCCGCCGATTTCCTTGGCGCCGCGGGCCGCTTCGGTCATGACGCCTCCAAGACCTCCGCAAACCAGAACCGCTCCCTTGCGGGCAACTTCGCGCCCGACCTCCTCGGCCAGCTTTGTCAAATTAGGCCGGCTGGTCCCAGGCCCTACCACCCCTATGATTGGACTGCCGATTTCTATTCTTTCCATCCCCATTTCCCCACCAGGTTCACGAAGCGAACCCCGCCCAGGTTTGTTTTTTTAATCCCCTCAGCCACTCGTCTGACCACAATGAGGTCTTGACCTAATCGGTCGCCGACGGGGACGACCAGTCTACCACTCATTTTGAGTTGATCTATGAGCGGCTGCGGAATTTTAGGAGTGCCCGCCGTAACGATAATAGCATCGAAGGGCGCGTCGTCGGGCCAGCCAAGCGAACCATCTCCGACCCGGACAATGATATTCTGATATCCCAGCTTCTGGAGTACCGAATTTGCGCGATACGCAAGGTCCGGATAGCGTTCGATAGAAAAGACCCGGTCCGCCAGTTCGGCAAGTATCGCCGACTGGTAGCCTGAACCCGTTCCTATCTCCAGGACTTTTTCTGAGCCCTTGAGTTCCAGGCTCTCCGTCATAAGCGCCACTATGTAAGGCTGGGATATGGTCTGCTTTTCGGCAATCGGCAGCGGATGGTCGCTGTAAGCCTGGTCGCGGAGCGCTTCATCCACAAACAGATGCCTCGGCACCTTTCGCATCGCTTCGCAAACCCCCTCATCGCGGACGCCGCGCGCCGCGATCTGGGTTTCCACCATGCGTTCACGAGCCTTCTTGAAGTTCACCATGCCGACATTTCCAATTCAACAGCCACCCAACCGGCCTTACACGCATCGCAGATAGCAGGGGAACCATGAGAAGTTTTCCAACATTAAAAAGGATAAAGCAAGGAGATTTTAAACGCACTCAGATTCGCGCTCAGAGCAGGTTGGCCCACGAACAGTACTCGAGGCAGAGCGGATCGGAGATCCCTTCCAGCTTACCGAGTGAAATATGGCGAAGCCTTCGCCTGAACCATGCCCCAAAAGCAAATCGCTCCCGCCCGTCAAAAACCCAGGGCGATACGGCTTCCATTTCCGTCTGGACCGACAGGAGAGGAAAAACCTGCGTCCCGGTATAGATGAAAGCGAGGTTGTCCTTCCAGGACGAATCATAGTTGAGGAAGAATTTCATATCGAGGTCTTTGAAAATCCATCGGAATGCATCCGGGCAGTGATTTTCGTTCAGGGGCCGAAGAGCAAAAAGCGCCTTCTGCGGGTAATCGTTGAGAATGATTCGGGTGGCGCCGGCACGCTCAGCGCCATGCAACCCTCCCAACGAAACGCCGGTGTCGAATATGCCTATCGCTCTGAAAGGCAAGCCGCGCCCGGCCAGATCTTCAAGGGCGAGCCCGAGGCTTGGGACCTTGCCGTGTGAAGTGTCATCCCAAAGCAGGATCAATGGTTTTCGAATGTTCGCCGACGCCAATCGAAACAGGCGTTCCAGGTAAGTGACGTCCGCCCGCCTTCGAGATGAGATGAAAAACTTATCTATCCAGGGCAGGACCAGGGATGGGATTTTGCCGGAATCGAGCATTCGCTGACCCTGGTTTGCAAGCGCAAAAAGCAGGATGAGACCGTCTGCCCAGGTCTTATGAGCTTTTTCACTCCACGCCAGGACCTGTTCGGTCGATATGCTCTGGTGAGGGCTGAGCGGTCCCGGCCATTCGTATTTGTTTCCATTCGCAATCCTGTTGGCAGATTCCTTCAAAAGAGGGGATTCAGGCTCTTTTATTCCTGCAGGACCACAGGAACCATCTACGGCAACAATCGGCCTCCGGCAGGACGTAAAAAGCGCGGAAATCAGCGAGTGATCAACCGCACCGGCTGCTTTGGGAGCGAAGATACGCTCGGACCTCATAGCACAAAGGCTCATAGCTGAATATATGTCGAACGATTTCCGGATTTCCGCCGCCTCTTTAAGAACCCCATGGACAAAAACGCTGTAGAGCGCCGGGGAGGCGAACTGAGCTGCAAAGTCTTCCAGTGCCCAACCTCCCGCTGCACCCAGAGAGGCGTTATGCCAACTCAGGACAACCCGGCCTGTTCGACTGCTAACCTCACGCGAAAGCCGCCTGATTTCCAAGAGTTCCCCGGCCTGGTTCTGAATGAGTTTTTCCCAGAAAGCAATCTTTCGACTCCGCTCGCCTCCCCAGTATAGACGCCTCATCGTTTGGGCCGGCGCGTCCCGCAGAGCAATTGCCGCTTTGGCGGCAACAGCCTTTCCATGTATTCTCCATGCCGATTTCACACGTCCGGACCGCCTCGCGGCCTTTAGGAACCGCAGGTCCCAGAGGGTGGTCTCAAGGCCGAGGTCCGGAAGACTGCAAGCCGCGCCCAGACCCGAGATCAGGCGTTTCCTCAGCATGCGCCACCTTTTCCTGAGTACCTGAGAAGGTTGCGCTATGCCGGGGAATATCCTTTTTGCATCGATATGGTCGATGAAAGGGCGTAGCGGAAATCTCTTTTCAAAAAGCCAGGCCAGAAGATTCGGCGGTATTTTGAATAGAAGGCGGATGAAAAATTCATGCGCATCGGGACCACGAAAGATCCTTCCTGCTGAGGCAAGCAATTCACAGAAAACCTTAAGAAGCGGCTCCGGAATGTCCCGCATTCTTATCCGAAATTTATGGAGGCAGGAGGCCATGCTAAGATAATAGCGGTTCAGTTCAACCCCATCCGGATAAAGGAGCAGATCCAGGGCCTCCTTGCGGGCAGGAGCAGCCATGAGTCGGGGGTCGGACATCAGATGCCGGAACTTTTCCGCTCCGCGACATACGCCCTCCTTCTCCCGTTCCCTGCATTGCGACATCGGCCCTCCGGCATGCGCCTAATGCCCGGCATCAGTGACCCAGGCTTCGGCAAATGTTTTACACCCGCCCAAGATTTCAGCCGCTGCCTCGACTATGTGCATGGCGAGAGCAGAACCTGTCCCTTCCCCTGGACGCATGTTCAGATAAGGCCGTCGCATATGAAATGAAAAATCCTCCGGACCTAAACCAGAAAAGGTCAAGAGGATTGCTTAACGGCTTGGCAATCACAGGGTAGTGCGCAGGGCGCGTGGAAATCTTTTCAAGTCTTTTTTCCGGCTCTCTTGAGCAGCTTCAACGCCTTCTCCGTCTCCATAACCGGTATGATTTCCGCTACGCCCAGATCGGTCCAGCTAAATATGGACGCGGCGAGATGTGCATCGTCTTCAGCTTCGAACAACCGGAACACCCTATGGCCGGAAACATCGAACCACTCGCCCTTTATCGTAACTCCGACTGACTTTGCCGACCCCATTCCACGTTCGATCACAAGGTTTCTATCCTCGGGAGAGTAGCTGAATATGGCTATGAAAAGCATTACGGATCTCCTTTCTCATTTACGGTTTGACGCCCGCCACGGTGGGCAACGCTTTGCTTTTGCCCACCCTACACCAAAATGCGAAATAATCCACGTTACAATGAACTGGTCTCTTATCCGGAGTATCCGGATGGAGACGAATCAGCGGGATTATTATAGAAGCAGCGAATCGCAAAACGCAAGCTATTTGACTTTGGGCCAGGCAGGAAACCGGCGTGAGTCTTCGGAATATTACTTCAGAAACCGGCCTTTTGGACCTCTGATACCGACTGCCGGCCTCCGTTCAACAACTGCTCACGCACGAGCGAATCCACTCTGTGCGCCTCGGCGATATTTCCCCGTTTTCGGCATCCATCGGAATAAATCCGGTGTTTTTCCTCGAGTATTTTTTCAGCCGCTAGCCGCTGTTCGGGACTGAGCGGCGCTGTGCGAATCAGTTTGAGGATGGCCTCTATACGATATTTGTCCAGGTTCGCAATGTTCGCCGAGAGTTGGTCAGGATGACCGCCACGCTTGACAATGAGAGGTGTTTCGACCAGCCCTATGGAAAAACGGCAGCCGATCCGCAGCCAGAGATCGTAGTCTTCACAAGCAGGTAGAGATTCGTCAAAGAGTCCGACTAAATCGAAAACCCTGCGGTGGACTACCACCGCCGAAGGGCTCACGAGGCATCTTTCGAGCAGTAGCGGGAAACAGTAACCGCTCGGTTTCCTATGATATTTTCGGGGATTGAGGCGCCTGCCGTTTCGGATCCAGATCTCGTCGGTTTGGCACAGAAAGGTTTCGGGGTGATCGGAAAAAAACCTCATCTGAGCGCGGAGTTTGCCAGGGAGCCATAGATCGTCCGAGTCGAGAAACGCGATCCATTCACCACCGGACCTGGAGATGCCCAGGTTTCGAGCCTTGCTGACTCCCGAATGCTCCTGGCGGATGCAGGCTATCTTTTCAGCCAGAGCTGCAAGCGCCTCTCCGGTATTATCTGTTGAGCCATCATCGACCACTATGATCTCGACATCCTCGGGAACGTCCTTTTGATCGAGAACAGAGTGCACAGCCTCCACCAGGAGCTTTGCCCGGTTAAATGTCGGTATTATTACGCTGATCATGACCTGTTCGGCGAAATGATTCCGGCCCGGAGTGCATCAAGATTGACCTCCTGAGCTAAATGGGATAGAGATAAGAGCCGATGCCGGTCAAACCCGGCATACAAGTGTGAGTAGTTGTGGTATAGCAAATCTTGTTGCTATTTGAAATCGCAAGGTTTCAAGCGCCCTTTGTTTCCAGACAGAACATCGAGGTGAAAATAAAGTGATGCTGCAATTTCCGCCAAATGGCGCACGGGAGCGACCCGGCTTGGTCGAAGCCGGGCGGAAGATCGAACGGGAGAGTTTTCGCATCATCGAAGAAGAGATGGGCCGGCACTCTTTCCCGCAAGATCAGTGGCGGATAATTCGTCGAGTTATCCATACGACCGGCGATTTCGATTATGCTCAGAGGATTCGTTTCTCGCCTGACGCTGTTTCCTGCGGAATCGAAGCGCTCAAAAATAGAGCCTGCATCTACGCGGACACTCGGATGATTCGGGCCGGGCTTTCTCCCTGGCGTCTTGCATGGCACGGCAATGAGGTGGTTTGTCCGGCTGAAAGCGCGCAGAGCCAGGAACTTGCCGAAAGGACCGGAGTGACGCGCACGCTTGCAGCGTTCCGGAATTGCGCTTCGGGTCTGAACGGGACTGTAATCGCAGTTGGAAACGCACCGACGGCGCTTTTGGAAGTAATCCGCCTGATTGAAGAAGACGGGGTCCGGCCGGGCCTGGTGATAGGGGTCCCCGTCGGATTCGTGCAGGCCGAAGAGTCGAAAAGCGCTCTCCACAATGTCGTAAAACAGCCTTCGATAACCGTCTTGGGCAGGAAAGGCGGCAGTTCGGTCGCCGTAGCTATAATCCACGCGCTTCTGGAACTTGCTAAAGCTGGGGAACAAGAATTGCCGAGCTGAATGGGCGACTCATTGCATCGTTCGGATCGAGCTATCAATGCCCGATAATCCGTCTAAACCCGATAGTAAAAGGGGCAGACTCCGCTGCGGTTTCAGCTCCGGAACGGCTGCCGCAGCAGCAGCCAAAGCTGCCCTGCGCCATCTGATCACCGGCGTCTGCGCCGATGCCGTAGCCGTCCGGCTGCCTTCAGGCGTCTATCTTGCGGTTCCCGTGGCATGGAGCAGTGTGCAAGGCGGGACTGCATGCGCTTCGGTTATAAAAGACGGCGGAGACGACCCCGATATTACAAATGGAGCAGAGATCAGAGCAACAGTCAGTATTTTGCGCCATGGACCCGAGCATGCCGGTCAGGCAGAGCGTGACCGGCCGGGAATCTTGCTGGCCGCAGGCAAGGGGGTCGGCCTGGTTACAAAGCCCGGCCTCGCGGCAGCTCCGGGCGAACCGGCGATAAATCCGGTACCCAGGCAAATGCTCTCCGAAAACATTACCCTTGAGCTCATGCGCTCGGAAAATTTCGATCTTGAACCGCTGTTTTTGAATTATTCCGATTTAGCCATTTCAGCAAGCCGGAGCGCGCAGACCGATAAGCCCACCCTGCATCTGCCGCTTTATGTTAAAACCGGGCTGGTGGGGACTTTCAGGCGGGCGCATAATTTTTCGGTCATGGTCGAAATCGAAGTCCCCAGGGGCGAAGAACTTTCCAGGTACACACTCAATCCCCGCCTGGGAATTCTCCGTGGAATCTCCATTCTCGGCACGACCGGCCTCGTCAAACCATTCTCTAATGAAGCCTACGAGCAGACCATCCAGGCTGCCATTTCGGTCGCCGCCTCGAATGAATGCCAGGCGATGGTCCTCAGCACCGGCGGAAAAAGCGAGCGATTCGCCATGGGCCTTCTTCCCGAACTCCCCCCCGAGGCTTTCGTCCAGATTGCCGATTTCTTTTCTTTTGCCGTCAGGAAGGCGCGGCTGTACGGTTTTTCCCGTATAATTCACAGCATTTTTTTTGGTAAAGCCATCAAAATGGCCCAGGGACATCCTTATACCCACGCGCATTCAGTGCCGCTCGATCTAGACTTCCTGGCCGGGATAGCTCATAGCCTGGGTCATGATGCCGTTCACTGCCGTGAATTGGCTTCGGCAAATACTGCGCGGCATGCTCTGGAGATTATTGCAGGCAAGGGTTCCTACAATATACTGGAATCTGTTGCCCAAAGGGCTGCTGTACAGTCGTCGCGGTTTGCAGGCGAGGGCGCCGAGATCCGGCTGCTCCTTTTGGATTACAATGGCCGTCTGCTTGCGGATGTAAAATGAATACGATCGATACCGGCTTCTTCAATCGCGGGCATGGCCCACCACGGGGCAGGCTCTCGCAGAGAGTGGAGTTCTAACGTCTTGAAACCTGGTGACTGGAAGCCGCCCCTGATTGCCGCGATTGGAATGGGTACCGGTCCGCAATGCCTGGGGGCTTTGGCCCTCGAGTGGATCAGTGCGGCACAAATTTTGGCCGGCGGCGGCAGGCATCTTGAACTCTTCCCAGACCATGCCGGGGAAAAACTTTCGCTCAAGTCCCCTCTCTCGGAGAGCCTGGAAGAAATCGGCAGGATTTCAAAAACAAAGCGCGTAGCAGTCCTTTGCTCCGGCGATCCTTTGTTCTTCGGTATTGGGAGGACGTTGGCGGACAGATTCGGGAGGCAGCGCCTCGTAGTAATCCCAAATGTCACCAGCGTTCAGACCCTGTGCGCCAGGATCTGCGAAAGCTGGGATTCAATTGACGCGGTGAGCTTTCACGGCCTCAAAGGCGGGGCCGACATTGGGAGCGTCCTCGATATCCTTGCCAGAGGCCGGAAGGTCGCCATATTCACCGACCCCGAGCATAAGCCGCAATGGATCGCACGCGAATTGATCAAATCAGGCCAGTGCGAATGCAAGCTCATCATAGGTGAGAACCTGGGAACGCCTTCCGAGAGGGTACGATCGTTTTCGCCTTCGGATACCGCAGGCGAGGAGTTTTCGCCCTTGAATGTCATTCTTATCCAACCTGCCGAACCTGTCGTCGAAACTGATAAGATGGACAAATCCGGACGGATTTTCGGGTTTGGCGAGGAGGCGTTTGAACGGCAAGCCGGTATGATTACAAAGATGGAAGTGAGGGCGGTGGTCCTTGCTTCACTTCAGCTAGGGCAGGGGCAGATCCTTTGGGACCTCGGCGCGGCCACAGGCTCGATCTCCGTGGAAGCCACCAGGATAGCACGCCTGAAACGGGTTTTGGCGGTCGAAAAAAACCAATCCAGGTATTTCAAACTCCTTCGAAATCTGGAAAAGTTCGGCGCATCAAGGGTGGAGGCCGTGTGCGCAAAGGCCTCGGAGGCGATCGGCGCCTTTCCCGACCCCGATCGGGTCTTCATCGGAGGCGGCGGGGACGATCTCGACGCGATCCTTGAAGCCGTTGCTCAGAGGCTCCTCCCAGATGGGAGAGTGGTGCAGACAGTCGTCCTGCTTCAGACGCTCGAAAAGGTGAACACCTTCTGGAAGGACAGGAATTTCGAGGTATCCATCGTTCAACTCCAGGTGAACCGTTCAGTTCCCACCGGGAAAGACCTGAGGCTGGAGGCGCTCAATCCCGTCTTTGTCGTGTCGGCCTGGCGGAGTAACTGATATCAGCGAAGAGATCGGCAATCAGCGATCGGCCATTGGCTTGAATCGTTCAAACCTGACCGTTGACGGCCGGCGGCCGACACAACAGTTTCTTTTCAGCAGGCCATGGGGCCATAGGCGCTGCTGTACCTCTCGCAAAATTCCTCCCAACTAAACCTGTGCTCCTGAGTTCCGTAATGTTCAAGGGAAAATGACGCTACGGTAGCCCCCATCCGGCATGCGGTAATCCATGGAAGATTCATGGCCCTGGCCTTGAGTACTCCCGCTCGAAAAGCGTCACCCGCCCCGGTCGGATCGAGAACCTTAAGGACAGGGATAGCAGGGATTAGCAACCTGTCGCCTCCGATATCGATCGTAGCCCCTTCCGATCCCTTTGTGGTGATTACCACCTCTACTGCATTATAGAGATTCTCTATTTCCCAGCCGGTCATCCGGAGAAACAGCGCGAGTTCATAATCATTTGATATGAAGCAGAGCGCCCCTGAAACAACTTCCCGCAGTTCATCGCCATTCCAGATATTCAGGCTTTGCCCAGGGTCGAAGAAAAAGGGCGCATTGGCAAGTCTGGCTCTTTGCGCGAGATTAATCATGTCCCTCTTGTTGCCCGGCCCTATGAACACCATATTGGAACCATTGAACGATGGAAGGTCTGCCTCGAAGGCCATTGCTCCGGGGTTGAACGCGGTTATCTGATTATCATCCAGGTCGGTCGTAATGTATGCGCCGGCGGTATAGATGCCCGGAATCGCCTTTATGTAGGCTGTCGGCAAACTATTTTTAACCAGCCATTGTTCATAGCGGGAGAAATCCTCCCCGGAGGTAGCCACAATGAAGGGGGACTCTCCGAGAACGGCCAGGCTATACGCAATATTTCCAGCCGTCCCTCCGAATTTTTCGACCAGGCTGTTTATGTTGAAGCACACGTTCAGCACGTGAATTTTGTCGGGCAGAATGTGATCGGCAAAGCGACCTGGAAAGTCCATGATGCGGTCATAAGCCAGGGAGCCGGAAATGAAAATTTTCATTGTATGCGCCTGTTTGCGTAGTTGCTGGACCATACATTATTCTCCAGGTTCACATTATACCATGGAATGATTCCGCCTGCAAAAAGAGCACGAGCAACTAAGATTTGAAATTTGCCCGTTGCTGATGCGGCGCTAATGCGGTTGCAATATGACGCGTCTTTTGGTAGAGTAAATTGCTAATCCTTTATGGTTTCATGACAGACACTTAAAAACCTGATGCTTTGCCTGGGCAGGGTCTTTGAATGGAACATGGGACGCTCCTCCGTCTGGTCCGGACGACCAAGGCCGGCCCTCCGTCAAGTATCCCAAATGGCGTATTCGGGCCAACAGCCTTGGGTCATCCCTTCTGCGGCTCCAACGGGGTTTCGCGCGGATACTGGCAGTACTGATGTTTCTGAATCCTTCCAAAAACTAAAGGAGAAGTCATGAAAGAAGTTGTTATCGTAAGTGGGGCAAGAACTGCGGTCGGAAATTTCATGGGATCGCTTAAGGACATCCCGGCAGCGCAGCTCGGAGCGATTTGCATCCGGGAGAGCTTGAAACGTGCTGGCCTGAGACCCATGGCGACTCAGGATATGGTTTCCTTTGCGCCTGACAAGTTGAAAGGATCAGGTATAATCGAGTTGGAGCAGAAATACCGCCAATGGGATGATTCACATCGCGAAATCGAGGTCGATGAGGTCATAATGGGCAATGTGGTCCAGGCCGCTCAGGGACAGAATCCGGCCCGTCAGGCCACCATTTATGCCGGTATGCCGAAGGAGACCCCGGCTTTTACCATCAATAAAGTCTGTGCTTCCGGAATGAAAGCCGTTGCCCTGGCTGCTCAGGCAATCGCAGCCGGTGATGCCCAAGTCATCGTGGCCGGCGGGATGGAGAGCATGAGCAAAATTCCCTACGCCATGCCGAGCCTGCGCGAGGGCGCCCGCATGTTCAATGTGGAAGCCGTAGACTTGATGGTCCATGATGGATTGTGGGAGCTTTATTACGGTTATCACATGGGGGTAACCGCTGAAAACATCACCGAGAAATACGGGATCAGCCGTGAAGACCAGGACAAACTGTCTTTTGAAAGCCATCAGCGTGCCAGAGCGGCAATCGCTTCCGGCAGACTCAGGGATGAAATCTTCCCAGTCACGGTGCCAAAGCCCAAAGGTGATCCGCTCGTGTTCGAAGTCGACGAACGCCCGATGGATACAACCTTGGAGAAAATGGCCAGACTGAAGCCGTTTTTCAAAAAAGATGGTACCGTCACGGCGGGCAACGCCTCCGGTGTCAATGATGCGGCTGCTGCGGTTCTGGTAATGTCCAAGGACAAAGCCGATGAACTGGGGCTGAAGCCCCTGGCCTACATAAAGTCGTATGCAGCAGGCGCCATTGATCCGGCCTACATGGGCTGCGGGGTTATTCCCGCCACCCGGCTGGCCCTGAAAAAGGCGGGATGGACCATGGACCAGGTGGACCTTATTGAGCTGAATGAGGCATTCGCATCTCAGGCCCTGGCCTGCATGCGGGAATTGAAGATGGATTGGCAAAAGGTCAATGTCAATGGCGGAGGGATTTCCATCGGACATCCCATCGGGTGCACCGGGGCACGAATCACTTACGCTCTGGCGATGGAAATGAACCGCAGAAATCTTCACAAGGGTCTGGCCACGCTTTGTATCGGCGGGGGGATGGGCTTTACCCTCACTCTGGAAAGAAAATAACCGTTCGCGGACCGAAGTTTTGACTAAACGGGCGGCAGGATTTCACCGCAATAACTCATGTCCCTCCGGGACACCATGAAAAGGGTGCTTCGGAGGGACTTTTTAGAGCAGAGCTTCCGGCTACAGCCGGTAAGCGGTTGACCAGATTCCTCCTGATTTATGCAACCCACCATTTCCGGTGAACCATTACCTTTCTACTCTAAAAATTGCATGGATAATGTCGACGATCCTTTGCGCTGCTTTACCGTCTCCATATGGGTTGCGGGACGACGTCATCTGTTTGTAGGCGGCAGCATCTGAAATCAGGCGGCTTATAGATGAGTATATTTCCCGGACTCCCGTTCCGATCAGCTTGACGACCCCCGCCTGCGCGCCCTCCGGTCTTTCGGTGACATCACGCATCACGAGGACGGGTTTTCCGAGTGAGGGGGCTTCCTCCTGGATGCCGCCCGAATCGGTGACGATCATATAGGAGCGGTTCATCAGATATACGAAAGGGAGGTATTCGACCGGGTCGATCAGAAGTATATTCGCGCCCTCCATGTTTCCCAGAGTCTTGCGGACCGGGCCGTAAACGTTGGGATTGAGGTGAACCGGATAGAGGATCTGGACCTCAGGGTGGTTTGCTGCAACCTTGGCAAGCGCGCTGCAGATGTTTTGAAGTCCCTCTCCAAAATTTTCCCGCCGGTGACCCGTTACCACTATGAGTTTCTTGTGGGGATTTAAATAGGAGAACTGCTCGGCAAAACGGTCCTGGAGCCCTGGGTCCTCTTCTATTATGGCGAGAGCGGCAAAAAGGGCGTCGACTACCGTATTGCCTGTAACGTGTATGGTCTTCGGGTCAACTGCCTCTTCGATGAGGTTTTGGCGCGCTCCGGGAGTAGGCGCGAAATGCAGGTCGGCGATGGCCCCGGCAACCCGCCGGTTCATCTCTTCGGGATAAGGCGCAAACTTGTTTTTAGTCCGCAGACCCGCCTCCACGTGGCCGACTTTCGTGCGGAAGTAAAAGGAAGCAAGAGCAGCGGCCATGGTGGTTGTGGTGTCACCGTGAACGAGGACCAGGTCGGGCCGTGTTTCCTCGATCACGCTCCGCAAACCCGTCAATACGGCGCAGGTTATCTGGAGGGGGTCCTGGCCGGATTTCATGATGTCGAGATCGTAATGGGGACGTATTTTGAACGCCGAAAGGACCTGGTCAAGCATTTCCCTGTGCTGCGCCGTAACACAGACAATGCTGGTGAAATCATCCGGGCGTCTCTCGAGTTCCTTTATGACCGGCGCCATTTTTATGGCTTCCGGGCGGGTCCCGAATATGCTGAGAATTTTAGGCATGGTCCATTCGATCTTGTTTTTATTAATACAATCGAATCAGAGAATTTGAATAAAGTCAATTACAGATAGTTACTCAATAACGAGAACGTCGTGATTTTCGGCGTCTCTATTCCCATTCCACTGTGCGACCGCAACCAGGGGAACACCCTGGCAGCCGGGTACAAGCTTGAAAAAGCCAGGGCGGAGTCCAGGGAAGCCGCAATAAAGGCAAATTCCGCACTTGGTGACGCCCATCAGGCGCTCCTTTCATCATACAAGGAAGCAACGGGTCTGAGAGATAACGTATTGCCCGGCTTAGAGCGTCTCCTCGATGCTCACTATCAAAGATCGCTCAAGGATCGGAGCGCACTATCGGAGGTGGTGGATGTTCGCCAAGCTCTCCGCGATGCCAGGGTGAGATACATCGAAGCCCTGGCTGCCTATCATACTTCGGCCGGGATAATCACTCTCTTTCCGTTGTCTATGTATTCAACGTCTATCATGATTTTTCCATCCCTCGGAGAATGTGTAAATGCGTCACAAGAAGCTTGGAATGTTCTAACCCGTTAGCCGGATTCCAGCCAATGATTAGCTTGAGAGGCGCCCAACGGACTTGCGGTCAAGAAGCATTTCGCGAAAAGCTGTTTCTTGCGTGGAGGTATTCACTCCTCCCTGACTGCTCTGTCCTTGCCTCCGGACATCCGGTAAGGTATATTTTCCCACATCGCACAAGCCTCTGATTGAATTTACCAGGCCTCCCGCGAACGCCCCGTCTCTGGTCATGGACAGGTCAGGGAGAGCGTCGAGAATGGCGGCGGCCGGCCTGCCCGCTACGTGCTCGCACGACGCAGAGTGGTTATTTTTTTTCGGTAGTGTACTATATGAGTCTATCATACGAGGATTAACAACAGGATTTATGCTCATAATTTTCAGGAGCAAACAATGACTCTGGCTTGGGCCCAAATCCAAGTCATCTGGGTTTGTTGACCCTCGATCTTGTCCATCCTTGGAGGTTTTATGCTGTACAGAAAGCTCGGCAAAACCGGTTGTGATGTGTCTGTCCTTGGGTTTGGATGCATGCGGTTTCCTATAGTTGGCAGCACCAGTGCAGTGGATCTCTTTGATCCGAGCAAACCCATCGATGAAACGGCGGCAGGTGAGATGATCCATTATGCCATCGAACATGGCATCAACTATTTTGATACGGCCTACCCTTACCATGGTGGACAGAGCGAGGTTTTCCTCGGTAAGCACCTGAAGCCATACAGAGAAAAGGTACTCCTTGCAACAAAGCTCCCGACATGGCTTGTTCAGGACCAGCATGATTTCGAGAGATTCCTGGGCGAGCAGCTTACAAGGCTGGATACCGACTACATCGATCTCTACCTCCTGCACGGGCTGAATCGTCAATTATGGGCCGGCATGAAGGAACTTGGCGCACTGGATTTTCTCAACAAGGTCCTGGCAGATGGACGTATCCGCTACGCAGGGTTCTCTTTCCACGACGACGTGAAAATATTCAAGGAGATTGTGGACAGTTATGGCTGGGCTATGTGTCAGATACAGTACAACTATTTTGACGAATACTACCAGGCCGGGAAAGAGGGCCTCAAGTATGCTGCATCCAAAGGGGCCGGAGTCGTTATCATGGAACCCCTTCGTGGAGGGAAACTGACAGACCGGATCCCGGAACAGATCCAAAAGCTTTGGGATTCAGCACCGGTGAAAAGAACCCCTGCCGAATGGGCGCTGAGATGGGTCTGGAATCATAGAGAGGTTGCAACCGCCCTAAGCGGGATGAGCTCTATGTCCCAATTGATCGAGAACATCCGTATTGCAGAGTATGCCGAGGCAGGTACACTCTCAGGGGCTGAGCTGCAAGTGGTAGCCGAAGTCTGTGAAGCCTATCGCAACATGCTCCAGATTGGCTGCACCGGGTGTGCTTACTGTGTGCCATGCCCCAATGGTGTGAATATTCCTTTGAATTTCTCCCTCTACAATGACAGTTTCATGTTCAAGGATGAGGATCTCAATTTCATGCTCTATAACCACATGCTCACCCCAGAGCAGAGAGCCTCAAATTGCGCCGAATGTGGCGAATGTGAAGAGCACTGCCCCCAGCAGATCAAAATCCCTGAGGAATTGAAAAAAGTTCATGAAAGACTGGCTCAATAGGTGGACATCGGACATAAAAGAATATGGAACTGCCAGAGGAGACAAAGATTTATGGTCGATACACTCTCGCGTCGAGAATTTCTGAAAACAGGGCTCGCGGCAACGGCTGCAGTAGCTGTTGGATCCGGACTCGTGAGGGCTGATAACCGCCTTCTATTCGAAAAGACTTGGATCAGATCCCTGGAACTCTCTAACCGTACCATCAGGTCCTCCACATGGAGCGGCGTAGGAGACCGGAAAGGCAATGTTACCGACCGTGCCCTGGAGTTTTATGGTGAACTTGCCAAGGGAGACATTGGACTCATTTTGACCGGTTACCAGTATGTCATGACAAATGGGCAGGGACTGCCTTATATGTTGGGTAATTACGACGACACACAGGCTGAAGGGCTGAAAAAACTTGTCGATACGGTGCACAAAGAGGGTGGCAAGATCGCAGCGCAACTCGTCCATTGTCTAGCAAGGGCAAACCCCAAGCTATTTTTCAGGGAAGGCGATGAATTATGGGGTGCTTCTGCCATTCCGTATACTGCGGAAGACAAAGTCCCCAGAGAGATGACCCGAGAAGATATTGCCAGACTTGTTGAGGCTCATGCTGCAGCAGCGTCCCGTTCTTGCAGGTCCGGCTTCGACGGTATTCAGATTCATGGCGCCCATGGGTATGGTATCAACCAGTTCCTCTCTCCTGCATGGAACAGGCGCAGTGACATGTATGGCGGCAGTCTTCAGAATCGGTATCGTTTGGTTGGAGAGATCCTCGAAGCAATCAGAGGAGAGGTAGGAAAAGATTTTCCAGTCATGTTCAAACTCAGTGCACAGGATTTTGTCGGGGACGGTCTCGAGCTTCCCGAATCAACTGAAATTGCTCGACGTCTCGCCAATGACGGAATAGATGCGATCCAGGTAAGCGCCTGCTGCTCGATTTCGAATGTAGATAAACATTGTACGAAGAGTATGATTATTAAAGAAAAAGATGAAGCCTACCTGGCGGACTTTGCCCAGTACATTAAAGAAAGGATTAAGGTTCCCGTCATAATTGTTGGGGGCATACGGTCAGTGCCCGTCATAGACGGGATTCTGAAGGAGAGACAAGCAGATTACATTTCCATGGCCCGCCCGTTTATTCGCGAACCACATCTCATCAAACGGTGGAAGGTTGGAGATACCGGCAATGCCAGGTGCATCTCATGCAACCGCTGTTTCGAGACAGGTCTGGAGGGCCTGGGGATTTCGTGCTACTGGGAAAGGAAGCTCAAGGAAGAGGGCAGTAAGACATAGATGCCGGTCTGCCGACCATATGGAGCAAACTGCTTGAATGAAAGGCCGGTCCCACAGAGGGCTCCCGATCTTTTTCCGGCTTCCCACCTGCATTTACGGATTCCGGATACATTATTGGGCAAGGCGCCCGCGAGAGCCTTGAACTGCATCATCCATTGATTCGGCGCACTGCATTCAACCCTCAGGTTGCCTTACGGCTTGCCTCTGCCCTTCCGTCCTGACAGCCGGTGCGGTAATCTGAAGGGGCAGCTTCCTTATCCGGAGCAGATTACCAAGCTGCTGATAAGAATCGACTAGTTTTTGTTCAATCCTTTCAACCTCAAGTTAACCAACAGTCTGCTCTATCCTTGCCTCCTGACAGCCTGTGCGGTATCATCCCTCATTCCGGAAAAGCCGTCCACGTCCAAGTGTTGGAGCGACCAATGACTCTCACCAAAGCCCAAATCGTGGAAACACTCTTCGCCCGGAACATTTTCACAAGGACTGAGTCGGCCCAGGTCATAGACACCCTTTTCGAGCTGATAAAACGGTCCCTGCAAAATGGCGAAGACGTGCTCGTCAGCGGATTCGGGGAATTTTCACTAAAAGAGAAGCGTGGACGTATAGGCAGGAACCCACAAACAGGGGAACCGATTACACTGCCACCGAGGAAAGTGACGACATTCTAGTGCTTTAACGTTCTGAGAGCTGTAATGAATGGGCTGGATGACTAAAAACGGCAATTACATTGTGGAGGGAAGATATGCCGATGCTCTTTGAAGCCACAACGATAAAAAGCATGTCCCTGACTAACCGATTCGTCCGTTCAGCCACATGGGAGGGAATGGCAAAGCCAGACGGCTCATGCCCCCGGAAGCTTACCGATCTAATGGTCCGGCTTGCAAAAGGTGGAGTGGGACTGATCATAACGAGCCATGCATATGTGAGCAGGGAAGGACAGGCTGGACTTGGGCAGCTAGGTATTTACAGCGAGGAACTTGTCTCTGGACTGACCGTCATGGCCGATGCCGTGCATAGCGCTGGTGGAAAGATCGCCGTCCAACTGGCTCATGCAGGATGCCATGCCGACCCGGATCTAACAGGGCAAATGCCTCTGGGACCGTCGAGCATCAAAGGTGAAGGCATGCCCAACTGCCGTGAGATGACCGGCGATGATTTTCGAATGGTTGCTGAATCTTTCGGCAAGGCTGCAGCCCGAGCTCAAAAGGCGGGGTTCGATGCAGTCCAGATACATGCTGCCCATGGCTTTTTGCTGAGTGAGTTTCTCTCGCCGTTTTACAACAAGAGAAGTGATCGATATGGCGGAAGCGTCGAAAATCGGGCAAGACTCCTTTTGGAAGTTGCGCATAATATCAGGGATGAGGTCGGAGACAAGTTTCCGGTGATGGTCAAGATGAACTCGGAAGACTTTGTAACAGGCGGACTTACAGTGGAAGAGATGCTGGAAGTCGCCTCAAACCTGGAGAGTGCCCGTATCGATGCCGTTGAGCTAAGCGGCGGGACCAGGTATTCGGGCGACTATATACCTGTCAGGCTGAGAAGGCTCGATGCTGAGAATATGGAAGTCTATTACCTGGAAGCGGCCAGGAAATTCAAGGAAAAGGTCAAGGTTCCTCTAATGCTCGTTGGTGGGATTCGGTCCTATGCGGTAGCCGAACGAATCATAAGGGAAGGGATCGCAGACTACGTTTCCCTGTCCCGTCCTTTAATTCGGGAGCCCGATTTGGTCAATCGCTGGAAGTCTGGAGACACCGGTAAGGCAAAGTGCCTCTCAGATAATCTTTGTTTTGAACCGGCAAGAGCGGGCGAAGGGCTGTACTGCGTTGTGGAGAAGCGTCTTGATCGGGTATAAAGCCTAAAATTCCTGACTCAACCGGCCCGCTTTCGGCCCCAGTGATGAACCCGCTAAAATGGTGAGAGCCGAGAAGGAAGGCGCCGCAATTGGCCCTACTCACGGCCCTGGGAGGAGGTATAAGACCCTCGTATGATAGACTTATAAAATACCCTACTGAAAAACAATAACTACTCTGCGTCGTGCGAGCGCGTAGCGGGCAGGCCGACCGCCGCCATTCTCGACGCTCTCCCTGACCTGTCCATGACCAGAGACGGGGCGTTCGCGGGAGGCCTGGTGATATTGTCGGAAAGAGAACTAAAGGTCTGAGGTAAAATTAGCGACTCGGGCCAAAAACAGGAGGGCCGGAAATTGTTTCTCCAGCCCTTCAGATTTCTCTATGGATGAGCAGCTAGAGCTTCTTTACTTTGACAGCCGATGGTCCTTTGGCGCCCTGCTCAATTTCGAAGGTGACGCGATCACCTTCCGCAAGGCTCTTAAAACCCTCGCCTTCGATGGCGCTATGGTGAACAAAGACATCTTTGCCGCCATCCTCTACCGTGATAAATCCGTAACCCTTCTGATCGTTGAACCACTTTACAGTACCTTGAGGCATAACTCTTCAAATCCTTTCATATTGTTGGTTTGGACCCTTCTAAACACGCGCAACATTAACGTCAAATCGCGGTGGAAGCAAGAAATAAAGCAGGAGCGCCCGGTATCAGCGGTGCTTCCATTTCCGCGGGAGAAATGGCGCCATCTATATTACAGATTCACTCAGCGTTCAATCGCGCCATCGTAGCGAGCACTGGACTTTTCTTCCTGGGCCAAGGATCGATGTTCCCATTACATTAACACTCGATCATGGCATTTACCAGGGCGTCTTCACTCTCTCCCGGCCGACAAAAATCGGCACGGGTCGGACCGCATCAAAAATCAACTCTGCGTCAAAGACAGGACCCGGGGAAGAATTGGCCAGGACAATCGAAGAGCACAGAACTCTCCCGGTTTCCCAGTGTCTATATCCGGCTGTTCATTGCAACCGGTTCCCGTTTGCCCCTAACTTTCAATCCTGCTGTAGATGTCCCGGGCCATCCGAAGATGCTCGCGCAGCGCAGGGATGGTCTGCTGAGCGTAGTTTCTAAGAGCAGGATTGCCGGCCTCATTGGCCATCTGTTCGAACAACTTCACCTTATACTTGTGATCCTTGATCACCTGATTCATATATTCGCGGTCAAAGTCCCGGCCCTTTATTTCTAAAAGATGCAGGAGCGCCTCCTGGTCTTTTCTGTCCATATCCGTGGTGACTTCAAGGTTATTATTTTTCGCTATTTCCAGAAGTCGGTTGCTGGCAAGAGTATTGTACTTTGCCATCATCTGGCCGAAATGCTTGACATTGGCGCTTGCTGCCCGCTCCGCGGCCCTCTCGCCAAGCGCGGCTTCCAGCATGTGGCCGTCTTCGGCTTTCCTTACAAAATCCCTGTCGTATATTGGTCTGACAGTGGCTACAAACCCGAACGCAGTCATGTCAGGTTGTCCAGCGCCTTCACATTCTCCTCCCTTGGCGCCAGCAGCGCCAAATCCGAACGTGATCACAGCGGCCGTCATGACAAATAACAAAAAGAATTTTGAACTCCGTGTGGTCATTTCTTTTCTCCTTTGCTACATCTGTCACATCTTTATATAAAAACTTTAAGCATTGAAGGAGGGAAACACTAAATAAGTTGTTCCGGATGCGAGGCCGTCGTTCAGGAAGGGGGTAAACGCACAGGGAGGGATCCACTGACGGGCAAGGCGATGACTCTGCCGCCGAGAAAGGTTATGACATTCAAGTGCTCCTACGTTTTGCGGACCGCAATAAATGGGGAGGGTGATTAAGGAGTGTGCATTCCGATTCGCTTCCGCAGCCATAGCAAAAAGGTAGTGGTTTTCCCGAAACGATGAAACCGGAGGGTGGTATGCAAAAATTAGAGATCGACAATAATGTCTACTTGTGTCCAATGCCGATAGTTCTCGTTGGAACCATGGTCGAAGGGAAAGCTAATTTTATGACCGTTGGCTGGGTTAGCCGTGTGAATTTCAATCCTCCAATGATCGCCATCAGCATTAACAGATCCCATTACACGCCGGAAGGAATTCAGGAAAACAGGTCCTTCAGCATCAATATCCCGGGCAGATCAATGTTGGAGGTGACTGACTATTGTGGGTTGGTATCTGGGAAAACGATCGATAAGTCGAAACTTTTTGAGCTTTTCTATGGGAGAATCCCCACCGCGCCCATGGTCGGTGACTGTCCATTGAACATGGAGTGCAAGCTTGTGCAAGCCGTCGATCTCCCGTCAAATTATCTTTTCATAGGGGAGATAGTGGGTGCCTACTGTGAAGAGCGGGTCATGACAGATGGGAAGCCGGACATCAAAAAGATCGATCCTCTCGTCTTGAGCATGCCGGATACCAGTTACTGGGGTATCGGTGAATTTATTGCCAAGGCCTGGAACGTTGGCAAGGAATTCAAGAAGGCGGATGGATTGGGAACGAAGGTGTTCGAGGCAATGTACAAGGGAGTGCCTCCATGGGAAATAGATGGGCCTCAGAGCGAGATTGTGCATCTCGTTGAACATGGTGAGATAAAGTCAGCGGTACTCGATGTCGGCTGTGGGACAGGGGAAAATGCCTTATATCTGGCAGAGATTGGCTTTGAAGTCGCGGGAATCGATATCGTAACAACTGCTATTGAAAAAGCTCTCAACAAAGCGAAGGAACGCTCCTTGGCTCCCACCTTCCTGGTTTGGGATGCTTTAGGCCTTCAACATCTGGAAAGAAGGTTCAATACCGTTATCGACTCAGGGTTCTTTCATGTTCTGCCTGATGAAAAGCGTCCTGTCTTTGTAGAGAGTCTTGCCTCGGTGCTGAACCCTGGGGGAACGTACTTCATGATATGCTTTAGTGAACACGAACCCGGTTCCTGGGGGCCTAGAAGGGTGACCCAGACCGAGATTCGAGAAAGCTTCAGGAAGGGCTGGCAAATCAATTACATTCGGGAGGCAAAATTCGACACAAACCGTGGTCCCCGGAAATGCAATGCCTGGCTTTCTTCGATCACATTAATCGATAGCGATATGGTGAAGGGGCCTTAACACGCTTTTAATGGCAAGATCACAACAACGGAGTTTGCGGGTGACATGTTTGGCTTCAAAAAGCGGCGGCGGGAAAAACTTCGAAACCAGCCTTTTCCGCCTGCCTGGCTCGAAATAATCGAAAAGAATGTGCCCATCTACCACCGGTTATCCGGGGCGGACAAAAAAGAGATCCAGGGGCATATCCTTGTTTTCCTCGCCGAAAAGAATTTTGAGGGTTGCGGAGGGCTGGAGGTGACCGATGAGATCAAAGTCACTATAGCCGCCCAAGCCTGTATCCTGCTGCTGCACCGGGAAACCGATTATTATCCGGGACTCTACTCAATTCTTGTCTATCCCAGCGCCTTCATAGCGAAAGGACACGTCGAATTTGCCCCTGGTTATTATGCCGAAACAGAGCAAGTACATCTCGGTGAGTCCTGGAAGCGTGGCGCGCTGATTTTATCCTGGGATCATGTGCTGGCCAATGCCGGGGATGTTAATGATGGGCACAATGTGGTGCTGCACGAGTTCGCTCATCAACTGGACATTGAAGACGGCTACGCCAACGGGGCCCCACCCCTGCCCCACCGATCAAGGTACGTCGCCTGGGCTCGGATATTGGAAAAGGACTACTCAAAGTTACAGAAGGACGCAGAAGAGGGCCGCTCCACAGTGTTGGATGAATACGGCGCTACCGACCCGGCGGAATTTTTTGCTGTTGCCACCGAGTGTTTCTTTGAAAAGCCCGTCCAGTTGCAAAGGAAACATCCAGATCTCTATGAGGAGCTGAAGCTCTATTTTCAGCAGGACCCGGCGCAAGCAGAATAGGAGGGCGTACAAGAATGTGGGTTTCTCCCACTCTCCTCATCTCTGCAATATCGGCCCGTAAGTACTGTACTGCGTTGTGGAGAAGCGTCTTGATCGCGTATAAAGCCTAAAATTCCTAAATCAACCGGCCCGCTTTCGGCCCCGGTGATGAACCCGCTAAAATGGTGAGAGCCGAGAAGGAAGGCGCCGCAATTGGCCCTGCTCACGGCTCTCTGAAGAGGTATAAGACCTCAGTGATATTGTCGGAAAGAGAACTAAAGGTCTGAAGTAAGATTAACGACAGTACCCCGGCATCCTCAGCTGTGATGAGCGGAACTGCAAGCCGGGGGACTTCTCTTCTTCGATCCATACCTGAGCCGAACTGATATCCCTTATCATGCCCGAAATCTGACGATTAAGCCGGTCTGCTTTCATCAGATGATCGAGCGCTTTCGGTTGTCCGCTCTGGTCCCCTGAAAGCTTCTTATAGTTATCCCAGTGTTTTGTGGCCTTTTTATGAAGGCGAACCAATCGACGGATCTGACAGTAGGTCATAAACTCCTCCTCCTCCTCTAGGTGATAATTTTGCATAGTAAAGCCGAACCGCGAAGGAAAAGGAATCCGGTCGATACAGTAAATTCATGGTAGGGGTTGCCCTATTTCGAGGCAGGGGTAGACAGTATGAGGCATTGAATAAAGTTTCTAGGACTACAGGCATTGCAAAGATGTTCGGACTGTCGGTTAGGGCCTGGAAATCTTGCTTAAACTCAATTATAAAGTTGTGCCGTAATTGTCTTTTCGAATTTCAATGCACGCAGGCAAATTTCAACCTCTCAGCAAAGAAGGTAAGAGCAGCAATGGCGACAAAAAAGCGATGGATGGATGTATCACAGAAGCCGCCAAAGCCCAAGGTTCCCGAATACCTGAAATCAGTCATCAAGACCAAGGCCAATGAGTTTGAAGATATTAAAGGAAACTCGATTCTGCAACCATAAATCACAGGAGATGAAAAATTGTTTCCAGAGGCTCCTCTCGTGTCCTCACAATCCAATCACAAGAACACTCTATCATCAAATTGCCTAATGTTTGTTCAATTCAATTTATTTGCATGGTTGGAGGCAATGTTTGAGAAAATCCTCCCTCGTTTCTGCCCCTCCACAGCCAGTTGAAATGGGACCTGGGAATTGCCGCTGATGGACTGCCTTTAGCCGGTTGTCGTCAGAGGGTCGTCTGAGCCTTCAATGCCGTTTCATTTACACAATACATGGGTGCTTTGCCACCCTTCACCCGCAAGATGTTTTCGGTAAGAATTCTCGCTATTCCTTCGTAACTCTGTCCCGTCGCTCCGGCGATGTGTGGTGTTGCAACAACGTTTGGCAGGATCAGAAGCGGGCTATTTGGATCGAGAGGTTCCTGTTCGTACACATCCAGCCCCGCGCCCGCAATCTCGCCGGTCTGCAGCGCTTCCACAAGATCCACCTCATTTATCACAGGTCCCCGTGAAACATTGATTACGAAAGCTGAAGGTTTCATCGCGCGGAACAGGTCCTGGTTGAACAGCCCTCTTGTGTGATCGGTCAGAGCAATGGTGGAAATGACGAAGTCGGCAGCAGAGGCCATCTCATAGAGCCGGGACATATTACTGGCGCCAACCAGGCCGAGGGCCGCTTCTGTTTCAATGTCCGCAGTGCGCCTCACTGCCTGGACGTTCATCCCGAGCGCCACCAGTTTCCGGGCCAGGGTTTTGCCGACTCTTCCCAGTCCCACAATGAGAGCAGTGCTCCCTCCCAAAGCCTGACCCACCGGAGTCCCCCACAGACCCTGATGAAAAGCGCTGAAACATTCGTGGATGCGTCTGGCAACGGCAAGCATCAGGAAAAGAGCGTGTTCGGCTGTAGAATCGGCATTGGCGGTGGCATCTCCGGGAACGTTGCAAACCATTATGCCACGTGCAGTTGCAGCAGCGAGATCGACACCTTCGAGCCCCACCCCCCATTGGTGGATCAATTTCGCAGCAGTGCCTCCGATCAATTCGGGTTCCAACCTGTGCATCATTGGAATGAGAACGTCGGCCGCCATGCCGAGCCTAACCACATGCTCTTCCGCGCAACTGCAAACGTCTTCATCGGGCAGGAGCGCTTTCAACAATTCAAAAGCCTTGGGAAAGGCCTTGCCGCATAAGAGGATATTCATGCCGTCGCCTCCGGCTTATTGGGTCCATGAGGCAATTCGAGTCGTCCTGTCTCCGAAGGGTGGGTTATCCAAACGACAATGTGGTTGAGTTAAGTGGAGAAGTCTCTCACCTAAAAATGCCTTCCAAAATCGCCTGTGGAAACGCACACGGGTAGCCCGGCAAACATGTCACCTGCTCAAGGTTTGTCGGCTATACCCCAGTATCTACATATTTCGGGCTCATATTGAAGACAGCCGCGCTCATAGGCCCAACTCAGAAACTTCGGTTCTTTGGCCGCAGTGGTGCAAAGATACTTCGGGTCAGGTATGATGCCGACACGACCTAAATCTAGCCGGTCGGCATCCCAACGAGTTTGAACTGTGACATCGCCGGTGGTCAGGCTGTCCGTGTGGTAGGCGCAGGCAGTTTCGAACAAGTTGAAATCATCGTCAGAGAGATGGAACGTTTCGCCGTTCAATATTTTACCAAACTCTGCTCCACGCCGGCCGTGACCGGGATCTCGGCTTTCATTGGTACGCCGAGAATCGTGAAAAACGGCGAAGAGCGCCACCACTAGAGTTTGAGCACCGGTGTGTAAAGCCAGGCGCAAACCATTCTCAAGGACACGCGCCCAATGGGTGATGCCGTGGACACCCCGCCAGGATAACTGGTACTCATTCAGGATAGTTTGAATAAGCAAAGGTGTAATCTCATTCAAAACCGTAGACCAATGCTTCTCCTTGCCGTCCATAAACGAAACCTTTGCCGATCACTGCACGAGGAGATTTCCCATCACACTCAACGGATTACAATAAAATCATGCCTTCTTCTTCCGAAGTCTGGTCCGATTCGGTTTGTTGGCTGTCGCTGTCTGAATTGCCTTTTGAGTGGTGGCTTTAGCTTTTTTTTGCCTTCTCGCTTCAATATACTTTTGCAGCTTCTCGGGCAACCCTCTCTTTTTAGCGGCTTTGCTTCGGGCTTTGGTCAATGACTTTGCCGACAGAGGAGTCCTCATTGTGAAACCGTATTTCTTTCTGTACTCTTTCTGGCTCATGCCGTGGAAAACGAGATGCTTTTGAGTGAGCTGTCTCATCTCTTTTCCACATTCGAGACAGATTACTTTGTCGTTTTGGATAGAATTTGCTGGGCTGAGCACCGGTTTCTCTTCTGTTGGTGCTTCTCCAGCTATGTCGGCAGTCGGAGCTAACTCAATTCCTCCCGTTTCAGCTTTTTGCATTTCCTGGAGAGCGCTGAAAACCTGCCGAAGAGAGGAAGCAATGTCGGTGGCCGACATAGGTGTTAAGGATACCTGAGTCTGGACGATTGCTGACGCGATCTCGATGAGTTTTTTTGGCATCTGCTGAATCCTTTCGGCATTAGAAAGTATTGGAAAATAGAAAAAGTGATAAATACAAGAGGCATTATATAATTGGACAACGGGAATTCAATGCTTATTTGTGAATCCAAGGAAAAGCTCACCGCAAAGGAGGACTATGCCAGAGCAAGGCAAATACAGTTACCGTGCGAGGTAAGCCGCTCACACCGGTTGGGGATGAGATTAAAGTGGGCGATAAGGCTCCCGATTTTGAAGTGATAGACAACAGCTTGTCTCCGGTAAAGTTATCCTCCTGTACCGGCAAAATAGTGGTTATTGTATCGGTAGCGTCTCTGGACACTCCAGTTTGTGATCTGGAAAATGAGCCAAATGTTGAGGCCATACTGAAGGCAGTGAATCAGTGCCTTACCGGATAATGAACGAAGTGGTTTTGGTTTTGGCGTCTGTGTAGGGTAGATCGTCTTGGCGGGGGCAGATCGAAAATTCAGAAAGAACTTATTTGCTTCCAGTGCAATCATTACCTAAAATAAGGATGCAGTGGATCAAAAACATTTTGTATAGAGGAATTTTTATTTATGGAAGATTTGGGGATCACAAAAGAGCAGGCGGATGAGTTGGTTGAAAAGTATATCAAAGAGCCAATGACAAAATTACACCTCTTGGAATCAGAGGCGATTATGAGAGGATTAGCCAAGTATTTGAATGAGGATGAAGAGAAATGGGGTATTATCGGATTGTTGCATGATATTGACTGGGATTTAACAAAAAACAATCAAGATCTACATTGTATAAAAGCTCAAGAGATTTTGCGACAAGCTGGAGCTAGTGAGTTTTTGATTGAAAATGTTGTATCTCATGGATATGATAATGAAATGATACCTAGCCTTAGAGATAAGAAACGCAAAACCATAATCCAACATTGTCTCGTGGCAGCGGAAACCTTAACTGGAATTATCATTGCCTCAGCTCTGGTTCAACCGGATAAAAAGCTATCTAGTGTTCAATTACCATCCTTGAAAAAGAAATTTAAGAGTAAATCTTTTGCTGCTAATTGTAATAGGGATCAGGTTGGCGAATGCGAAAAGGCAGGAATTTCCGTAGATACTTTTCTTGAAATAGGACTTCATGCTTTACAAGGAAAAGGACGGCATAGATGAGCAGCCTCTCCGGTTTCGTTTTTGTTTTGGCAGTTCTGCTGGTTTCCTGTGTGGCTGTTGTCTTCGCTGGCGAAGCTGAGACAACTCTCAGCCAACATTCTTTCGGAATTAGGTATGTAACTGATCGGAAACAAATCAACTATGTCGTTGATCGATTCAGAGGCCAACTTCGACGTTTGGATTCGAACGCTGGCGTAATCGCATGTAATAATGTGACCGAACTTACTGAGGAAGGTATTAAAGATTTTAGCTTCGGCGCAGTCTGTACCGTCCAAAACGGGAACAATAGGTTGACCGTACTTATGTGCGACGATAGTTTGGCTGGGAAGTTTACTTGGGGGGAATCGGGCAGCCTGACGCGAGAAGATGTTATTCGTTTCATAAAAGGGAATTGTCCACCTGGTAGATAGTGTCCATCCGGAAACCCCGGTTTTGATATTTGTGCGACTAGCTCAAGCGTTGACATTATGAGCAGATTATGACCGGATTGTGCATAAAATTCTTGTACTTTGGGGCTGTGTCAAT
>JBEKQE010000036.1:0-32987 GCA_049520035.1 Syntrophobacteraceae bacterium | reverse complement strand
ACGGGCTCCTTCCAGGTTGCGAACCCCCAGGGGCCAGATTGTTTCGTCTCACTCTACCTGGACACGCCAGATTGCACAATCATAGGGGCGAGAAAAGGACTTTGGGCGGATAGGGCGCCCAAAAGCCCCTGCATGCGGGATGTGTACCACCCATCAAGGGACAGGACGCAAAAACACTACGGACAAAACCTTCTAAAAATGCCTCTTATCTCCCTTCTCAGGCGCAAGACATCCTGCCAGGTTTCAATCGAGCTTCCGTCAGAATGAGGAGGCCAAAGCCCCAGCAAAACCATTGCCTCAAAATGCCGCTCATTGAGTTTAGCGCTGCTGGAATTGGTGTGTAGTCTGACCCTGTGGTCCAGGGCGCGAAGTGCGCCAAATGCCGCGATTATCTCTTCTGAGCTGGACACCGTTTGCGGCAGGCCTTTCAAAAGTTCGTGAAGCGCACGCCTGACGGACCGGAGATGCGTGGGCCGGCCACCGGCGGATGCCGGGTGGGCAGGGATAAACCCCACCCCTAAATTACCGTACGCTGCATGCAGGCCCTCCGTTATCTGACAATCGATCTCGATCCGTTTTCCGTCCTCCGTCCTCCGTCTTCCGTCCTCCGCCCTCCGTTTTCCGTCCTCCGCCCTCCCGACCAACAGTTGGCCCTGTACCATAAATTCTATGTCGGCCAAGCCGCCCATTCCCAGTTTCAGATCGATTTCCTTTTCGGTTTCAGCGGCCCGCTCCTTTTCCATCCGGTTGCGCAGGTGGCACAGCCTCGGCCACACCGATTCCGGGGACCTTTTCCCGCAACAGATTTGTCCCGCCATATCTTCAATCCACTGTCCAAGCTCCGGGTCCCCTGCTATGTGCCGTATCCTGAGGAGTGCCTGGATTTCCCATATATCCGCCTGGGTCTCGTAATATTCCAGCCAGGATTTGCGCGTTACAACAAGCGGGCCATGGGTCCCAGTGGGTCTCAGCCGCACGTCCATCGGGTAGCCCGGGCCCTCCTGGAGCGGTGTAGAGAGCATGTTAATAAAGCGCTGAATGAGCCGGATCGCTTCTCCGGGAATCTGATTAGCGGGCTCATGTGCTCTTGGGGCATAAACAAAGACGAGGTCGAGATCCGAAAGATAACTCATTTCCCCGCTGCCCAGCTTTCCCAGCCCGAGCACCGAGAGGGGCATATCGGCCGGCAGTCCGAGATTTTGCCTCACCGCTGCCAGCGTGTTACGAATGACAAAATCGGCAAGAGCGGTTTGCTCCTCTTCCAGAACCGCGAAATCGATCCGGCCGCCAAGGTCGGCCAGCGCAAACTGGATGATTCGCTCGTTTTTCAGCTTCCGTATCCATTCCAGCTTTTCGCCATACTCTTCGGCCCTTTCCACCAACTCGAGACTGGATTGCTCCCATTGCCGGGCCGGACTGAAAATCCCGGACCTTACGGCATGGCCTTCAACCAGCGCGGGATTATGGGAAAGAAGAGCCGCGACAAGCTCACTTGAGGCAATCGCCTGGCAAAAAGACGCCATCCAAGGCTTAACTGCTCCAAACAGCTTTATCAGACCGGTTCTTCGAGCGACCCTCCCAAAGTAGATATCCATCCTTACCAGGATTTTTTCCAAAAGCTCCCGGTCACAAATGCCGGAGAATTTTTCCAGTGCTCCAAAAAGAATCTCTGACCGAACGGAGGCCGGGTAGGCTTTCAGAGTTTCCTGAAGCTTCTCGAACAGTTCGACGGGCGGCGAGCCGCCGCGACCGGGTTGCGCGCTTGCAAAATCGCCGCGCGCAAAAGACGGCGAGCCGCCGCGGCCGGGTTGCGCGCTCGCAGAATCGCCGCGCGCGAAAGACGGCGAGCCGCCGCGACCAGGTTGCGCGCTTGCAGAATCGCCGCGCGCAAAAGACGGCGAGCCGCCGCGGCCAGGTTGCGCGCTTGCAGAATCACCGCGCACAAAAGACGGCGAGCCGCCGCGGCCAGGTTGCGCGCTTGCAAAATCGCCGCGCGCAAAAGACGGCGAGCCGCCCCATCCTCCTGCCAAGTCGTGTCGAAGCTTTTCACTCCCCAGGTCCTCTCCCTCTTCGGGCTTTTCCTGAAAAAGCTCCTGAAATCTGGAGTGAACGATGGAGCAGTGCATCTCCAGTGCCTTTAGAAACGCGATCTCGCCGTCCCCGAAGCCCATTGCGAATACCAGGCGCATTCTTTCTTTTTCCGATTGCGGCAAACTTTGTGTCTGCCTGTTCTGGTCGAGTTGGATATAATGTTCGACATTGCGCAGGAAAGTGTAGGAACCCTTCAACTCGTCCACCGTCCCTTGCGGCAGAAGGCCAAGCCCGGAAAGCTTTTCCAGGCACTTTAGAGTGTTTGGTTCGTCAAGTTCAGGGTGCCGTCCGCCGTATATGAGCTGCATCGACTGAACGATGAATTCGACCTCTCGAATCCCGCCGATGCCGAGCTTCACATCGAAGCGCCTTGCGCCCGGCCGAAACGGTACCGCTTCGGTGAGAATCCGGCTTCGCATCTCTCTCAGCTCGGCAATCGCCTGGAAATCGAGGAACCTGCGGAACACAAACGGGCGAAGCTCGCGAACAAAGGCGCTCCCTTCGGAACGCTCCCCGGCGACTGGCCGGCACTTGAGAAGCATCTGGCGCTCCCACGCCCGGCCTCGAAGCAGATAATGCTCGAGCGCGCCACTCATCGAGGGCACCAGTATTCCCTGCTTCCCCTGGGGCCGCAGCCGGAAATCCACCTGAAAGACGCGGTCCCCCTCAAACCGGTCGGACAGCAGCCTCGATAGCCGATGAGTGAGGCGGCTGAGCAGCATGATGAAATTTTCGCCATCCTCGTAACTCTCCGGGTTCAGGAAGATCAGGTCTACGTCGGATACATAGTTTAGCTCACGGCCGCCCAGCTTCCCCAACCCCAACACTACGAGCGGGATTCTTCCCCCAAGCCGCCGCCAGACATCGAGATCTTCATCCCACGCCCACCACTCAGGATGCGCCGAAAGGACGTCCAAGCCAACCTGGAGGGCCACAGACGCCAGATAGCTCAACTGTCCGGTCGTCTCGGAAAGGTCCGCATAATGACAAAAATCTCTTGCGCCTATTCTCAAAAAATGAAGCTGCTTGAAACGCCGAAATATCCGGAGCAGGTCATTGAAGGACTGCGCCTTTGCCGCCTCGAGCCCAAGAGCGGAATAGAGTCCAGTGAGAGGATACCTGCGTTTCAGGTTACCATCGCTCAGAAGCCATTCTTCGTACTCAGGGTTGTTGCGCAGAAGAATACTGAGGTATTGAGAGCACTTGCTGGTATACTCAATCTCGGTCATCAACTCCACCTTCATCTTTATCGTGAACTCTCTATTGCATCCGATTATCAGTTTATCATAGTATGGCTCGCGTCAGGAATTCCCCTTAAACACAGTCGCGCTTTTTTGCAAAGGCGTCTTTTTCAAAAGGTTTGCTATTTAGCGCTTACCCGTTACAATTAACTTTCAAAGATCTTTCTGGAGCAGTTAAATTTCCGGTGAGGAACACTTTATGAGCCTTCCGTGGAATCGTCCCAAGGCAATTCTTTTGCTCGAGGACGGGACCGTTTTTCGAGGATACACGTTTTGCGGCCATGGCCGGACGCTGGGAGAGGTAGTTTTCAATACCAGCATGACCGGTTATCAGGAAGTGTTGACCGATCCATCTTACAAAGGTCAGATCGTGGCGATGACCTATCCTCTGACCGGCACTTACGGAATCAACCCGGAGGACATGGAATCGGCGGCCATACATGTGGAGGCATTTATCGTAAAGGAGTACCAGGACTTTGCCAGCAACTGGCGAAGCGACCGGTCTCTGGCCGATTTCCTGGACCAACATGGGAAGATCGGAATCGAAGGCATAGATACGCGCGCCCTTACCAGGCATATCCGGGTTGGAGGGGCGATGCGCGGAATCATCGCGACCGACACCGACAACCTGCGCGAACTGATGGACCAGGTCCTGGCATATCCGGGACTCAACGGGATCGATCTGGTAAAATACGTAACGTGTCAAAAACCCTATAGGTGGCGGGAGGGCGAGAGGCATGAAACAGCTTCCCCGCAATGGCTGCCGTACGTTGCCGGACTCCGGGTGGCTGCCCTTGACTGCGGGATAAAATATAATATCCTTCGCAAACTGGAGAACGCGGGGTGCCAGGTGCTGGTTTTCCCCGCTCATGCGAGTGCCGCTGAGATTCTTTCCTGCGATCCCGACGGCATTTTTCTCTCAAACGGACCCGGCGACCCGGCCGCTGTACATTATGTTATCGAAACCGTTCGAGACCTGTTCGGGAAAAAACCCATATTCGGCATCTGCCTCGGACACCAGATGATGGGACTTGCGCTCGGGGGAACTACATTCAAACTCAAGTTCGGGCACCGGGGCGCAAATCAACCGGTAAAGGACCTCACAACAGGCAGAATCGAGATCACTGCACAGAATCACGGCTACTGCGTGGACCCGGCTTCGCTTTCACACCTGCCTGTCCGGCTTACGCATATAAACCTCAACGACAATACGCTGGAAGGGATGGAGCACCTGGAGATTCCCGCCTTCTGTGTACAGTATCATCCGGAAGCCTCTCCCGGTCCCCATGACGCCTCATATCTTTTCGGCCGGTTTATTAAATTGATCGAGAAGAAAGCGTCAGCCGCGGCAGCCGTATAACGATCGCCACTGAGAATCCGGATTCAAGGAAACCGAATTCATGCCCAAACGCACAGACATAAAGAAAATACTGCTCATCGGCTCCGGGCCGATAATCATAAGCCAGGCGTGCGAGTTCGACTACTCCGGGACACAAGCCTGCAAGGCGCTGCGTGAAGACGGCTATGAAATAGTACTGTTAAACAGCAATCCGGCCACCATCATGACCGACCCTGAGATGGCGCAGTACACCTATATAGAGCCGATAACCCCCGAGGTGGTCGCAAAGATCATAAGGCGCGAGCGCCCTGACGCCCTGCTTCCCACGCTTGGAGGCCAAACGGCCCTCAACGTCGCTGTAAAAGTCGCCGAAATGGGCATTCTTGAAGAATTCGGCGTAGAAATGATAGGCGCTAATGCCTCGGTCATCAAAAAGGCAGAGGACCGCCAGCTTTTCCGGGACGCCATGGCAAACATAAATCTGAGGGTGCCCGAAAGCCTTATTGTGAACAATCTTGCCGACGCGGAAAGCTTTGCCCAGATAATCGGCTATCCGCTGATCGTGCGGCCTTCGTTCACCCTTGGCGGAACCGGAGGCGGGGTAGCCTACAACCGGGAAGAGCTTATCGAGCAGACCCAGACGGGTTTGGACGCGAGCATGATCCGTTCGGTAATGCTCGAGGAATCCGTTCTCGGATGGAAGGAATTCGAACTCGAAGTGATGCGCGACTACATGGACAATGTGGTCATCATCTGCTCGATCGAAAATATGGACGCGATGGGCGTGCATACGGGAGATTCTATCACGGTCGCTCCAGCCCAGACCCTCACCGACCGCGAATACCAGATGATGCGCGACGCGTCCGTTGCCATTCTGCGGGAGATAGGAGTCGAAACCGGCGGCTCCAACGTCCAGTTTGCGATCAACCCCCAAAACGGCGACATGGTCGTAATCGAAATGAATCCCCGCGTTTCGCGCTCCTCCGCGCTCGCCTCCAAGGCCACCGGGTTCCCTATCGCCAAGATTGCCGCCAAGCTCGCCGTGGGCTATTCGCTCGATGAGATCGCAAACGACATCACGCGGGAAACTAAAGCTTCCTTTGAACCGACCATAGATTACTGCGTGGTGAAGGTCCCCCGATTCACCTTTGAAAAATTTCCCCGCACAGACGACATACTTTCCACTTCGATGAAGTCGGTGGGGGAAACAATGGCCATCGGGCGCACATTCAAAGAAGCGATTCACAAGGCTATCCGCTCGCTTGAAATCGGCCGGTTCGGATTTTGCGATCCCCCCGCCGACGTAGATTCCGAGTACATCGAACAGTTGAAGCTAAGCCTGTCGAAGCCGAATTCTCAAAGGCTCTTTCAAATCGGCGAAGCCCTGAAGCTGGGTATGTCGATAGATGAGATCTACAGGCTCACCTTTATCGACCCATGGTTTTTGAAGCACATAATGGAAATTCTCGAAGTAGAGAAGGCGATCGCCCAATCCGCCTCCGGATCGTCTTTTCTCGAAAATGCGGAACAGCTTCGAGCCGCAAAGGCCTGGGGATTTTCCGACCGGCGGCTGGCGCAGCTTACAGGCACCGACGAGGAAACCGTGCGCCGGAAGCGCCTGGGGCACGGCATCAGGCCGGTTTACAAACTGGTCGACACATGCGCCGCTGAGTTTGAAGCCTACACGCCCTATTACTACTCGACCTACGAGACTGAAGATGAAGCAAGACCTTCGAGCAGACCCAAGGTGGTAATCCTCGGGGGAGGTCCCAACAGGATAGGTCAGGGCATCGAGTTTGACTACTGCTGCGTTCACGCCTCGTTTTCGCTCCGGGAAGAAAACCACGAATCGATAATGGTGAACTCGAACCCGGAGACGGTGTCGACCGACTACGATACATCCGACAAACTCTATTTCGAGCCGCTGACCCGCGAGGATGTTCTCCACATTCTGGAGACTGAAAAACCCAAGGGCCTTATCGTACAGTTTGGGGGCCAGACCCCTCTGAATCTGGCGGTCCCGCTCGAAAAAGCCGGCGCCCAAATTCTTGGCACATCCCCTGACGCAATCGACAGGGCCGAGGATCGAAAGCGGTTCCAGCAGCTTCTTCACAAACTCTGTCTAAAGCAACCGCAAAACGCAACCGCGTTCACCATCCAGGAAGCTTTCGAGGCTGCCGATGAGATAGGTTTTCCGGTGGTTGTCCGCCCCTCTTATGTGCTCGGCGGACGGGCCATGGAAATAGTCTATGATAAAAGCCGGCTCGAGGGGTTCATGCAAACGGCCGTGCTCGTTTCTCCAGGCCATCCGATTCTGATTGACAAATTCCTCGAGGACGCAATCGAGATCGATGTCGACGCGATCAGCGACGGCCGGGTCACGGTTATCGGCGGCATAATGGAGCACATCGAACAGGCGGGGATTCATTCCGGAGACTCTGCGTGCGTGCTTCCACCCATGAGCGTCTCAAAGCAGATGCAGGAGGAGATCAGAAGACAGACAAGGCTTCTGGCCGAAGAGCTTGGCGTAATAGGCCTCATGAACATCCAGTTTGCAATCCAGAACGGGGAGGTTTTCATTCTCGAGGTGAATCCGAGGGCATCCCGAACGGTCCCCTTTGTCAGCAAGGCAATCGGGCGTCCGCTGGCCAAGCTCGCCACCAAGGTCATGCTGGGCAAAAGTCTGAAGCAACTTGGGTTTGAAAGGGAGATCGAGCCGCTGCACATATCGGTGAAAGAGGCCGTTTTCCCGTTTTCGCGCTTTCCGAAAGTGGACACCCTGCTTGGACCCGAAATGAAGTCAACCGGAGAGGTCATGGGAATCGGTGAAAACTTCGGGATCGCCTTTGCAAAAGCCCAGGCCGCAGCCGGATACGAACTGCCGAAAGGCGGAACGGTTTTCATAAGCGTTCACGACGGAGACAAAGTCAAGGCGCTGCCCGTGGCGAAGAGATTTCTCGAGTTGGGCTTCAAACTGATCGCGACCGCCGGGACCGCGAGGTTCCTCGAACAGAGCGGGATACCCGCAGATCGCGTGTACAAATTGAAAGAAGGCCGCCCTCACGTTGTGGACAAGATCAAAAGCGGTGAGATACAATTAGTTGTCAATACCAGCCTCGGCAAGAAGACCACTTCCGACTCCTATGAAATCAGGCGCACCACACTGATCTACAATATTCCTTACGCCACCACCATTGCCGGGGCTCAGGCCATTTCCGAAGCCGTATTGGCTTTGCAAAAAGGCGACTGGGACGTAAAAACACTTCAGGAATACCACCAGGGGATACAACCGTGATGGAAACCAGGTTAGTGCCTGATCGCAAAATATCAGTTCCCGCAGGCCCGCAAATTTTGGCCCCTTTTACTCCGAATAAGAAGGAAGAGTGCGGCATCTTTGGGATTTTCGGCCATGAGGATTGCGCCAAAATGGCTTATTTCGGCCTCTACGCGCTTCAGCACCGGGGACAGGAAAGCGCCGGGATCGCCGTTGGAGACGGCAGACAGATCACAGACCATAAGAACATGGGTCTGGTGCATGACATATTCACGGAAGAAACTCTTAAAGCCCTCAAGGGCCACCTTGCCATCGGGCATGTACGCTATTCAACCACCGGGTCATCCCATCTGGCAAACGCGCAGCCGTTTGTGGTTTTCCACGGAAACAACCACTACGCGATCGGACACAACGGCAATTTGGTAAACGCAATCGAGCTGCGGCAGGAACTCGAGAGTCAGGGCGCGATTTTCCGTTGCACGATGGATACGGAGATATTCATGCACCTGCTGGCCAGAAACCTGGTCTACGGTCTCGATGAAGCCATTGTCCAGGCGTTGACCAGGGTAAAGGGCGCCTATTCGCTTGTCATGTGCACAAAGGACACGCTGATCGGAGCGCGCGACCCGAACGGTTTCAGGCCTCTTTGTCTGGGGAAACTGAACGGCGCCTATGTGCTGGCTTCCGAGACCTGTGCCTTCGACCTTATAGAAGCAACATACATCCGCGACCTGGAACCCGGCGAAATCCTAATTATAAACGAGCACGGGCTGCGCTCTCTTTTTCCTTTCCCCAAAAGGCGTCACTCTCATTGCATATTCGAATTCATCTACTTCGCCAGGCCGGACAGCAATATTTTCAACCAGAACGTTTATATGTTCAGAAAAAGGCTCGGGAGCCTGATGGCCAAGGAGAACCCCTCGCTTGTCACCGACCTGCTGATGCCTTTCCCCGATTCGGGAAACTACGCCGCCCTTGGACTTGCCCAGGCGAAGAATATCCCACTGGAAATGGGGGTCATACGAAACCATTACGTGGGACGCACCTTCATACAACCCAGCCAGGCCATGCGCGATTTCGGGGTCCGGGTCAAATTGAATCCCGTGCGGGAGTTGCTCAACGGCAAGAGCGTACTGCTGGTTGAGGATTCAATCATCCGTGGAACTACGACCAGGACCAGGATCAATTCGTTGCGCCAGGCAGGCGCAAAAGAGGTGCACATGCTCGTCAGTTGCCCTCCGCACCGTTTCCCCTGCCCTTACGGGATCGATTTCTCCACCAAGGGCGAGCTGATTGCGGCCTCGCACTCCATTGCTGAGATACGAGACTTCATCGGCCTGGATTCGCTTAATTACCTGAGCATCGAAGGGCTGCTGGAGGCGGCCGGGGCCACAGTGGACAATCACCCGTTCTGCCTGGCGTGCTTTAACGGGGACTACCCGGTTAAATTCGACACTGAGGTCCGAAAAGACTGCTTCGAGGAGAAGCGTTCAAAGTGTTGAGGTTTGAGGTCAATTAGTGTCGAGTCACATATCATGTACAATCAGCTTATCTATTTCATTATCGTTTTGCTGCTGTTCAGCGTCCAGCGTCAGACAGGCAAGCCTTCTGCCGTTGTCTGGTCGGACGCGCTCTATATTGGAGCCCTGTTTTGCTTTTTTGTGCTCTACTGCCGGTGGACTGTTCAAAAGCTCCTGAAGGCGGCTGATCGAGGTACCCCTCTCTACGCTCTTACCCGCGCCCATTACCGCTCACAGGCGCTTCTGTCCGTTACAGCCATTGGATTTCTCGCCGTATATGTTTATGCTTTCAACCTGGGCGTTTACCTCAGCGTAATCCCCGGATATGACAAGTTCATGACCATATCGGGGATTGCCGGCCTGGTGATTTTTCTGATCCATCTGGCAGTGATCTGGTTTTGGAGCCAACCGGTCTATGAGATCGTACTTGGCGTGAAGATTTCCCGGGCAAATTTCATAAAGGGACGGCTATCCTTTACCTCGGTCATACTGATTCCCTGGTTTCTCATTTCCACTCTGACCGACCTGCTCCAGTTCATAAAAACGCCCTCTTACATGACTTCGGATTTCGCGCAGATACTGCTCATAGCGCTCACGCTGATCGGATTCGTACTGTTCGGACCCTGGCTGATCGTTCGAATGTGGGGCTGCAAGCCACTCCCGCATGATCATGTAAAGGCTGAGCTGGAAAGGTTTTGCAACGATCATGACTTCAGGACGGGCGGGCTTCTTCTGTGGTCCGTTTTCGGGACAGAGACGCTTACAGCCGGAGTCGTCGGCATCCTCCCGGGTCTTCGCTACATTCTGATCACACCCGGTTTGTTGAAGACTCTCGACATCGCCGAACTCAAAGCTGTCCTAGCCCATGAGATGGGACACGTCCGCAAAAAACACCTGCTCCTGTTTGTGCTCCTGTTGATCCTGTTCATTCTGTTGGCCTATGACCTGAGCGACACTTTAACCCTGCTCGCTCTGTCAAACAGGACCATATTCAACTGGTATGCTGCTCCAGGGGATTTCGCCCCATCTCTGGTTTCTCTCCTTTTCGCCCTTCCGGTAATCGTGCTCATGATCCTCTATTTTCGGTTCATCTTTGGATACTTTCTCAGAAACAGCGAGCGGCAGGCAGACCTGTATGCCATGGAGCTTGTAGGGGACCCGCAGCCCCTGATTTCCTCGCTTGAAAAAATCGCGTTCCACAGCGGCAGGATAGAAGACCTTCCGAGCTGGCATCATTTCAGCATCAGGCAGAGAGTAGATTGCCTCGTCGAGGCGTTCAAAAACCGGAAGCTCATCCGCAGACACAACCGGAAGCTCTACGGTTCGGCCCTCATATTCGTGGCGGCAATATCGGGCCTTCTTTTCGTGAACTGGAGGGCTAACGATGCAGGGCTGACCGGTGACCTGCGTTCTGAGGTTCAGCTTCGAATACTGGAGCGGGGCATTTTTCAGGAACCCGGCAACGTTGAATACCTTGCCGCATACGGTGGGCTTCTTTACGAGAAAGGCAGATACTCTGAAGCAGAATCGGTACTCAGGGCGGCCCTTATGCACGACCCGGAAAACGCATCCATTTTGAATAATCTGGCATGGCTTTATGCGACCGGCCCTTCTCCTTTCCGCAACCCCCAGGACGCCCTCGATCTGGCTCTGAAGGCGGTCGCCCTGAGCCCGGAGCCGGATATTCTCGATACACTCGCGGAGGCGTATTATATAAACGGACGGTACTCAGACGCGCTCTCAACGATCAACGAAGCGATCTCCAAGAGCGGGCCCCAGCAAAGTCATTTCCTGAAGCAGAGGGAAAAATTCCAAAAAACGTTGAGGGGCGAAATTCGAAGCTCGTGAGGGGTGAATTAGGAGCGGGAGTCACAGAGATTTTGACAGGATTAACAGGATTAGCAGGATTGAAAAATCTGCAATTTTGGGATTATAGGTATTTAATTCCTCAATTCGGCAATTCCTCAATCCGTTATTCAGGTGCAAAGGGAGAATTCTTCGTCTGTGCCAAGGTAGAATTCTTCGTTTGTAACTGTTGTTTTCCTGTGAAGCCTGTGAATCCTGTCAAAGGTCTTTTTGCCTCTATGCCTTTATGCCTCTGTGCTCTGGGTAAACGCGTACGCGGAGCGTGGACAATGGCACCGGCAACCCGGAAAAGATTGTCAACGCACAGCAAATGGATATAATGGCGGGGGCCGAACGGGGCCCGATGACCCTGGAATAATTACTATTTTCGGAAACTTTGATCCATCTTACAAATTATTGAAGGACGAGAATCATGCATCTTCGAAAAAGATGTGCGGTAACCGGCGGGGCCGGATTTCTTGGGTCTCATCTCTGCGAACGGCTTCTCAAAGACCAGCAGGACGTACTCTGCATTGACAATCTCTACACGGGCAGCAAAAGGAACATTGTAAGTCTTTTGGGCAACCCTTATTTCGAACTCCTGAGACACGATATAACCTATCCTTCGTATATCGAGGTTGACGAGATTTACAATCTGGCGTGCCCTGCCTCTCCGATCCACTATCAAAACGATCCGGTTCAGACCACGAAAGTCAACGTGCACGGGTCCATCAACATGCTTGGACTTGCGAAGCGTTTAAAGATCAGGATCATGCAGGCTTCCACCTCCGAGGTTTACGGCAACCCCTTCGAGCATCCGCAAAAGGAGACCTACTGGGGGAACGTGAACCCCATTGGGCCGCGGTCCTGCTACGATGAGGGCAAGCGGTGCGCAGAAACCCTTTTCTTCGACTATCACCGGCAGCACGGGCTGGACATCAAGGTGGCCAGGATCTTCAACACTTATGGCCCTAGAATGCACCCCAACGACGGCCGGGTGGTCTCCAACTTTATCGTGCAGGCGCTCACCGGACAGCCTATAACGATTTATGGAGACGGCAAACAGACTCGTTCTTTTTGCTATGTAGACGACCTGATAGAAGGCTTCATCAAGCTGATGAACACTGCCAAAGGCTTCACAGGTCCGGTCAATCTCGGAAATCCCGTCGAGTTCACCATCCTCGAACTTGCGGTTATGGTACTCGAAATGACCGCATCAAAATCCGAACTGGTTCGAAAGCCCCTTCCCCAGGATGATCCCGTGATGCGAAAACCGGACATATCCATCGCGCAGGAAAAACTCGGGTGGCAGCCTAAAGTCCCATTGCGAGAGGGATTGAGACATACCATCGATTACTTCGACGACTTGCTCCGCGCGGGGGAGGCCGGAGGTGTTTCTGCAATAAACAGGTGAGGGGGACTGAGGGGCGAGGACTGAGGACTGAGTAAGAGGTCGTGACAAGGCTTTTTCTGTTCACGATTCACCATTCACGACTCACCATTCACGACTCACGATTCACGATTCACGGCAAAATAGACAGTGGGGGCCGAACATGGCCGAACAGAAAACCGAAACCTGCATCAAAGAGCTTAGGGAAAAACTATGGGGGGCAAGGGATGTAGCGGTATTGACAGGGGCAGGGATTTCAGCCGAATCGGGCGTTCCCACCTTCCGCGGGGAGGGCGGCCTCTGGAAGCAGTTCCGGGCCGTTGACCTGGCCACCCCGGAAGCTTTCTCGCGGGACCCGAAACTGGTATGGGAATTCTACAACTGGCGAAGAGAACTGGTCGCCCCGCTCAGCCCAAATCCGGGCCATTTTGCTCTGGCCGAAATAGAGCGCCGCGTCCCGCGCTTCACATTGGTAACCCAAAACATCGACGGGCTGCACGAGAAGGCTGGTAGCCGGAATATCATCGAACTGCACGGCAACCTCTGGCGGGTGCGGTGCACCCGGTGCGAAACGGTCACCGAGGACCGCAGGATACCGCTTCCCAAACTGCCGGCCTGCGAATCCTGCGGCTCTCTTCTTCGGCCTCACGTGGTCTGGTTTGGCGAGATGCTGGAACCACAGGTGCTGAATGCAGCTTATGAGGCGATCGGCAGTTGCGATCTCATGATAGTAATAGGAACCTCCGGGACCGTCCAACCAGCGGCGTCAATGGGAGTGCAGGCAAAAGGAAACGGCGCCGCAGTCGCCGAAATCAACCTGGAACCAACCCCTTACTCGGATGTCTATAATATCTCGATCTCCGGCAAATCGGGAGAAATTTTGCCGCAGTTGCTGTGAACGGAAGACGGAAGACGGAGGACGGAGGACGGAGGACGGAAGACGGAGGACGGAGGACGGAAGACGGAGGACGGAAGACGGAAGACGGAAGACGGAGGACGGAAGACGGAGGACGGAGGACGGAAGACGGAGGACGGAGGACGGAGGACTGATCTCTTGAGTGATTGCCATCGGATCAGTCCGGGGTGGCGGCTAAGTGAAACGATATGAAATGATTCATTTTGATCCGGTTTTGGGTTTTCTTCTTATAGGTCTTGACTTGGAAGAAAAAATAAACTAGTCTTAAACTAGTTATAGTAATTAAGGAGGGACTCATGACGCTTACAGTGGGCGCTTTTGAAGCGAAAACGCAACTGTCGAAGCTCCTTGAACTTGTGCGCAAGGGAGAAAGAGTAATTATCACCAAACACGGCGTCCCTGTTGCGGAGTTAACCGCCCCTGTTGCTCTGCGGGCCGCCGCCCCCTCGAACGTTGCCGCACAACTGAAGGCGATTCGCCGGAGGACCAAATCGGGTCCCGATACGGTCAAATCGATGATCGAAGATGGGAGGCGCCATTGAGTCGCTTCGTCCTCGATTGCTCGGTATCTGCTGCATGGTGCCTTAACGATGAGAGCAGTGAAGCGGCCGAAAAGATTCTTGATCGACTGGCCGGCGAGGAGGCCGTTGTGCCTCCGTTATGGATTGCCGAAATGGGTAATGTGCTTGTCATGGCGGAGCGGCGAGGGCGAATGACGCCTGCAGACGCTTCGAGGGCGGTCGAGTTGGTGCTGTCCTTGCCCATCCAGGTTGAGTTTGCAGATTTGCGGACCTTGAATGCTTCGCGGCTTCTCGCCAGGGAATATGAGCTTTCCGCCTACGACGCCTCTTATCTCGAACTTGCCCAACGCGCAGGTCTCCCACTGGCGACCGTGGATCGAACTCTTTCAATGGCTGCAAGAAGGTGCGGCGTGCCCGTTTTGCCGGAGTGCCCGGAGTGAGGGCCGGAGAAACGACAAGGTTTTTGGCGAAGAACATGGTTTCAGGTAATATTACCTGTTCCTTAGGAATTCATTACCACATGACTTCCCACAAATTCCCCTTCCAGCGATGGCTCCTCATCTTCCAAAAGCATACCGATAACCTCACCTCATTATCCGGCTCACATTTCAATAATAGAGATTCAGTTGTTTGTTTGTAACATGATACTTTAAGACCGGCCGACGATTATCGGTCTTCCCGCGTGTGCCACAGGCGCAGCACGTAGATGGTCGATCTCTGGATTTCGTATCGTATCTCGTAATGCCCTACGAGGATGCGGCGAACCTCGCGCGGCTCGAATTCTTCAAGCTTCTCACCGATGCGCGGGTGCTCCAGGAGGTGGACCGGGGCTGCGGTTAGAGATTGCACGGTGCGAACTGCGGCGCGTTTGTTGACCGACGCCAGGAAGTCGTAAAGTCGCACCAGATCGGAAAGAGCTTTACTCGTCCATTTCAGTTCCATCAGCGCGGCGTCGACAGCGGGTTGTCGGTGTCGAGGCTAGCCGCCCACGCTTGCACAGCATGGTGGTCGATAACGCACCCCGCATCGACGTCTGCCAACGCCTCCAGCGTCAGCCGGCGGCGTTCTTCTTCCTGCTCAACCCAAGCGGACAACGCCTGTTTAATGATCCAGCCGCGCGAGCGCTCCAAGCGGGCGGCCAACTGATCGACTTTCTCGGCTAACGACAAAGGGACGTGCGCAGTTAGCACTTTGGTAGTCATTTGGAGTCTCCTTTCAGGGACAGCGAAATCCGGCGGCAACACCACATGACGCCGCCAGCCGACCGCACCATCCGGCCGGTTCGCGTCAGCAAAACACACGGTCTTGCCGAGCTACGGTCCTTAATCATTATAAATCCATTTACATCATAGCGATTAACTGTGATTAATTCAAGATCGAGCCGCAACTCTATACATAAAACCAAAGACCGGGGTGGGGCTTCATGTGACAGGCGTTAACGGTAATAGGAAAGAAAATCGGGGCGATGCGGCCGGTGGCTTTGGTCCACAGATTTTCGCAGATTTACACAGATCACGCAATGCCTGCGCGCGGGCGGAGTGCGCCTTAGCCGCCTTGTGTTCTGGTCGAACCCAGTGAACAAAGGTTCTGCGGACATAATGATCAGGACCTGACATCACTCATTATCCGGCTCACATTTGAACAATAGAGATTAAATCGATCCGGCGGCATAATCACCTACCTGGTCAGCTCCGCTATTTCTTTTATAGCCCCGGCGATCTGGCTCAAAGCGCCCATTCGTTCCCTGGCCCTCTCCAGAAAAGGAAGGGCTTCGGGGTTTTTGTGCCTTCCGAGGGCTTCACAGGCCCAGGCGACGATGTATCGGTTTTCGTGCTCTGTAAATTTCGCCAGGATTTCGAATGATTCCCTGCACGCCACATTTCCGAGGACGTTCAGCAGCCCGGCTTTGAGTTCATCGAAAGCCGGGTTTTCCTCCATGACGAGCGAAATGACCGGTACCGCACGCTCGCCGATATGTTCCAGGCAGGCGAGACATTTTTGCGAAAAATAGGGGTAGCGGAACATGGAAAGCTCCGCCAGAATGCGGATGCATTCTTCGCTACCCCAAGCATGGAGGAGTTCCGGGACAAACAAGCTGGCCCAGGTAAAGTTGTAGGTGATAGGCAAAAGAAAAGGAATCGCTGCGGGACCTTCCGACTGAAGCGTTTCGAGAACGGGCGCAAGCGCCGCTCTTCTTGCTTCGAATCCTTCTTCCTGCTTTGCCGGAAAGCGCTTCAGATCGTTTGCCGCCAGGAGCTTTTCAACTATTTTGGCGATTTGCGGCGAGCCGCCGCTGCCAGGTTGCGCGCTTGCAGAATCGCCGCGCGCGAAAAACGGCGAGCCGCCGCGATCGGGCGGGTAGAGTTCCCGCCAGGCGCGCGCGCGATGGGCGATCCAGAATTTTTCGAGCCATGTGGAGGGTGAATAAAAGTGAACGTGCCGGTCCCTGTCCACCCCTTCACGCTTGTGGCGGCCGTTTTCCTGAAAGAAGAGCTTCTCCTCGACAGCAGTCTGCCATCTATTTCGCGCAATTCGGAATGCGGCGTCATAATCACCGAGGGCAAAACAGGCATTTAACAGGATATCATGGAACCTGTCATCTTCCGGGAAAGTCTCAATTTGTTTTTTTGCATATTTGTCCGCCCGTTCGTATTCCTGGGAAAAAATAAGCTCAAAACCCTTCCGGACTTCCTTCTCGATCTTTTCGCGGGCCTTGGCCCCCTCTTCCATTTGCTGCAACTGTTCCTTGGGTATCAGCTTGCGGGCTTCTTCATGCTTGGGCAAACAGCATTTCTTGTATTTTTTCCCGGAACCGCATGGACACGGGTCATTTCGATTGGTTTTGGATACAGTAAAAGCGCCGGCCATCGCAGCCTCGCGCCGCGAAGCCTGATAGGCGCTCATCATTTTGTCGAGCTGCATTCTGCTGATGCCGTATTTTATGCAAACCAGGTCAGGATCGCCTCCCTGGATCAGCTCATGCACAGGTTGGAGGGGATTAAACACACCTTTTCCCGAAACGATGGGGTTATCTTCCATTCAGGTTCCCTTTCAGTTTGGCACTGACATCAATTAGCGCGCCCAATGGCGCTGTCAGCTTAATGCTTAACAGTTTACGCCGGATAAGTCAAAAACCCGTTTAATTTGGATGGAAACCGGACCGTCAGGAAACCGTTCGATTTGCTTGACGCCAAGAGTAAGAATGAAGTAATCTTGATAAGAGTTGCTGTGATTTGAGTACCTTGGATTGAGCGGAGAAGATAAGATGCTCTGTGGCGAGAACGCCGAGGGGCTGTCCGCCAGCCTGGAAGACTATCTGGAGGTGATCTTCCATCTGGAGCAGTCCAACCGTGTTGCAAGGGCAAAGGATATCGCCGATCAGATGAACGTACAGCGCGCCTCAGTTACAGGCGCGCTCAAGGCCCTCGCAGGACGGGGTCTTATCAATTACAGCCCCTACAGTTTTATCACTCTTACACCTTCCGGGCGCGACGTAGCGCGGGAGGTGATCCGTCGTCACAGAGTGCTTAAAGAGTTTTTCATGAACACCCTGCAACTCGGTGCGGAAGATGCCGAAGCCAATGCATGCCGCATCGAACATGCCATCGATCCGACGGCTATCGAGCGCCTGGTGCGATTCCTCGAATTCATGAGCATCTGCCCCAGGACGGGTACTGACTGGTTCGACGCATTCGCCCGCTTCTGTAAGACCGGTATCCGGACATCGGACTGCCAAGCCTGTTTGAAACTTTGCGCAGAGCGTATGCAGATTGAGCGCCCCGCAGAGCCTGTGGATTAGAAGCTATGAGCGGGATCGGCGTGGCGTGGGGATCGACTTCCGATATAGTACACCAGACTATAAACCGGGTAGATTAATGGTACTCAAGCCCAGAATTCTTATTGCCGACGACGAACCTCTTACGCTGGAACTGGTCGTTGAGCGCCTTCAAGCCGAAGGATACGAGGTGGAGGTAGTATCGGACGGAAATGAGGCCATCGAGGCAGCAGGTAAAAGCAGCTTCAAACTGGTCCTCACCGATCTTTTGATGCCCGGCATGGGCGGTATGGAAGTCCTGGCACACTTTGTCAAGCATTATCCGGAAACGCCGGTGATCGTGCTTACCGGGTTCGGAACTATCGAAACTGCGGTGGAAGCAATAAAGCGGGGCGCCTACGATTACCTCTCAAAACCTGCAAATCTGGACGAAATTTCGCTGACATTGAAAAGGGCCATTAATCATAAAGACCTCAAGGAAGAAAACGTCGCCCTGCGCTCTCAAATCCAGGAACAACACAGACCCGACAGACTTATCGGCCAAAGCTCGGCGATCCACCACCTCTATCGGATAATAAAGCGGGTTGCAAAGACCGATTCAACAGTGCTCATAACCGGGGAAAGCGGGACGGGAAAAGAACTTGTCGCAAACGGCATTCATTACCAGAGCCCGCGCAGGGACATGCCTTTCGTGCCAATCAACTGCGGGGCCATTCCGGAAGAACTTCTGGAAAGCGAGCTTTTCGGCCACGAGAAAGGTGCGTTCACGGGCGCTTTCAAGGAAAGGCGGGGCCGGTTCGAACTGGCCAACAAGGGTACGGTCTTCCTGGATGAAATCGGGGAGATGAGCCCAAAGCTCCAGGTCAAACTTCTCCGCTTCCTTCAGGAGACCAAAATCCAGAGGGTCGGCGGATCGAGAACGGTTGAGGTCGACGTCCGCATTTTGGCCGCAACAAACAAGGATTTGGAGCGTGCGGTCGCTGAAAGCCAATTCCGCGAGGACCTGTTCTACCGCCTGAACGTGATTCCCATCCATGTCCCCCCGCTGAGAGAGCGTACAGGCGATATTGCGCTTCTCATCCAACACTTTCTCAAACAGCATTGCCTGAAGAAGAATATTCCCCAGAAGCAGATGTCCGAGGCCGCCATCGAAAGCCTAGAGCAATACGACTGGCCCGGCAATGTCCGAGAGCTTGAAAATGTCATCGAACGCCTTGTGATCCTCACCGACACCGATGAAATACAGCTCCTGGATTTGCCGAAAAGAATGCAGGTCACACAGCAGCCCGAGGCAACACATATCGAACTGGGGCAAGATGGGATAAACCTGAAGGAAACGCTCGACACCCTCGAAAACCGGCTGATTGTCGACGCGCTGCAAAGGGCCGGCGGGGTAAAGAACAAAGCCGCCAAACTGCTCGGGCTCAACCGGACAACGCTGATCGAAAAGATGAAGAAGAAACAGATCGATTTCCCGTCAAGCAGCCTTCTTTGAACCTGTTTTACCTCCCACCCGTAATGGCGCCCGCGAGCGTCTGGAACCCCTTTCCCAACTTTTTGACGTTATGGGAAGCGTACAGGGGAACGAACGGACCGATCCGAGGCTGAGGCTTCGAAAGGAACTAAGGAAGCTTATCCAAAGGATTGATGTTTACCCAGGGGGCAGGCCAATATTCACGCCCCAACGCGCGCAAAAGGCATTGGAAGATACGGCGACGATTTGCCCGGATAAAGTATACGGAGGACTATTTGCGGATGAAGGAGGAATTGCGCCAAACAGTCGAGAACCCCAAGGATTTCCTGTTTTTCTCCATCCATTTCGCTACAGGCAGCAAGCGTACGCTTCACCCAAGAGAACAATCAACGCTAACGACCGAATGGGATAAAGACGCCGGTGTGCTCGGTGGCTGGCATCTTCGGCCGGACGGCCAGGTAGAACCCGAAGAGTACGGGAAGCGTTAATGATCTGAAAACCAGCCCACCGTATTGCTGGACAAAGTCATAGTCCAAGGAAATAGCAGGAATAAATTTTTGCGTAAGTAGAGCTATTTATGGGCATTCTTTCTCCATCCATCAATAGCTTTATGGCCTGGGATTAGGAAAGATGGAAACGAAGTTTATTCGTGTATTGGCTACACTCGGCATACCCGGCGTGGCGCTTGGGATTTTTTACCTGCTTCTAAGAGCCTTTAACTTCCAGTTCTCTCAAGTCGATGCAGCCTGGACGGCCGCCATAGTAATTATTTTTCTATTGATTGTGGGTGGTATTACGATATTCGCCCTGCATAAATGGGCGCCTATACGGCCCCAGCAGCTCCGTGCTGAGTGGCCTCAGCCCGTTGGTCAAAATCAGAATAATTCAGAACCGGAATCAGAAATTCGGGAAAGCGATCAAATATCAACATTAACGGTGCGCGACATAATCGAGGAAATCCATAAGGCCTCTCCATTTCAGCGGGACACTATCGAAAAAAATTATTGTGGAATCAAAGTAAATCTCAGAGGTACATTGTGGAGCGTTGAAAAACCTTTCGGCGTAACAAAAGGCGATAGAGTAAAGGTTGTATTACACGAAGAGGGAACAAGGTTTCAATATGGGATCATATTCGAGGTTTCGATTAGCAAGTATCCTCAATTTAAGGTGGCACGACGTGGCGAGGTTATAGGCGTCTTAGGTCGTATCGTCGGATGTAGCGGTGTAGGCGTGTATGTTGAGGTAGGCGTTGATGATATAAAATTTCACGGAAGCGCCTAAGCAGGGTATACGCCCAATTTCTGTATGATGGGTACCAATAGGGTTGCAGGCATTGCTACCTTTTTTTATCAAACTGGCGAGTGGCTCGGATAAGTCTTTTTTATCCGGGCGCGGAGCGCAAGGGCCCGGCCTGCGAACGCCAGGATAGACTGGCAATCTCACGTCAATGCTTGATCTGCTTAGGTTTAAATACCTTATAACGTTAGCACATTGTGCGATCCGGCCGATGCAACATTCAGCCCACGCTTTGCGTGCTCCCGGCCCTTGTCGAAATCCAACTCATCGGGCGCATCGCAACAGTGAGCAGTGATGAGTGAGCAGTGAGCGGCAAAAGCGTTGGAGCAGATTATTTCAGTTCCCTGTTCACCGCTCAGTATTCACTTGGGACCGGTGATCCGCTCGAACGGGAAGGGATAATTTCGGCTAAAGCCGCTAAAAGGATCTTCCGCAAAAAGGCGGTAAGAGGAATGACCAGATTATGAACAGATTATCCGCTGTTCCGGATCGCCGCTTTGACCCTGTCCTTGCTTTCCTTGACAATATTGTCGGGCAGCCTGCCAGCCTACATCGATGTGCCTGCTTCTTTGGTTTTTGTCCTCTTGCCGGGCTTCGGTAGCTTTCTGAGCTGAACCACCAGGCGGAGTGCTTCATTGACCGCCTCGTCTGTTGGAAAAGCCTCGGCTACATCCTGGTCCAGCAGAACCAGGTTAGCGCCTTCACGGAACCGGTCCGCGTATTTGCCCTGGACACCTTCCTTGAGCAGTTCTCGAAGATCGTATTCTGCCCGAAGCTCGTCAGCTTTTTCGTCTTTGGATTTCTTCTTCATATCATATTGTATCATGATTTAATCTCAAGCGTGCTAAGAACTAACCCTGAGGTTGATGGGGGGGCCGTGGTTGAGAAGGAGGGCGAAGTGCGCCTCCCGGTTAGGCCACGGGCAACAATTTGAGTTGCCCGCGCCATCAAGGAAGTCTGATCTTCAGGGCCATCTAATCTTCATATGTCTTCTCATTTTTTTGCTTCTTTTTCGCCCGCTCGCGGATCCGGTCCTCGGTCCACTCCGCAGGATCTTCGATCCGGGTGGATTTCGGCCCCAGGTCGTATGAACCGGCCTTGAGAATGGCCTCGATACCCAGAGGGGCGGTGTCCTTCGCGTTGAATACCTCGGTAAGCAGGCCGTATACGAAATCTTCCACGTTTTGCGCCATTCTTTCCCGTATCTCGCGCGGCTGACCGTGGAGCTTGTTGTCAAGCGGGAGGTTCAGTTTCTTGTAGTCGCCTTTCTTCAGACCCTTTTCCTTGGCGTATGCCACCATTTCAGCCCAAACCCGGTCATCGACTCCCTGGTCGGGGAGCTTGACAAATTCTCCGTTCTCATCCAGATAGGCGTTGCCGTATTCGTTCACCTGCACTCCCCAGGTGAGCATCTGAAGGGCGGTGGCAACATTTGCCTTGGTGGTCCGCGTCTCCCGGACGATTTTTTGCAGCCTCTTGGAGTCATTGCCGGAAGTCCCGTGCTGGGCGCCCGATATATTGTACTTAGTCAGGGCATTGTGGATTTCCACGGTGAGCGCGACCTGGATGCCCGACTCGCTGGCCTCGATGCCGTGCGTCGTGCCGTTATTAAGAGCGATCCAATCCGGGAAAATCCCATGGGCATTTAGACCCTGGATGAGATAGAGCGCCTCGTCAACCGTTGAAAGCCCTTCTTTTCCCTTGATTTCACCCACTTCAGTCTCATAGCCTGCCCACCGGGGCAGGTAGGGTGTGAGGGCGATATTGGCCAGAAGGTTTTCGTCGTCGGGAAGATGTGAGGCATCGATGGCTACCGAGGTTATACCGGCGTCGAATATCGATGGGATTTCAATTTTGGCCGTTTCCACGTCCTGGGCGCTCTGAATCCCGTAATGATCGGCATGGACGGCCACGGGCACCGTGATCCCCAACTCGTTGCAGACCTCGTCCACCTGCATTGCAAGGTTCCAAAGGTTAGTGGGGCAGTAGGCCTTGGCGCCGCCCTCCGATTTCGCAATTTCCACGATGATGGCCGCGTTCGCACGCTGCGCGGCCTTGAGCGCTCCTCGAATGACCCAGTAATTCCGGCCGTTCGCCGCGATAGTCATCGCCTTGCCCTTGGCCATCAGCGCGCGATCTATCACCTTGCCGCTCACTATCAGCGCTTTGGAATGTGGAAAAAGCCCAACGACATTAGGTGGGCGACCGATTTCAAGCGCCTTCTCGAATTCCGGAGTTATCGTTCCCTTTTGAAATGCCATGGATTGATTCCTTTTTTTAGTCCCAAAACAAGAGACGGTTTGCGGGCATCGCGTCTCAGGCGGCTGGATCGTTGGGCCCGATGATCACTTTGATGGATCTGGTCCCCTCCAGCACCAGCGCGAAGCCCTTTGCGATATCTTCCAGCCCGAATCTGTGCGTGATCATGTCCTCTACTTCTATCTCGCCGGATTCGATCAGTTTTATCGCTTCCTCTATGTCGGGCGGCCCGCAGTAGTAAGAAGTAAGTATCCTGATCTCCTTTGTCCAAAAATCGTTTATCGGAACAGTCACATCCTTATCAGGTCCCGGAACGGCAAAAAAGACGACCGCGCCGCCCTTGTCCACGCATTTCCAAGCCTGTTCCACGGCGGAAAGGGCTGAAGTACATAATATAATGACGCCCGGCTTCCCGATGTTTTCGTCAGCGAGGCGCCGGGAAACGTCTGTCGCCGCATCGATTGTCATGTCCGCCCCGACCCGTTCGGCAAATGCCAGCCTGTTTCGGTTGATGTCGGTCGCTATTACCCTGCATTTCCTTGACTTTGCAAGCTTCACATGGAGGAGTCCCGACATCCCGCAGCCGGCCACGAAGACCGTCCGGCCCTCCCGCACCCCGGCAAGCCTCTGCGCCCTGACAACGCATGCAAGAGGCTCGATGAAGGTGCTCTGGTCGTAGGTCATGGCCTCGGACAAAAGATAGGCGCCCTTATCCACCATGATCTCCGGGACGAGGATATATTCGGCAAAACCGCCCGGCAGCCTGACCTTTACCTCCGAGCACTGGGGATAATGCCCGTCTTTGCAGTATGAGCATTCCATGCAGGGGACCTTGGGCGCAACGAAAACCCTGTCCCCCGGCTTGAATTTAGTTACCGAATCGCCCGCGGCAACCACCAGGGCGCCGATCTCATGGCCCTGCACAAGCGGCGCCCTCGGCAGCCGGTACCACTCGACGATGTCACTTCCGCATATGCCGCAGGAAATCACTTTCACGAGGATCTCGCCCGGCCCCGGCCGGGGGGTTGGAACCTCTTCTATCCGGATATCCCGGTTGTTATACCAGTAGGAGACCTTCATTCGTTTTTCAGCGTATTGTAAAGATCGAAGGCCTTTTTCGGCGTTTCGTTGCCGTGGACGACGGCGCGTACTGCATGGATCATGGCCGTCGGCGCTTCCGACTGAAAGATGTTCCTTCCCATATCGACACCGGCAGCGCCCTGTTGGACCGCATTATAGGCCATGGTAAGGGCGTCCAATTCCGGGATCTTCTTGCCGCCGGCCATCACGATCGGCACCGGGCAGGAGGCCGTGACGGTTTCAAACCCCTCATCTATATAATAGGACTTGACGTAGTGAGCGCCAAGTTCCGCGCAGATCCTTACGGCCAGCCTGAAGTACTTGGCGTCGCGCGCCATGTCCTTGCCCACCGCCGTCACGGCAAGAGTGGGAATGCCGTAGCGGGTGCCAATATCCACCATCCTGGTCATGTTTATGATGGACTGCCTCTCGTACTCTCCGCCGATAAAGACCTGCACGGCCATGGCACAGACATTCAGGCGAATGCATTCCTCGATATCGACCGCGATGTCCTCATTGGAAAGCTCCTTAAGTATGCTTGTCCCCCCGGAAACCCTCAACACGATTGATTTTGAAATGGACGGCGGCACGATGGTCCTGAGGATGCCCCTTGTCAGCATCAGCGTGTCGGCATGCGGGACCAGAGGAAGTATATTTATGTCGATTCGCTCCAGTCCGGTGGTGGGACCCTGGAAATATCCGTGGTCGATCGCCAGCATGACCGTCCGACCGGTTTCCGGATTGAAGATCCGCGCCAGCCGGTTCTTCATTCCCCAATCCAGGGAGCCGGACCCCTTGAGAAAAAACCCATCCGTTTTCTGCGGCATATCCGTATAAAATCTTTTGGCCTCTTTGATATCGTCCATATCAGCCATTTTCCAGCTCCCTTCTTATTTATTTGCCTCGACTGTGGGCCATCTCCAATCATCAAAGCCCGCAGGCCATCGCCTGGAGCCATGAAATATCCGCAGGATTTCAACGGCCTTGCCCTTCACCCGATACGGTATGAGGCAGGGCGTCCCCGTTATTATTAACTCGCGGGTTCCTGGAACACGACCGGGGCGCCCGATGGCAGGATGTTCCGCTAAAGCATCAACCATGTCGAGAACATGCCTTACCAGCGCCACGGCTGCCTGTGGGTTATCCTGGGCAATGCAGGCCGATTCATCGTCCAGATTCTTCAAGGCGGTTCTCAGCCAACGGATTTTATACCCACTTGGCACGGAACGCCCTCAACTCTTCATCTGCAGCAAAGTTGCCCGCATCAGCCTCCTGGATGGCCTTCAGGGTCTCTTCTATTTGCCAGGCCTGGGTTTCAAGATATTCTTCAAGGGCCTGGGCGATAAGAAATCCCTTCTTGCGCCCGGTCGCCTGGGCCAAGGCTTCAAGCCGCTCCTTGTTTTTGGCCGGTATCCTGGCTGTAATGGTCACTGTTTCGTGCATGGCTCACCTTTCCAATTGCGGACAATGTTTATAATGTACACAAATCACTCTGAGAATGCTACCCGTGTCCAAGATTTTTAAGCGGCGTTGGTTATAACGTTAGCAGATTGCAACTTGGAATAATAAGCGGGAGAGACCCACTACCGATGAACTTTTGTGCCGAGCGCAGGCGCCTTCTGAGGCACCTCCCCCTTTTGTCCCTTAGTCTTCAGCTCCGGCTCGACCGGAGGCTTCCCTCCGCGCTTTTCCTGGATTTGTCCGCCTTTACGCTGGTTGTCCCGGACTGACCGCTCACCTTTTTCCTGGCCGATAAGGTTTTTCCACTGTCTTTTGCGATCCGGGTTCCACCTGTTTTCTCGATTTGGCCCACCGCACACCGGTTTTGTGTTTCTTTTTGGGCGGCGTCAATTTGTCCTGAGATCCCACCGGTTTTGGGGAGCCGGTTTTCTACTTCACCTCTTCAGTTTTGGGAACCTCCCCAGGTAACACAACGGGAGGAGGAGGCGTTACTCCGAAGCCCTGAGGCTCGGGTACAGGAGCCGAAGGTTCGCCCGGCAACAGCATCCCGTGCTCCTTCGGTATTTCGGGAGGAGGTGTGGCGGTCTCTATCGACGGCAGGATCGCAGGTTGTGTAAAGCCGCTTTCTTGCGACGGCTCCGGCGTCAGTTGTGGTTCGGCCTTGTTCGCCCGGACGGCCCGCGGGGCCGGACCGGGCAGCTTCATCGTCGCGCCAGGGATCCGTTGGCCACGATCGGGTGTGCTCGTGGTCGGTTGCAACACCGCCCAAGTCGCGCTCGACCATGCAAGCACGCCGCGAAGATCGCGAAAATCTCTTTGCGCATAACGCTCTCCTCCAGCCAGGGGCCAGGATCGCGTTAACCGAGCGTCAGTTTGAAGCGCGCTTCGCGCGTCAGCCCGTTGCGATCAACGACGACAATCCGAACCGTCCATTGCTTGCCCCCGCTAAACGCGTCGGCCGGCAATTCTCCGAGCGTGCCGTTCACCACCGGGCGGTTAGTCGCGCCCACCACCGTGGTCCAGCGAACGGGGTTGTCCCCGCGGCCGATATCGATGCGTGCTTCCTTCAAACTGTCGCCGTCGGCAGTCCCGGTCACGCGCAACATGGTCCGGCCACGCACTTGTACGGCCGAGACGCCGGTGATCGCGGCCTCGACATACACATTCGGGTCGGCCGCCAGCGCGGCCGCGATATTGAGCAGGCCGTAGCCGCTGAATTGGTTGACGCCAATGCCGTCGAGATCGCGCGCGGTTTGCAGCAGGACACGTTTTACCTGGGCAGCGGTCAGCGTCGGCTTGACGCTGAGCAGGAGCGAGGCGGCGCCCGACACGATCGACGCCGCGAAGGAGCTGCCGGTGACCCTGTAGTACTGCTCGGCGACCACTGCGGCGCCGGGTCGGTATTCGTTACGCGTCATCTGCAGCAGGTCGGTCTGCCGTGCCCGCAACGACAGGATGTCGACGCCTGGAGCGGCAATGCCGATACTCGCTCCCCAGTTTGAGAAGGCCTGCCTTTTGAGGTCCGGCCCGACCGCCGCGACCGCGAGCACGTTTTTGAGACCCGCAGGCGAAAAATTGGTGGTATCCACCCCCTCATTGCCCGAGGCGACGACGACCAGGGCGTTTTTCCGGGCGGCGTAATCAATAGCCTCCTGCTCGGAGAGCGTCAGGGTGTGTCCGCCGACGCTCAGATTGATGACCCGAGCCCCGTGGTCGGCGGCGTAGACGATGGCCTGAGAAAGATCGATGCTGCCGCCATGCCCATCCAGCTCCATGGCCTTAAGCGCCATGATCCGCGCCCAGGGATCGATCCCGGCGATGCCCTTGCCCTCGCCGGAGGAAGCGGCAATAATGCCGGCGATGATCGTGCCGTGTCCTGATAAGTCGCGGATGTCCGGCGAGTTGTCGACGAAGTTCCAGCCGTACACATCGGCTTTCGGCCCCGGGTTGGGGTTCACCCAGTTGGCCCCGGCGAGTTCGGGATGCGCGAAATCCACGCCGGTATCGATCACGGCGACGGTCACAGGGACGGCGGTTGCCGGCAGCACGGTGGAACCGCCATCCTTCAGCCAGCCCACGGCCTTGAGGTACCACTGGTCGAGATAGGCCTGCCCCCAGGTTCCGCGCGAGGCCGCGAACGGTTCCCGCGGCGGCGGGCCCTGGATTTCGCGCGGCTGATCGCCGTCGATCACCTTGCCGCCCTCGGTGACGGTTGATCCGCCTTTGGGAATGATCTTGCCACCGCCCGGCCTCAACGGCACAACGCGGGGAACCTCGACCACGCAACTGCAATCCTGCGGACCGCCCGGGCAATATTCCGCCACGGTCCAGCGGCCCGCCTGGTCGGTCGCCTTGCGGACCCCGTACTGGTCGGCCAGTCCATGGGCGACCATCTTGTCGGTCACGCCGCTGCACGGCGTGTCATTCACGATGAGCCGCCTCGGCTTCTCCGGGATGGGCAGCCGAGCCCCACCGTCTTGCACCATGGCGTCATCGAGCACCACTTTCTCGTGATCCTCGGGTAGAAAGATTATGGTGTCGGCCGGCTTCGTCGGCGGCAGGGTCACCCGGCCGTCCGCGCGGACAGGAACCGGCGGCGGAATCGGCGTCCTCTCGTCCTTGGGAATGATGACGGCCTTGCCGCCAGGAATTTCTTTCTGGGTGCTAAGATCGACCAGGAGGACATCGTTTTCGGCCACGTCGGCGCCCGGCACGAGCCTGGTGGCGGGGCGCTCCTTGCAGGTGTCATCCCACCTCGAGTTCAACCTGGTCATGAGGTCGTAAACGGCGGCCTTGGCGCCGATGGCAGCCCCAGAGGCGGTGGCCAGGTCCCCGGCTTGTGCCCCCAGGAAGTCCAGAGTGGCCAAGTCCCGGTGGAATCGCTCTTTGTCGCACGGATGCAGGGCGGCGACGGCGTCCTCATTGACCGGCGGGGTCGCCTTCATGATGGCCATGGCAGTCTCGGAAAGGTTACTTCTCCGTGAGAGGGTCTGTTCGGACGGGGTAAGCGACACGTAGTGCTCCCCGGCCGGCTGCCGGGGCGCCATGCTTCCCTTTTTCGGACAGAGGGGAGTCTTGGTCGGGTCATCCGCGTCATCTATTATCTTTCGCAAATCATCCGCACTCTTTTGGCATATGTCCGCGTTCTCTTCCCAGTAAGTATACATTGGGTCTTTTTCGTCGTTACTCTGCTCTAACGCGTTGGCCCGTGCGGACCGGGCCAGATTTTGCTGTTCCGATTGCACTTCTTCCCATTTGTTCACAAAACCTTGCCGCTCCTTCTCATTCTCAAAGCACTTTGGCGGATTCGGAAGTTTGATAGGCACCGGGAGCGCAGGGACTTTTTCTGCCGGGGGCGGCGTGGTTGTGGTTGTTTCCCCATCGGGAGGTGTTGGTGCTTTTGCAGGCCCCGTGCCGGCGCATTTGGGCAAACACCCCTGAAGTGCTTTCACCGCATCCTGGATCTGTTTTTTTAAACTTTCCAGGTCTGCCGATGGAGCGTTCGGGTCGCTTTTCTTTTTGTCAATAGCGTCCCGTTTTTCTTTCCTTTGGCTTCCGTCACCCAGCCAGTCGCCCGCCAGTTGTTGCATCTGTTGCACAGCGTCCCTTGAATCCGCTCCTCCTGCTTGCGCAGTGCCCTTCGCCTCGTTGCAGGCCGCCAAAAAATAGGCGTCCAGGAGCGTCTGCAGGGCATCGGCTTCCTCCTGACATAGATCGCATGTCTTGACCTTTTTTTTGGGGCCCTTCTTCCCCGCCGGTGGCTTACTGGTAGTGTCGATGACCTCATCGGGAAGCATCAAGCCGGATTCGGCCTGGGTGGGTGGCGGGGATTTCCGGCCTTGCGCCATCGCGTGATCGGGGGGCATCGCCAGCAAAACCAACCCGAGTGCGAACGAAATCACACAGAGAAACGCCCGTACCGTCCATTTTTTTCCTCGCTCGGGACCGACGACCGCGCGCGACCGGACGATCCTCGTTCCCCACTTCGGGAAAAGGATAAAACGATCGGCGTGTATCGGCCCATGGCCGCCGATGACTCTCACGCTGTCGAATTGTGCGCGCATCAACATCCTCGTATGAGAGACTATATACAACGCTACGCAAAAGAATATCATTTCCATTGCGCACCCCTCAGCGATAATAATCTGGTCATTCCGCTTACCGGCTTTAGCGGGAAGCTGGTCATTCAATTTACCGCCTTAGGCGGAAGGTATCCCGCGCGGGTGGGTGGGCGGGCTGCGAAAGGCGCCCCGCCGCCATTCTCGACGCTCTCCATTCCTGACCTGTCTATGATCACTGTCCATGACCAGAGACGGGGCTGTCAGCGGGGCGCCTTCCAGCCTTCATCGTATTCATTTTTCGTGCGATCACTGCGATTGATTTACCCGTGTTATAAATGAAAAAGGCATACCCTCCGTACCGCCCAACACAGTAAAGTACTAAGGCAATTGAGTCAATCAGGAGATGTATTCTTTACTGAAATTACGGTTTCATACCCTATAACGTCAGGACATTGTGGGATTCGGCCGCTTCGACCTTCAGCCCTCGCTCAGCGTGCTCCCGGCCCTTGTCGAAATCCAGCTCATCCGGGGGCGCCGGGATTCTATATCGAATCCAGAAAGGTGCAGTTCACCCCTCTGGGCTCACGAAAAAGGGCGCGTGGTTCGAAGTGAAAAAAGGAGGCTCATTCGACAGAATGCGCGCGATTGAGGGCTGTCTTTTAAATTCGGTGTCCAGAAACCGCCTGACCTTCGGCCTGTCCCATCCCTTCGGGTGAGAAAAGCCGGTGTAGAGCGACAGGTCCCCTGCGTAGTGAGGAGAAGTTGGGAACCTCTGTGCGTCGGGACTGTTGACAGGCATATTGAAGACGGCAAGATTCAGAAAATCGATAAACCGTTCGTGCCGTACCGTAAAATCGAGCGTATTGCGGGCCTCATTTAAGGATTCCGATGGGGTCCCGAAAAGAAGATAGACGTAAGTCCCTATCCCTGATTTTTTGAGCGAGGCCAGCGCCCTGGACGCAACGGCTAGGTCGATCCCTTTGCCCTCCGAGTCAATAACGCCCTGATCGCCGGACTCAAGGCCAAGCTTCAGCATGACGCACCCGCTCAGTTTCAGCGCCCGGCAAAAATCCTCATCGGCCAGCCTTCTTGTCACTCGCACGAACCCGTACCAGGGCGCACCCGGCGGGTTTGCCGAGAGTTTGCTCAAAAGGGCCGGGCTTATTGCGCTGTCCAGAAAGTGAATGAGCGCCGGGTGAGACGCTGAGCATAATTCGCCAGCTTCGCGTACCGCTGCTTCGGGTGAAACCGGCTCGTAGCGATTTCCTTCCGCTTTTTCCGGACAGAACGCGCAACGATTCCAATAGCATCCGCAAGATGCGCTATAGGGGAGAATCGGGCCTGGTGCAAAGTAATCCCCCAACGGGAACGGATCATAGGAAAACCGGCGGCTGCTGACTATTGCATTGACCCCGGCAAAATCAAGGAGCGCCTGTTCCCCCGGGCCGCTCACAATCCGGTCTACAAGCCCCGAGAAGGGATTGCTCCGGCCCGGCTTGCAAACCCACGAGGTAACCAGGCTGCCTCCCAGCACGATTCGAACACGTTCGCAGCGAGTCCTGATAAAGCCGATAATCGCAAACGCAGTCAACGCCTGGCTGAGGTAGTTCAGGGAAAGGCCGACCGCATCGGGCGAGTGAAGCTCCAGGGCGTTGGAAATTCGTTTTGAGAAGTATTCGTAAAAGGGATTTTCCTGATACTTTTCCGCCGCCCTTAACAGGTCCATGGCGCGAACCGCTGAAAGCTCAGAATGCTGATAGTTAGACAGGCTGAGCCGTACTGTACCGCCGCTTTCTGCAGATTTCCCGATAAGCCGGTTTAAATCGAAAACCGCGCGCTTGTAACGTTGAAGGTCGAGGTAACCCGGCACGCTTCGGACAAGTTCGAGATTACATGCCCGGTTTCGAACGGCCCGCATTGTCCACCTGTCAGAATCACGCGGACTCTTTTCGAACAGATGGAGTATCGCCTCGATGTTTGCGTCGATTATCGAGCATTTCACCCCTGCTGCGACCAAAGTCCCGTAAAGCCGCGCAATACCGGGCGGCGGTTCGGAAGGCTTAACCAGCGGAGGATTAATCAATAGAATCATCAAGCCTCAGCCCTTCCCGAAAAATTTATTTGTAACATCAATTATGGAACAGGGTAAACCGCTAAAAGGCAAATGGAATTCACATGGCTTGCCGATATGGCGGCAAGACGAATATCCAGGCAGGGCTGCCGGTCCGCATCATGGCCGCTATTCCGACATGATGGACCGGTAATATTCTTCGTAGGCAGCGTCCGCGTCATCACAGTTTTGTGCGATGATGTTTCTGAGGTGAGTAAAGGAGTCCAAATCCATTTCCTGAAATTCGATCGCAATGCCTGCCTCGGTCTGCCGGACCATCCTGCCCTTCAGCTTGATTGAAAGAAAGGAAGACGATCCGGACAGGATTATCGAGATTTCCAGTGGGCTGTCGCCGGAAAGGGTATCCATGGTAGTAAGAAACATCCCTTTCATGCTCAGGTTATCGACCATTCCCTTAGTGCTGATTTGGTCGGTATGCACGGTCGCTATGACTTGAAAAGGCACTCGTCTGTTTTTTCGCCTCTCCATTTGATCCTCCGTCAATCAAAAATTAAGAATCGGCATTTCTCGACAACTTCATTGTATTAATCGGATCAATAGCGATTGAACGAAAGGATTCTTTTCGACTTCATCAGCAAGGCGGTAATCGAGCGTCTGGGATCAACGGCGCCTATCCAGGGCGTATGCCTGGGGATCAGACACAGTTTCCGGCCCATTTTCCGGGTACAGTTGGGCGCTGGTGGACCCCGGAGAGCCGGTTTCAGTTGCCGGGAACGACTATTCGATCTCTATACGGGATCCTGGAGAATGCGGGCTTCAAAGTCGAGCCTCGCCCCGCGCGACCCGAGGATTTCCATTCGGCCGATACAGTCTGGACGCTTAATTCTCTGATTGGAATAATGCCGGTTGCGCAAATCGATGAGCAACCGGTCCCCAACCCAGCCCAGGCGGGAGCTGCGCGTTTGCGGGACAGGCTATTTGAACCGGCTTGAACGTTGGTGGAGTCAGCCGTTCATGGCCGGACCCCGGGTCAGTGCATTCCATTCGCCGCGCAAATCAATTCCCATTTAGTATTTCGTGCCAGTCGTCCGAAGACGAACCGGATACCTGATTAATTACGATAGTTTTTATCCTTTTCTCCCTCAAAGCCGAATAATAAACAAAGCAATGATGTGGCCGCCTTTTGGCTGCCAGAGTGAGAACGGAATTGGCCTGAGGCTTGATGGCTGAAGTTTAATACAGAAAATCGCAGGAGAACCTCTCCGTGTCTGAGCTAAACCGCGAGCAGCTTTTAATGGCCGTGATTGCCGGAAGAGGCCCCGCTTACCTGCGGGGGGTGAATCTGGTTTCCATGGACCTTTCGGCCGTAGGGT